>PWWL01000027.1 GCA_003561515.1 Balneolaceae bacterium
CAATCAGGCAGAACAGAATGGCGATACCGGGCAGAATAAATCGCTGATACATACCGGCGCCAGCAAGGGCTAATAAAGTAGAAATGCCTCGATTCGGGGTTACGTCTGTCACAAGCCGAAGCGGCTGTACTTCCATGTGAGAATGGATATCAAAGCTCGCAGGATCAGGATCATCAAAAAAAGCCGCAAAGTTGATTTGTGCATCAGCATGAGGGCTGTGGCCTGAACCGGGAATTACATGGTGCGCACTGTTGAGTAAGTATTCTTCAAAGTTGTCACCATGTGAGGGAGGAGTGACAGGGTCCAACTCCCCGGATATGAGCAAAACCGGCACATCAGAAAGCTCCCATATTTCGGTTGCGGCCTGCTCAGAACCACGGATCTGCGGCCAAAAAGCACGGAATCGTTCTTCTTCCGGCATATAGTGCATCAATAGTTCTGCCAGTTCATCTATTTCTCCCTGGTAAGAGGTCCTGACATCCGGACTACGGTCGTTGTTGCCGAGGATGAAATTTATATCCAGCTCAAGCAATGACCACTGGTTTGCAACAGACAGATACATATTCTGTGCTATCCAGTCATTCCCTTCGGCCAGCTGATGAATGAGCGCGGGTATTATCTCAATTCCGCTTTTGGCATACAATATCCTGAAAAGGCCTTCCTGTATATATAGAGGTGTTATTTTTATGTTTACTTCCCCAGCAAGGTTCTGAGCAAATGAAGGAATAGGAATAGGCTTCTCATCAATACTCTGCAAAAGCCTGATGAAGTCGCCCTCAAGATCCGGATAGACTTCATTGCAATTATAGTCACTGCTGCAATAATCAAACACTATTTGTAATGATCTCGCAGTGTAAACCGGCCTGTAGTTGGAATATCCATGCAATACAGACATACCGCTGAGTGCAGCGCTTCTCACGGTATGAGGAAACTGCTGTATCTGGGTCATACTGTGCCGCGTGCCGTACGAATGTCCGCGAACATTCCACTGTTCGTAGCCAAGTGCTGTGCGAAGGTCTTCGACATCATGCGCAATTTCAACCGAATTGTAGGCAGTGACTTCGGCCCCGGCTTTCCTTAGTTTTTCAGCACATTCGTCAAAAGCTTGTTGCATAATACGCTGTAGTTCCTCTCCCGTTTTAATATTCATTTGTGTCATCAGCTCTTCCGAGTTCAGATTAAGGCAGAGCCGTGGATGAGAATAGCCTGAGCCCCTTACATCAATGATGATAAAATCACGATTTTGTAAAACCTGCTTTGCAAAGGAGCTTGAAGCAATCGTATTTACAAACTGGTTATGTCCAACACCAATACCACCAGGCAGCAAAATTACCGGATCAGGCAGGGGATTATCAGCAGTGCTCTCAATCACCGTAAACGCCATATAAATCTCCCGCGAATCGGGGTTATTCCTGTTCTCGGGAACCGGTAGAAACCCAAACCGAACCCGGTCTTTGATTTCTTCATCCAGCTCAATCGGGTGAGGTTCCCATTGGATTTGGGGCTGGGCGTGGACATTTATGTTGGGTGCAATCAACAGAATAATGAAAAAAATGTATAGCACACTCTTACTCATATCTCTTCTCTTTTTTATTGATTAACAAAGCTGCTTCGTGGTAAGTCTTCTCAGGGAAACTTCCATCTATCTGCTGCCTTTGATGGGATGGAGCTTCCAATGCGGCATCCGGGCTGATACTGATATGCTAATTGACGCCCAAAACTGCTGCCGCAATTAATAAAGTAAACTAAGGGTTAAATTACCAGAACATTTTAGTTTGGCCTATATATCTATTCTAAAGCATTAACACCCATCAAAATACATCATGCAACCTTATGATTATGAGACATCACTGCCCACTCTTCAACATGCCCTCATTTAACCTGAGAATAACCCTGCGTATGCTGTGGCTTTCGCGGTTAATCACCGTGCATTACATGCCACCCCGGGAATTCTGTATTTGATTTAAGAGTTTTGCATATTACTCGAATAAAATTTCAACATCTCATTTTAACTCTTTTCCTCCGATGAACCTGCCATTCAATCTCACCCTTGTTTCACTTCTCATTTCAGCACTGCTCCTGCTGCCGCTCGTAACCTCCGCACAGGAGATCACCCTCGAGCCGGGCGACGAAGCCCCTTCCTTTACGGCTATGGCCGATAACGGCGAGCAGTGGAACAGCGACGATCATGTGGGCGATTCCATTATCGTGGTCTTTTTCTATCCGGCAGCCATGACGGGCGGATGTACCGCGCAGGCGTGCAGCTTCCGCGATAACCGAACAAAGCTCACCGAAATGGGCGCCGAGGTGGTGGGTATCAGCGGCGACACCGTTGAAAACCAGCGCATCTTCAAAATCACGAACAATCTTAACTTTCCACTGCTGTCCGATACCGACGGAAGCATTGCCCGCTCATTCGGCGTGCCGGTGCGCGAAGGCGCCTCATCCATCACCCGCGAAGTGGATGGGGAAGAGGTGGTGCTCTCCCGCAAGGTAACCACTGCGCGCTGGACTTTCATCATCGACCGCGACGGAACCATCGTTTACAAAGACACCCAGGTTGACGCCGCCGGTGACAGCGAAGCGGTGATCTCAGCGATTGAGAGGCTTGCGGTGAGGTAATGGTACTGCCTCAGTGAATCCGGGTCCGCTGAATTCACTTTGTACCTATTTAAACTTTTACGGTAAAATTGTATTGCTATCCTACAGGCTGGCATGTACAGCCTTTGTGTAAAAAGGGGTAGGGACTAGTGAAGTCTATGTTGCTGCTTCGAACTAACGTTGAGTCAGGTAATCGTAATTATGATCGATTTTACTGTTCTGTGCTTGTGGTATTGAGCGAGATAAGGCGTTCGTAACACCCTGATTTACAAAGTGAAGGATGAATTTTTTTAACCGTTCGCGTTCAACACGCAAATATTTTGGATAAATAGGTATAAATATCATAATTTGGATTACAACTAATTAACCGTGAGGCAATATGCTTACTGAGTTCGGGTATGCCCTTTTATTCTTAATCACCGGTTCTGTTTTTGTTGGAATAGCATTATTTGTGTCAAAACTGGTCCGCCCTCACCGTCCAAATGCTACCAAACTGATGACCTATGAGTGCGGCGAAATTCCGTTTGGAGATGCCCGTGTTCAGTTCAATAACCGTTTTTACATCATCGGACTTCTGTTTCTGATCTTCGAAGTAGAAATACTGTTGCTGTTTCCATGGGCCGTGGTATTTAAAGAGGTAGGCTGGTTTGCTTTTGCGGTCATGTTTGTGTTTGTGTTTCTGATCTTCATCGGTTTTATCTACGAACTCGGCAAAGGGCAGCTTACCTGGGATATCCCAAAACCAAAAGTGCCCCGGTATGTTGAAGGGGTTGGAGTGGTAGAAGAGGAGGAAGAGCGCGATCCCGACAAGCTGAAGATACTAACCGAGGTTTAGAGAGAACAATATGGGAATGCTCGATAAAAAATATCACGACAGTAACATCATCATTGTTGGTCTCGAAAGCGCACTCAATTGGGCACGAAAAAACTCACTCTGGTACGAGCAATTCGGCCTTGCGTGCTGTGCCATTGAGATGATGGCCACAGCCGCATCCAGGTACGATTTTGACCGGTTTGGGATAATCCCGCGATCCTCACCGCGACAGGCCGATGTTATGATCGTAGCGGGAACCGTAACAATGAAAATGGCTTCCCGGATTCTGAGGCTATACGAGCAGATGTCGGAACCGCGCTATGTAATCAGCATGGGATCATGCTCAAACTGCGGCGGTCCCTATTGGGAGCACGGATATCATGTTCTGAAAGGAGTGGATAAGGTGATTCCCGTGGATGTGTACGTACCCGGTTGTCCGCCAAGGCCTGAGGCGCTGCTCGAAGGGTTCATGAAACTTCAGGAAAAAATTACCGGCGAGACAATCATTGATAAAAAAGAAGATTCAGATCAGATCCCGGAGAAAAGCGAAACCCAAAAAACGGATTCATGAAATCAACGGAAGAAATCCTGGAATATCTGTTTGAAACGTTTCCCGGAACAGAGTTTGAATCTTTGCAAGGCGATGTTGGCCCGGCAAGAATAAAAGTGCCTGCAGCGATGATCAAAGATGTGGCAAAAGTACTGCGCGATGACGACCAGCTTTTGTTCAATACGCTTATGTGCCTGAGCGGACTCCACTATCCCAAAGAAGAGGAGATGGGCGTGGCCTACCACCTGCATTCTACCCAGCTGGGCCACAGCCTGGCGTTGAATGTCCGGGTTTCGGAACAGAAACCGGAAGTACCCTCTGTAGAATCGATATGGAAAACGGCAGACTGGCACGAACGCGAAGCCTACGACATGTTTGGAATCGTCTTCACCGGCCATCCGGATTTGAGACGAATTCTATGCCCGTACGACTGGGAAGGTCATCCGCTTCGGAAAGACTACGTACAGCAGGAATTCTACCGGGGTGTAACCACAAAAGAGTAAAGAGCTGAAACTATAATGATTGAATTGATTTCAGATACCGGCGAGCGTCGCGAGATGACCATCAATATGGGGCCGCAGCATCCGTCTACGCACGGTGTTCTACGTCTTGAATTGGTGCTCGACGGAGAAATCATCAAAAAAGTGAAGCCGCATATCGGATATCTGCACCGCTGTTTCGAGAAGTATGCTGAAGAAGTGGGCGATTACGCGAAAGTAATCCCCTACACCGACAGGATGGATTACGTATCTGCCATGAACCAGGAACACGGTTATGTATTGGCATTAGAGCGGATGCTTGAACTGGAATTACCCGAGCGGGTTGAGCACATTCGGGTTATTGTGGCCGAAATGCAGAGAATAGCCAGTCATTTACTGGGCATTGGCGCTTTTGGGCTCGATCTGGGTGCCTTTAGCCCATTTCTCTATTTATTTACCGAGCGTGAAAAAATTCTCGACATTTTTGAAAAAATAAGCGGCGCCCGGCTTCTGTATAATTACATGGCGGTTGGCGGACTAATGCGGGATGTGCATCCTGAATTTAAAACGGATGTTGCTGAATTTGTGAAAACATTCAGGCCAAAGATCAAAGAGCTGGATGACCTGCTTTCGTACAATAGAATCTTCATTAAAAGAACGGCAAACGTAGGCGTACTGCCCGTAGAGGTGGCGCTTAACTATGCTGCCTCGGGGCCTGTACTTCGAGGTTCAGGCATGAAATGGGACCTGCGGAGAAACGATCCTTACTCTATCTACGACAGATTTGAATTCGATATTCCTGTCGGTGAAGGCGAAATGGGAACTCTTGGAGATTGCTGGGATCGTTACATCGTCCGGGTCCGGGAAATGGAGCAGTCTCTCCGAATCATAGAACAGGCTCTGGATAGCATGCCTGACGAAGGGGATGTGATGCAGGCTATTCCAAAACGAATTCGGATGAAGGAGGGCGAGGTATATGTGCGAACGGAATCACCGAGAGGTGAGCTGGGCTATTTCATAGCCAGCAATAATTCGGCAAGTCCGCACAGGGTAAAAGCACGCGCTCCAAGTTTTGTGCACTTATGTCTGCTGCCTGCCATTTCTAAGGGTTCGTTGATTGCAGACATGGTGGCCATTGTGGGCAGCATCGACATTGTATTGGGGGAGGTGGATCGATGAGGCCTGAAACGCAGCTATCAAACCCGAAAAAGACCCGCGTAGTATGACAACACTATTGAACATACCCTTGGTGATTCATTTGGCCTTGCCGCTTACCATTATTCTGGTGTATGCGCTGGTCGCCATTTGGGGAGAGCGTAAAGTTGCAGGCTTTATTCAGGATAGGCTTGGCCCGATGCGAGTAGGAGGCTGGCACGGCTGGGCGCAGTCGATCGCCGACCTTCTAAAGCTCATTCAGAAGGAAGATATCATTCCCGCAAACTCGAGCCGGTTTCTCTTTAAATTTGCTCCGTTTATGATGTTCGCCGCTTCCTACGCGGCATTTGCCGTGATCCCATTCAGCAGCGGTTACATCGGCAGCAATATCAATATCGGGGTGTTTTACCTTCTGGCCGTTACTTCAGTGCTCACGCTTAGCATCATCATGGCGGCTTGGGCAAGCAACAACAAGTGGTCGCTTCTGGGCGGTATGCGCAGTGCTGCGCAAATGGTAAGCTATGAAATTCCCACCATCGCTACGGTTTTAACGGTAATTGTTGTGTCGGGATCGCTGAACCTTATGACGGTAACCGAAATGCAGTCGGGGAATGATATACTCGGCTTTCTGCCCAACTGGTTCATCTTTCAGAATCCGTTTCTGATTGTGGCTTTTGTCATCTTTTTCATATCCATTCTGGCCGAATCGCACAGGGTTCCGTTCGATCTGCCCGAATCGGAATCGGAACTGGTGGCGGGATATCAGACCGAGTATTCCGGCATGCGCTGGGCCATGTTTATGCTGGCCGAATATGCCGATATGCTGCTTCTTTCCCTGCTGGGCGCCGTACTCTTTTTTGGCGGATGGAATAGCCCGTTCGGCGACTTCATGAGTGGTCCGCTTTGGGGATTTTTCTGGTTTATGCTGAAAGGGCTTCTGCTGGTATTTGTAATGATGTGGATTCGCTGGACACTGCCCAGGTACCGGGTAGACCAACTGATGCATATTTGCTGGAGTATTCTCATTCCGCTCTCATTCATCAACCTTATCCTGGTGGCACTGTGGGAATTGATTTTTTAAACGAATAAAACGGATTAGAAATGCTAACCGTAGTAAAACAAGGCTGGAGTACTTTTAAATCGATCTTTACGGGAATGGGGATCACAATCCGCCATTTCTTCGGGCCTTCCGTAACGCTGCAGTATCCGGATGAAAAAATGGAGCTGCCCGAAAATTCACGCGCCAAACTGTACGTCAATATTGACGACTGTATTGGCTGCTTTCTTTGCGCCCGGGCCTGCCCGGTTAACTGCATCGATATCGAAACCGCACCGGCTACCGCCGATGTAGACCTCGGCAAAACCTCAACGGGAAATCCCAAAAGGTTCTGGCTTACAAGGTTTGATATTGACATGGCTAAGTGTATGTATTGTGATCTGTGTGTACATCCATGTCCCACAAACTGCATCTACATGGTGCCCGACTACGAATATTCTGAGTTCGACAGATCCAATCTGATTTACAGTTTCAGTAACCTGGTGCCTGAACAGGTGGCCGATGTGAAAGAAAAAGCTGAGGCAGAAGCAGAGGAGAAGAAGAGGCAGCGCGAGGAGATGCAAAAAGCTAAAGCAGAAGCGGCCAGAAAGAAAAAAGAGATGGAAGCTAAAAAAGAAGAGGAGAGAAGCGAAAAAGACGGTAAAGAGAAAGGCCGGGCTCCGTCAAAACCTGAAAATGATGGAGGTGAGTAACTCATGGAAGTGACCACTCTTCTTTTTTATGCGTTCGCAATCATCACGCTGTCGGCTGCAGCGGTTATGGTGTTCTCCAAAAACATCGTGCACTCGGCATTTGCGCTCATGTTTACACTGATTGGTGTAGCGGCTCTCTATGTACTTCTCTACGCCGATTTTCTCGCGGCTGCCCAGCTTCTGGTTTATGTGGGGGGTATTCTTATCCTCATACTTTTTGGCGTAATGCTAACCACGCAGGGACTCACTTTCAGTTTTAAAACAACTGCGGTAAACGTACCGGCGGCAACAGTTGTATCGACAGCCGCGCTGATGCTGTTGATTTATGCCTTTGTGCAAACAGACTGGACCATTGCTGAAACCGGAGTGCGCGACGATACAGTTCGTGAAATGGGAATGATGCTGATGGGCGCTTACGTACTGCCGTTTATCGTAATTGGCGTTCTGCTGCTTATAGCAATCATCGGGGCCATATTGATGTCGACCCGGCTTTCTGCAAAAAATGACGGAGAAATCTGACCTATGAATGACAAACAACCAAGACGATGATTGAACCGGGACTGATACATTTTCTTATCGTTGGCGCCATATTGTTTGCTTTGGGCCTGATGGCCATTCTATCAAAGCGCAACACCATCATGGTGCTGATGGGAGTGGAGCTCATTTTGAACGCTTCCAATATCAACCTGGTGGCATTTAGCCGGTTCACCGAATTGTCGCTCGACGGACAGATGATCGGGCTTTTTATCATCATCATTGCCGCTGCCGAAGCAGCTGTTGCCCTGGCCATTGTGCTGAACGTGTACAGCCGGTTTAACACCATCAGCCTGGATAAAATTAACCTGATGAAGGGGTAGTAATGACAGAAACCAGAATATCAATAGATGGGGATCCATGTTCACACAACTGCCATTAGTTATTTTACTGCTTCCGCTGCTGGCTTTTGTCCTGCTCATCTTCCTGGGCAATAAACTTCCCCGGCAGGGCGACTGGCTTGCAACAGCGATTATGGCGGCCGCTTTCGGTATGTCTCTGTTGTTGATGATTACAAAATTGACAGCCCATTCCGGTGAGGTATTCAGCCATTCCGTTACCTGGGCTGTAGTGGGTACTCAGGCCATCAGTTTTGGCATTATGATCGACAACCTCGCAGCCATCATGCTGGTGGTGGTAACGCTGGTAAGCCTGCTGGTGCATCTCTTCTCCATGGGTTATATGAAGGACGATGTTCGATATTCGCGCTACTTCGCAAAGCTCGGGCTCTTCTCTTTTTCCATGCTCGGAATTGTGATCACCAACAACATCCTGCTGATGTATGTGTTCTGGGAACTTGTGGGCATCAGTTCCTACCTGCTTATCGGGCACTGGTATGAGAAGAAATCGGCATCCAACGCGGCGAACAAGGCGTTTATCGTGAACCGTGTGGGCGACTTCGGGATGTTCATCGGTATTATGATTCTCTTCTTGGCTTTCTCCTCATTTGCGTTCGAGTCGATCTTTGCCTCGATCGAAGCGGGCCAGCTGCCGTTTGGCAGCGAGGGATGGCTGACCGCCGCCGGGGTTCTCATTTTCTGCGGTGCCGTGGGTAAATCGGCGCAGTTTCCGCTTCACGTATGGCTCCCCGATGCTATGGAAGGCCCTACGCCGGTGAGCGCACTGATCCACGCGGCCACCATGGTTGCGGCGGGCGTGTACCTGGTTGCGCGGGTGTTCCCGATGCTTACCGCCGATGCCCTGCTGATTATCGCCTACATCGGCGCCATTACCGCACTGATCGCTGCCACGATTGCCATCACCCAGTTCGATATTAAAAAAGTACTCGCGTACTCTACCATCAGTCAGCTCGGGTATATGATTATGGCGCTTGGGGTGGGAGCCTACACAGCCGGCTTCATGCACCTGGTAACGCATGCTGCATTCAAAGCCGGCCTGTTCCTCGGAGCAGGAAGCGTCATTTTTGCCATGCACGCCTCGCTTCACAAGCTGCACGATCATGATACCGACGCCCAGGATATCCGCAATATGGGCGGACTGAAATCAAGGATGCCGGTTACCTACTGGACATTTTTGATTTTTACCCTCGCAATTTCAGGCGTACCGCTCACATCCGGGTTTTTAAGCAAGGATGAGATACTTGCCGGAACACTGGCGTTCAGTACGCTCAATGGCCACTGGCTGCTGCCGCTGATCGGCTTTATCGTTGCCGGGCTTACCGCGTTCTACATGTTCCGCCTGTTTATTCTCACATTCCACGGCAAACCTGCCGATGAAAAGGTGAATACAGGCATTTCCGAATCGCCGCGGGTGATGACCATTCCGCTGATTGTTCTTGCCGCGCTGTCGCTGTTCTTCTTCTACAGCTTTAACCCGTTCGGCGCCTCGGGCGGATGGTTCTTTGCCGCCATTGAACGGCCGTTAAGTGTGGTTCCAGAACTGCTTCAGCCTGCATCGTATCCGGTATTCTACGAAGCCGTAAGCAGTGTGCATCTTGTGGCTATGATACTGTCGGTACTGATTGCGGGTGCGGGTATTCTGATGGCCGTTGCCGTGTACCACTGGAAAAAAATCAGCGCAGATAACCTTGCTCAGATGGCCGGGTTCCTCTTCAAAGGTTCCGTCAATAAATGGTACTGCGACGACATTTATAACACGCTTTTCCTCAATGGAAGCCACGCGGTAATGAGGGGATTGCGGTGGTTTGATGAAACTGTTGTCGATGGAATAGTGAATGGGGCGGCAACGGTTACAACCTTCTTCTCGCGCATCAGCGGATGGGTGGATAACCACGTTGTAGATGGCCTTGTAAACGGAACGGCAGCAACGGCCGACAAGGCCGGGGGATTGCTCAGCCGTATCCAGACCGGAAAAGTACAGACATACCTGCTGTACGTCATTTTCAGCTTCCTGTTACTCTTTGTCTTCTTTATGTGATCAACGAATTTAAACCGTAAAACCCTATGGAATTTCAACTTTTTGGTATTGGTATTCTAACCTGGATAGTTTTTATCCCGATTGCCGGAATGCTGGTGGTTCTTCTGCTGCCGGATAAAAACCGAACAGCAATACGTATTACAGCGGTAACGGCAACCGGGCTGCAGCTTGTTTTTGCCGGTATCATATTTGCCCTGTTCGATCGAACCAAAGGAGGCATCAATGAAGCGGAGAGTTTCCAGTTCGTTGAAAAATTCAGCTGGATTACGGTTGAAGCCGTGCCCTGGGTGGGACGCATCGAGATCAACTACTTTATGGGGATTGACGGCCTGAGTGTGCTGATGATTCTGCTTACCTCCCTGATCGGATTTATCGGGGTGATCTCCTCCTGGAATATTGAAAAGATGGTAAAGGGATACTTTGCGCTCTACCTGCTGCTGGTTACCGGGATGATGGGCGTATTTGTGGCGCTCGACTTTTTCCTCTTCTTCATCTTCTGGGAAGTGATGCTGCTGCCGATGTACTTCCTGATCGGTTTGTGGGGCGGGCCGAGGCGCGAATATGCCGCCATCAAGTTTTTCATCTACACGTTTGTGGGCGGTATTCTGATGCTTCTCACCATGCTGGCGCTTTACTTTAGCGTGGCCTATACCGATACGGCTACCGGACAGTCGGTTCACACATTCAATATCCTGCATATGATGAACCCCGCCAACTATGTAGAGGGAGGGCTTCTCTCCGGCGTGGATACCACCTGGAGGTACGTTGCATGGATGGCGCTGTTCATAAACTTTGCCATTAAAATTCCGCTGTTTCCGTTTCACACCTGGCTGCCCGACGCCCACGTGGAAGCGCCGACCCCGATCAGCGTTATTCTTGCCGGTGTTCTGCTGAAGCTTGGAACCTATGGACTGCTGCGCATCAACTTCCCCATTTTCCCGGATGCAACCGCCTATTTTATCTACTTCATGGCCGCGCTGGGTATGATCAGCATCATCTACGGCGCGTTTTGTGCCATGGCGCAGGACGACTTCAAGAAACTGATCGCCTATTCATCGATCAGCCATATGGGGATTGTGGTTATCGGAATTGCCGCACTAAACACGCAGGGTATGGTAGGCGGGGTGCTGCAGATGTTTAACCACGGCATCATTACCGCTGTGCTGTTCCTCGCGGTGGGTGTGCTTTATGATCGCACCAAAAAACGGGGCCTGTACGATTTTGGCGGCATTGCCAATCAGATGCCGCTCTATACCGGCCTGGCGATGATCGGGATGTTTGCGGCGCTCGGCCTGCCGGGGCTGAACGGCTTTGTGAGTGAGCTCTTCTCGTTCCTCGGAGCGTTCGAAGCCTACAAGTGGATCACCATTATTTCAGTGACGGGCATCATCATCACCGCCGGTTACATTCTGTGGACCATTCAGCGGGTATATCTCGGAAGTACGCCCGAGAATCTGACCTCCCTTAAAGACCTGACGCCGCGAGAAATCCTCATGTTTGTGCCGCTGATCATCCTGATTATTCTGCTCGGCGTGTATCCCGCACCTGCCATCGAATTGATGAACAGTTCACTGAGCCATCTGGTGGAATTTGTGAACAACGGAGGCCAATAGAATGATGCACTTTTTTAAAAGACTTATTTCTATCGCCAAGAGCTGGATCCCCTTCAAGCATATTTACGCTGAGGATTGTGCAGATTGTCGCAGAATTTCAGCGAAAATCTGCGGTTTCATCTGCGGAACTCAGCGAGAAACGACAACTGCGATAATTGAGCACGTTCACCAGCAACCAGTCAGATTCAGCAGAACATGGTAGATCATACGATACATAGCCTGGGTTTTTATCTGCCTGAGATTGTGATGGTGGTAACTCTTTGTGCGATTATTGTGGCAGATCTGCTCATCAAAAAGCGACAGCAGGTTTCAGGAATCGTGTTGTTGGCAGGACTGCTGCTGGCAGGGGTGATGCTCTTTTTTCAGCCTGCGGAGGCCGAATCTGTTTTCCATGATTCTATTGCTTCTGATCCGTATGCCGCATTCTTCAAAGCTATGATTCTGCTTTCGGCATTTTTTATCGTTCTCTATTCACTAAACAGTCGAGAGCTTGAGGAGTATCGCGCCCGTATTGGCGAGTTTTACATGCTGATCGCAGGTATGGTATTTGGAATGCTGATGATGGTAAGCTCAACAAACATTCTGCTCATGTTTCTCGCGCTTGAGATTACCAGTATCAGCTCGTATGTACTGGCAGGATTTACCAAAAAAAACAACAAATCGTCTGAAGGCTCCCTTAAGTATATCATTTACGGCGCGGTATCATCCGGAATCATGCTCTATGGATTCACCCTGCTGATTGGAGTCACGTCGGCGGTTGATATCTACGGCATCAACGAAGCTTTGGTACAGGGTACAGGTCAGCCGCTGCTGTTAAACCTGTCGGTGTTGATGATCATAGTCGGTTTTGGTTTTAAAATAGCTGCGGTACCGTTTCACTTCTGGGCACCTGACGTGTATGAGGGATCGTCGTTCCCTGTAGCGGCACTTTTGGCCGTGGCATCCAAGATCGCCGCTTTTGGAATGCTGATGCGATTTTTTGCAGTCTCCTTCATCGATTCATCCGGTGTGTCGGCTGACGGCACCTGGGACATCATTGACGGGCTTCACTGGGACCTTCTGTTAGGTGTGATAGCTGCACTTGCTATGATCCTGGGCAATCT
This sequence comes from Balneolaceae bacterium, assembly GCA_003561515.1. Classification (GTDB taxonomy): domain Bacteria; phylum Bacteroidota; class Rhodothermia; order Balneolales; family Balneolaceae; genus Rhodohalobacter. The sequence continues at coordinate 12,996 of PWWL01000027.1, forward strand.
CACCGCCCTGAAACAGGACAACATCAAGCGGATGCTTGCCTATTCAAGTATTGCGCACGCGGGTTACCTGCTGATGGGTGTGGTACTTTTAACCAGCGAAGGGATTTCGACGGTGATGATGTACCTCTTTATCTATCTGTTTATGAATATGGGAGCATTTTACGTGGCCATGCTCTTTTACAATACAACGGGTGCGGAATCGATCGAAGAGTACAAAGGGCTTGGAATACGCGCTCCTCTTGCCGGTGTCGCACTTACCATCTTTTTGGTCTCTCTTACCGGTCTGCCGCCTACCGCGGGCTTCGTTGCGAAGCTATACATTTTTGGTGCCGCAATTAGTGCGGGATGGATTTGGCTGGTAACCATTGCCGGCATAACGACGATTATTTCACTTTTTTACTATATCCGCGTGGTGCGCAACATGTATTTCTTTGAACCTGCACCGGATCAGGAGCCAATCCGGTTTAGCCTGTACTCAAGGATCGTGCTTTTTGCGCTCCTGATACCGACGCTTGTTCTCGGAATTTACTTTTCGCCGCTGTTGAAGGCCGTCAGAGATTCTGTTTCGCTGATTGGTTTTTGATTTAATCTGCGTAGAACTGCACCGCGGGCTGGATGTGCGATGTGCTGTGAGCACAAATGAGCAGTATTCGCAGGCATACAATTGTCTGTGAAATGAAGAATGTTTTCAATTTAAAATGGAGCCACTGAAATGAACCAATCAAAACCGGAACTGCTGTTTAAACAGGCTGACGAAGATTTAGAGCGTGCCAATCAAGAGCTTTACAGGCCATCTGAAGACGTTGTTTCCTACTCGGCATGTCAGTACTCAAGACTTGCGCTTTACAGATTTCTGAACGCGCTTGCCATCATTCAGTCGAAAGATAAAAACATCATCCTTGAACCCGACCTTACCCTTGATCAGCTGATTACTTTTTGCAGTCAGCACAGCAAGGAGATTGATAATATCGATTTCAGCTCACTTCGATGCACCTGTGAGCCGGTAATCGAAGATGGTGATAGTGAGGTCATTTACTGCACAAGCGTACAAAAGGTGGATTACTGTGCCAAGCTGGCCGCCAAAGTAAAAGATATTGCAGGGAAAGAGTTGAATAAAAGCATCTGATTGAAGTGGCTCAGCCGGTTTGAACCGTGTATTATCTGCGGCACTCACAAGTTATGGCTTAGTTTGCTCAGGATGTCTCCCGGCCCCGCCTGCTGAAGCTACAGCGCAGGCAGGGTCACAATATCAGCCATGCCCGACGGCAAGTCCCACCAAAGGAATCACGCCCTCACGGCTGCCATTCCAAAACTCCGCGAACTGCCTCCGGAATAGGATCCCGTGATTTTTTACACCATTCGCGCCCGGAGGCTGGGTGGCTTCGCCATGGCAACCCCGGGCTTATTTTTGTTTCACAAAAACCGCCCGAGGCTACTCACATTGAACACCTCCGGTGTTCGGTTTTAGCCCGTTACTGGATTTTCGGCACCATCGTTACAATCCATCAGGTTTAGTCTATAAAATTTTTTCTGTCAAAATGATAAATGAACTATCGAAGAGGCAACCCCGAAG
>PWWL01000354.1 GCA_003561515.1 Balneolaceae bacterium
AATTCCGGCCTTCTCCCGACGAACCGGATATGCCGGATATCATCAAACGTGAAGGTTGGTGGGGCAATCTGCCCTCCAATCAGCTCGAACCGTCCTATTCACCGACACAGATCGATATTTCACATGCAGCAGTACATCACACGGTGACGGCCAACGAGCCGCCAGATCCGCCCCAGGTTGTCAGGCAGATCTGGGACTGGCACGTAAACGATAACGGCTGGCTCGATATCGGGTATAATTTCCTGATCGATCACACCGGAAATATTTACCAGGGTCGATACAATCCCTGGCTTGAGGATACAGATGTGCGCGGAGCCCATGCGGGTCAGGCCAACAGCAGCAGCGTAGGTATCGCACTGTTGGGACAGTTCGAGCCGGGAGCTAATCCACAGGTGGGTGCTCCTGCGTCGATTGCGCTCGATGCGCTTGTAAAAATGATTTCATGGCGATTTACCCAAAAGAATATTGATCCGCTCGGAACGGCCCAGATCCCCGTCAATCCATCAGGATCTCAAAACCTGCCAACCATTCTGGGTCATCGCGATGTGTCGGTAACGGCATGTCCGGGCGCTAATCTCTATTCGCTTCTGCCCGAAATCCGCAACCGTGCCGAGGGAGGAACCGGGGATGATGGCGACGACAACGGGGATGACGATGATGTGATAGCCCGCAGTTTTGAGCTTGGTCAAAATTACCCGAACCCGTTTCGTGATCAAACCACAATCCCATTTGAGATGCAGCACACTCGTGATATCCGGATTGAGCTGTATGATGTAAATGGCAACCGGCTGAGGACTCTTTATGAGGGGCGGCGTGAGATTGGTGAGCACTGGATTACCATCCAGCTGAACGGCCTGGCAAGCGGAGTCTATTTTTATGAAATCATCGCCCGAGATTTCAGGCAGATGAGGCAGATGGTTTATTTCAGGTAAGTAGGGTGGGAGAGAAGGATGCGTTCCGGTAAGAACGCCCGGTCGGTATCACCGGCGGTGCCCGGTATCATGGGACCGAGAGAATTATGAACAGAAGAAGTGAAATTGGAGCGTTGATCAAATTTTGGGGCTTGGATTCAAATGTTGCTGCCTACACCCAACGTTGATCCGGTCTTAGTTTTTTAACGATTTCAGCGTCTTGATTTGCGGATAATCGTGAAATTGTAATCCGGTGGTTTATACATGACCTCCGGTATATGAGACGTAGTAGCCACACCTTTGATGGGATTTCCCGGTAACCCCTCGGTTGGAATTACGGCGTTGATGTGAATCCAGCCTCGGGGTCTTAAAAACATTGATTCGTTAACCCGGGGCGCTGCCCCGGGCTGTGTTCTGCGACGCCTTCAGCATCGGATTTTCCCCAATACCTACAAACCGGAAGCTCCTCCGGAGCTGTGTGATTTGTGTTATTAGGTGAAAAGTGATGTACCGGAGTCCAATTGTTTGTTGAGCCTATCCTGCAGCCATAGTACTGATCACGTTTCGGATGGAACGTTTGGTCGGTAGACCCGGCGATGCCTGTCCAAACCACCTCCGGCCGGGATGCGCGAAAAATCACGAAATCATAATCCGGAGGTGTATCCGCGATCTCCGGAATGAGAGCTCGTGGCAAATGTCAATTTTCGGATTTTCCCATCAACCCCTCTATGTGGATCACGGCGTTGATATGAATTACGCCTCGGGGATTTATGACTTTGGATTTCACCAATATCTACAAACCGGAAGCTCCTCCGGAGCTGTGCGATTTGTGTTATTAGGTGAAAAGTGATATACCGGAGTCCAATTGTTTGTTGAGCCTATCCTGCAGCCATAGTACTGATCACGTTCCGGATAGAACGTTTAGGCGGTAGACCCGGCGATGCACAAGGCATAAACCTCCGGCCGGGATTTGTGTAAAACCACCAAATCATATCCCGGAGGTTGTCCGTGATCATTGGAATGAGAGCGCTGTGAGCCATACCCGTTAATAGGCTTTCCCATTAACCCCTCGGTTGAAATTACGGCATTGATCAAAATACGGGCTCGGGATTTTGGGGATTGATTTTATCTTAAAGCTACCGACCAAACGTTTCTCCGAAACGTATTCAATCGAATTTCGAATATTACAACTGTTTAAATAGTGCGAGATTGACCTGCATCATTGGCCTGCTTGCGCTGTAGCTTCCGTTGTAATACACAGATTTCAATACGGGATTAAAACCCAAAATTGTCATTGGAACAAGGACATTTTTTCCCAAAGGGAAGACAAATCATTGTAAGCCAGTTATTTACCAGGGTTAATACTGACATTGAACCATAAGGTTTTTTACACTAAACAAAGTAAGTAAACCTTTGTGTTTCAATGTCGGCCCAGAGTGCAAAAAAGGTCTAACGACTTTTTTGAGTTAAAAAACATTCAATACTTCTCCCTACCTTGCGTTCCGGATTATCATCCGAGAACAATTCAATTTCAACTTCTGAAATAACCATTCAGCGTGAAAAAAGAACTCCAGCTTCGGGTCACCCCCGAAACTGCCAATGAGCCGGCACTGCTTAAGCAGCACGTATCAAAAAAAGAGGGCATCCCGGCAGACCAGATTACACACATCGAAATCCTGCGCCGGTCCATCGATGCACGGCAAAAACAGGTGATCATCAACCTGAAAGTGCAGGTGTTTGTAAATGAACCGTTCACCGAAGAGCCCAATCCGCTGCCGCATTATCCCGATGTGAGCAATTCAGAAGAGGTGATTATTGTGGGAATGGGTCCGGCAGGACTGTTTGCCGCCCTGAAGCTCATTGAGCTCGGCAAAAAACCGGTTATCCTCGAACGCGGCAAGGATGTGAAAGCGCGCATCAAAGACCTGAAGGGAATTAACGTGGACCACATCGTAAACGAGGATTCCAACTACTGCTTCGGCGAGGGCGGAGCAGGTACCTATTCTGATGGCAAGCTCTACACCCGGTCAAAAAAACGGGGTGATACAGACCGCATCCTGAAGCTCCTGGTTGGATTTGGTGCTATCCGTGATATCCTGGTGGATGCCCATCCGCATATCGGAACCAACAAACTGCCGCCAATCATCGCTTCCGTGCGCGAATGCATCCTGCAGCAGGGCGGCGAGATCCACTTCGACACACGGGTCACCGACTTCATTCTTGATGGCGATTCTGTCAGAGGAGTGAAAACCCTGGGAGGAGAAACATTCCGGGCTGAAAAAGTTATTCTTGCCACCGGTCACTCGGCACGCGATATTTTCGAACTTCTGCACAACCGGGGAATTGAAATTGAACTTAAACCGCTGGCCATCGGCGTGCGTGTGGAGCACAGCCAGAAGCTGATCGATTCCATCCAGTACAGCTGCGATGTAAGGAGCGACTACCTGCCGCCTTCGCCCTACAGCATATCGAAACAGATGGGCGGACGCGGGGTCTATTCGTTCTGCATGTGCCCCGGAGGTGTGATTGCACCCTGTGCCACCAGTCCCGGTGAAATTGTGACGAACGGATGGTCGTCGAGCCGCAGGGCACGGGCAACGGCCAATTCCGGCATCGTGGTGGAGCTGCGAGTAGAGGATTTTAAACCATTTGCTAAGCACGGTCCGCTTGCGGCAATGGAGTTTCAGAAAATGATCGAAAAGAAAGCCTGGGAAGAAGGCGGCCAAACCCAGACCGCACCGGCTCAGCGTCTGATCGATTTTACGGAAGGCCGGCTTTCTGCTGATCTGCCGAATACTTCCTACGCCCCCGGTATCAGGTCGGTTCAGCTTGAAAAGGTACTGCCTGATTTCATTCACAGGGCGCTTGTTCAGGGCTTCAAAGAGTTCGACAAATCAATGAGAGGCTACCTTACCAACGAAGCGGTGGTGCATGCGCCCGAGTCAAGAACGTCCTCACCTGTACGCATACCGCGCGATTATAAGACCCTGGAACACGTTCGTATCAAAGGTCTTTATCCCTGTGGCGAAGGGG
>PWWL01000128.1 GCA_003561515.1 Balneolaceae bacterium
CAAGAAGGGGACTTTCGGTTGGCGGTGAGTGAGCTGGCGGTGTTCCGGTAGGGAGCCTGCACCCACAACTTTTAGCATAACGGGCTGGCATCATAGAGGCAAACCGATGAGACGAGAAACTGAGAAAGCGGTTTGGTGGCAGGAAACTTATAATTCGCTCTGATTATACTCCTTCGGCAGGTCACCTTATCCGGCTCCCGACGGGCTTTTTTCCTGACTTCCGCATCGGGACACCAATAGCCTGATAACTACTTTTCATCTTGAACTGCTGTATCACGGTGTTGCAGCCTACTTTTCTTCTTGTCCTTTTGTCTTGATACAAAAGAACGAAAAAATCAAGGCGATGAATTCCCGAGGCGTTCGCTGCGGCTGCGCGGTACGAATCCAAGGCCCCGCATTGATGACTTCAGCATCTTAGTGCAGAACAGGCCCTGCGTGGCTTAGGATTCGTAAGGCACCGCTCCACCTTACGAACCGGGAATTCAAGGCCGAAAGACCTTATGAGAAAAGGAGATCTTCTAAGGCATTATGCGAACTCAAATCCTTTTGGGAAACCTAAACATTCATTACTAGACACGCAATTGATTGATTATTAGAGGGTTTTGCAGAACCGTTCTTTTGCCCAATGGCTGCGTTATCGGTTGGTTGAAATCCTCATCCCGAGGCATCGGGACTGCGAAACCTTCCTCTGGCCTTGCCCTTAAACAAAATCCCTGGTTATGCAAAGCCCTCTATTAATACCAGAAAATTTCACTTTTAAATCGTGCAGAAGTAAGGAAAGAGAGAAAAGTTGCATTGGACGGTTTTAAATCAGCATGATGTTATGATCCGGGAACGGAGTACAATTCAGGGTTTGTCAGCGTAACCGGGGTGGTTTGGAGGGTGGACTTTATCGAAATGTCGACGGTTTTGACCATGCAAGCTGAAATCTGTGCCGGTTAACCAATTCTAACCCCGGCATGATCTGTTCCTGAATTGCCGCTTTCATGGGCCTCAACGCTGATTTTGTAACAGATCCACTCTTTTTTCATCTATTAGACTGTTCAGAAGTGATTGAATTTAACAACTTGATACCCGAGTTTCTGCAAATATTTCTTCTACAGAGAATTGGCTGATAATTTTAACTTTCTCCATATGCTTATGAAAACGCATAATTACTCCCACTTACAAAAAATAACGCGTGCAATCCTGCTGGCCGCCTTTTCAGGGCTCTTTTCCATGTCGGTACTGGCTCAGCAGGCCGACCGTCCCTTTTCAATTCAACTCAACGCCGGGGGTGGCCTGATTGGAAACTCCACAACGTCTGCCGTATTTCAGCCGGAGCTGGGCATCAGCTATATGCCCGGCCGGTGGGGAATTGGCCTGGAATCGGGTTTTTTCTCGTTTGATCCATCTTTCAACGCGGATGAGTATCGAATCGGCTTCGAGGAGTACACGATGGTTCAGGGGACGTCAGATAAATGGAATTCATTTTACATCAATGCCGGACCCAGGTTCCGGTTTGGTGAGCAGCTGCCGGTTCAATTCAGTGCCGGGCTCGACGTTGCATTTAGCTACAAAAATCCTCCCGTTCAGAGCGTAGAGTTCAACGATCCGGAGGGCGAATTCGGCGACGCACAGTTTACGCTGGCTAACGTTGAACCTGAGGAGGGCTACAGTAAATGGTCGGCAGCTTTTCGTCCGCAGCTGCAGCTGGAGTTTAACCCTTTTCGCAGCAACCGCATCGGGTTTAATCTGAAGACCGGAATACAGTATGAACTGAGTGATCGTGATTTTACCTACACCGAGAGGGATCTCTCCAGGGTTCAGCTTGTGCCCAGTGCCGGTGAGATGCTTTTCCAGTTTGAAAATGCACGTGAAGTGGAACGATCAGTTACCGCTCCCAAAACCAACTTTTTTGCGAATGCGGGAATTAAAATCAGTTTCGGCAGATCACGATCATCCGGTTCAGGAACGCGAAGCTACTTTGAAGGTGATCAGCAGCGAACGGCAGCGGTGTCACCAAATGATGGTGAAGGGAATGCTGTTGATGAAGTTCCTGCCACAATCGCCCATCAGGGAAGAATTCAGGGCGAATCCCATCAAGGAGAGACAGACGATATCGGTATAAACGACCATATTGATTTAATCGATGATGCGATCGAAACTGCAAAAGACTATAACACTGTACGATCGAATAAGCGACGCGGCAGGTGGGTTAGCGGAGATGAGGAAATTCTCCTCGAAGCCTTTAGAATGGCAAGAATTGTGAATCCTTCGGGGACAGTCATTTCAGCAGGGCAGGTTATCACGGCCTCAACATCGGAGAATCCGCTGTACGAAGAAAATACTTCAGAGTCGGAAAACCCTCTTTATGAAGATGATGATTTGGCGTATGATGGGGACGGCGATAATACCTACGAAGAAACTTATTCACCACCGATTCAGCGGTTTGATGTTCAACCCAGTTCCTATTGCGTATCACTTTCAAACATTTCAGACCAGGCTCTCAAATCTCCCGAAGAAGAAGATAGACCGGTAGATCGGGCGGCAGACGGTTACCCGGGTGATATATTAGCCGTTCATGCTTGTCCAATTTATGGGTACAGACTCTTAATTATTCGCCCGGCCGGCTACCCCAGCAACGCCAGTGAACGTATTATTCGAGTAGAGAAAATGAATAAATTTTTTCATGCTACCTGGAATGAGGTTTCAAACCTTGTCAACAACTATCAGCCGAACCAAATTACCTATGACAAACTGCCGCACAATCCCGGACCATCGGGAGAACGTTACTGTAATCGTAGTGGTCACATGATTCCCACCGATACGGATGTCTACCAAGTCAGTTTGGTACATTCCAATAATTACAATGGGGTAACCTCAGTATTTGCTGATAGTAATCTTGAACTCGCTCCACTCAGCACCGTCATCAGCGCTTATAACCAGCGACGTGACCAGGGTGATGCGCTTCCCTCAAACTGTAACTACGGCTGCTCAGGGAATAGCGGCGGTGTGGTCACGAACACGAATAACTGGCCTGATATGAACTTTGGGGGATTAGATTTTGACGACAAAGACCCAAGAAAACCGGGAACCGGAACTGGCGTAGTCAATGTAGATCCCGGAGTGGATTTGGATGTGAATGTGGATGATGGAATATCTGCAGGATTAGAACCCAGCTATCTGGTAAATCTTAGACCGGCAGTTGATGAGCTTGGCTTTCCTTTAATGATGAAGAACGCTTCGTTTAGTATGAGCAAGCAGAGTGCAAGAGCCGCACAAGACTATAACACCGTGCGATCCAATAAGCGGCGGTCGGAAATATCGGGCGATGGCGATGATGTGATTGATATAAGCGATGATGTGGCAAGGTTCCATTTTGAGCTGGAGATCGACCCAATCAATCCGGATGATGACGGTTATGCTGTTTCGGATGATAGAACAGCCAATAACGAAAGCGATGATAATAATGCACCTGAAAATCAAATTAAAGACACCGGTACTCTATTAGACAGTATGCAAATACTTGTACGTGTTCCAAAAAAGGCAGGAGAAGTTGTTGATTCAGATACAGGCGGGATCGACAGCAGACCGGCACTTGACACTTTTTCTGAGACTGGAGATACACCAGCTGCATCTCACTTTGGTGCTTTAATAGAATCAATGGTTAACAAGCTGGACGATGTATCTGCATCAGCTACATACAGCATCAGCAAGCGAAGTGCCCGAACCGGCCGCAGTGAAAGCCATGAGAACCCGCTGGCAGTGGAGTCGGGGCGACAGGAAACACCCAATCTGGAGATACGTATGCCAAACAACGTTTATCGGTGGACCTATAACCTGAGTTCGTTGACCGGCAATGGGGATTTTCCGGCTAACGGAACGCTTACAGTGCTGTTTACCGGGGGCAAATGGCATTTTGATGTTGAGCTCGATCCGGAAGATTACGGGGATG
>PWWL01000365.1 GCA_003561515.1 Balneolaceae bacterium
AAAGGCCGATGGCCGGAAAAATGTACGCGGCGATCGGAACATCGCTCCAGCCGGTAACGGATCCCTCCTCAATGCCGATTGTGAGCGGAAGTACAAGAAGTACCAGAACAATGCCCATGATAATGCACGCCTGAAGCACATAGAACCAGTGAACCCGCTTCATCACATAGCCGCCAAGAAGCCTTCCCGCGGCCAGCGCTCCGGCATAAATACTGGTGATTTGGACACTGATGGCATCTGGCAGCTGAAGTACCTGAAAATTGAATGTCGGAAGCCAGGTGTTGATCGCCTGCTCTATGTAAACGTAGAAAAAGGCACCGATGATGAAGAAAATGACGACTACATATTTAATCAGGCCGATCATATCGTAAAAGTCCTGTTTGGGACTGCCCGTTTCTGTTTTTATAGAGCTTTCATCAAGTCCGGTAGAGATAAGCAGGGTAAGGGCAAAACCGCCGATAGCGGCAAGCACCCAGTAGGTGTCGAGCCAGGTGATGGAATCGTACCGGCCGGCGAGGTCGATAAACCAGCCGAACAGCCAAAATCCGCCGAGTACCCCCACCATAAAAAAGCCTTCGAGGATACTCATAAAACTTGCGTGGTCGTTGGCATCCTCAGTGATCAGGCTTACGGTGGAATAGACCGAGATTTTTATCAGTGCAAAGCTCACGCCCACCATCGCAAAAAGAAGCTGCGACATAGCAAACCCGCCAAAAAGGGGCATCATGATGCTGCCAATGATGATAACCACGAGGCCGGCAATCATAGCATTTTTATATCCGAACCTTGGAATCCAGGATGCCAGCAGAAAGGATGCCACGGCGATGGAGAGGTCTTTCCATGCTTCAAGTACGCTGGCTGCCTCGGGAGTGACGCCGAAATCGTTAATGACCTGGAGAATAACCACACCCACGCTGTTGAGCAGAATGGCGAAGATAATGTAGTTACATATAAGGGAGAGCTTGATTTTCCAGTTTTTCATGCCGATTGATTGAATTGATATGAATTCGGGACATGAGATAGAGAAACGAAATCCCCTCCTTTTCAAGAAGGGGTCGGGGGTGGTTGAATCAGGTTTCGATTCTGATTTATTGTAACACCCCTCAAGCCCGCTGAAAAAAGTGGGGACTTTTCATTGTCAGGTTCAAGGATTTAACCCCGGACTCATGTCGTGTTTAACACAGCTAAAGAGAACTCGGAAAATCTACTTTCAAGAGGGGAGATTTCAAAATCAATCTTCATTATTCGCTATACGTTAATGGTATAGTCGTGTAATGGTTAAACGGCGGTTGTTTCAGATTTTACGATTACACCAATAACCATTACACCATTAACGAATGGCAATCGAATCCTTCAAGCTTCCGAAAGTCCGGAAGCCTGAAGGTTCATTACTTGATTGATAAATAAAGTACCGCCTCAAAAGCCGAATACATCCCTGCCGAGGAAAATGGCGCTGTCGCCCAATTCCTCTTCGATGCGGAAGAGCTGGTTGTATTTAGCGATGCGGTCGGTACGGCTCATGGAACCGGTTTTGATCTGACCCGCATTTGTAGCCACCGCGATGTCGGCAATGGTGGTGTCCTCCGTTTCGCCTGATCGGTGCGAAATCACTGCGGTGTAGTCGTTTTTATGCGCCATCTCGATGGCGTCGAGAGTTTCGGTAATGGTTCCGATCTGGTTCACCTTAATCAGGATGGAATTGCCGATACTTCTCTTAATGCCTTCTGCTAAACGTGTTGTGTTTGTCACAAAGAGGTCATCACCCACAAGCTGTACTTTATCGCCCAGGGCTTCTGTCATTTTTTTCCAACCGTCCCAGTCATCTTCGTACATGCCGTCTTCGATAGAGATGATCGGGTATTTGTTGGCCCATTCAACCCAGTATTCTACCATGGCATCGGCATCGCGCTTGGATCCGTCGCTCCATTTGAATTCGTAGAGGCCTGTCTCGGTGTTGTAAAACTCGGAAGCTGCCGGATCGAGGGCAATCAGTACGTCGTCGCCGGGTGTGTACCCCGCTTTTTCGATGGCCTGAAGAATCACTTCTATGGCTTCTTCGTTGGATTTCAGGTTAGGGGCAAAGCCTCCCTCATCTCCAACCGCGGTATTATACCCTTTCTCTTTTAAAACTTTCTTGAGGTTGTGAAAGATCTCTGCACCCATCTGAATGGCCTGGCTGTAGGATTTTGCTCCAGATGGCATTACCATAAATTCCTGTGGATCCACATTGTTATCGGCATGCGAACCGCCGTTAATGATGTTCATCATCGGGAGAGGAAGAACTTTTGCATTTACGCCTCCAAGGTATCTCCATAAAGGAAGGCCGGTTGCTTGTGCAGCTGCTTTAGCCACAGCCATCGAAACCCCAAGCATGGCATTTGCGCCGAGCTTCGACTTGTTCTGTGTTCCGTCGAGCTGAATCATAAGCTGATCAATTTCCGTTTGCAGATGCACCGGATAACCGACCAACTCGTCGGCGATTGCTTCATTCACATTTTCAACTGCTTTTCGTACACTTTTGCCAAGGTAGTAGCTGCTATCATCATCCCTCAGCTCTACGGCTTCATGCTCACCGGTTGAAGCTCCTGATGGTACCGCTGCCCTGCCTTTAATTCCGCTGGTTAGCATTACGTCAACTTCAATGGTGGGATTTCCGCGCGAGTCAAGAATTTGTCGCGCATGGATATCTTCAATTAAACTCATAATCGTTTTTTTCGGTTAGTCTTAGCGTTGTATTAATGTAACGCTAAATCCTGTTTCCTTAAAGTAAAACCCCATGAAACCAATACTTTTGTTTGATATTGATGGCACTCTGTTAAAAGTGAAAAGAGATTTTTTGTTAGGTGTGATTGAGTCTATTCTTGACGAACTGAATCTAATGGAGAAAAAGGCTCTTAATTCATCTTTCGCCGGCAGAACCGATAAAGATATTTTTATAGAATTGAGTGAGAAGGCGGGTGGGGGTGACCATCACTATGAGCTCATAAAACAATTATACGTCAATGAAATGCTGTCTGGCTTGTCGATAGATCATGTTGATCTGATTCCAGGGGCTGAGGCGGCGGTTCAATACGTAATGGAAAATGGAATCTCAGCAGGTCTGTGTACGGGAAATTTTAAGGAAGTGGCATTTAAAAAAGTGGAGGCTGCTGGTATGAAGAATATTTTTCCTTTTGGAGGATTTGGATGCCACCATGCCGACCGAATTTATCTGCCGGGAGATGCACGGGCAGATTACAGCCGGGTTTATTCGGAAGATCCCGATCCGGCCAACTTTATCGTAATCGGCGATACGCCAAACGACATACGATGTGCCAGGTACTTTGGAGCACGGTCGGTAGCTGTAACTACGGGTGGTTTTTCAGCTGAAGAGCTTCAGAAGCACAGTCCGGACCTGGTTCTTGACACGCTTTCTAATCCGGATCAGTGGTTAAATGAAATTTAGTTGGCTTACCAAAACCAGCCGAATGTAAAACGAATGAGCGGTGTGCCAAAGAATTTCTGAGCCGAAAAGAAGTCCTCAAAAATCGGGTTGTTGTTTTGATCGGTCTCCAGAACGACAAATCGACCCTGTAGTGTACCTAAGACGGAGGGCTGATTTGGACTCATGATTTGGATACCATCCGGGAAGTAATAAAAGTAGTAGCCGAATTCAACCGAGTTCAGGCGAGCCATGTTGCTTCCAATATCAACGCCAATCTTAAGTTCACCGGCACCTCCAAAGTGCCACGATCCATCACTCCATCCCTGGAAAATATCATTAATGGGCGTAGGGCTAAATTGCTGAAACTCATCGGCATTGATTTGTATCAGCTCATTGCCAATAAATCTATATCCAAAGCCCTGAGGGTCGTCGTAGTAAGGGTAAGAGAAAGCAGCTACTCCTCCGGCAGCGGCACTCACAAAAAAGCGATAGTTTTCCTGGATGAGATCCGGGAAAATTCTCTGTCTGAAACCAAGAAGTACCGGAAAAGCAAAGGCCCTTCTGAATTTATTTGGAACAATTTGCTGGCCAAAGAAGAAGTCGGTGAATGTTTGTTCACTGGCATCGCGCAGGCCGGTAATACCAAACTTCAGGTACCCCTCGGCCTGTGGAGCAATAACTCTTCTGAATTCGCCGCCAAGACCGAATCCAAAATTGTTCATGTCAATATTAATGCCGAACCCTGAGGAGTAGGCATCCTGCAGAGAAGTTACATTTCTGGGTGTGGGCATCACTTCAGGTTCCTGAACCTGTGCATAGAGTTGATCTGTGGCAAGAAAGAGAATTGATGAAAGCAAACAGGCGATCAGATAGCGTCCGTACTTTAAAGTCATATTGGGTAGTTTGGATTGTGGTATGGAATCGTAACGAAAAAGATATCGATTCCATTGCATGCACATTTAGTAAGATGAAAGTATTAAATAATCGAATCCAATCTGGGATATAAGAAAACCGTATTTGATTATTGTTCTATTTAGGCTTTTATTCAGGCAGAAAAATTGCCCTTACAACATCTTTTACAAATCAACTTCGATTCGTGATTTATGAGTAACATCACAAAGTACTTGGTTTACGGGCCAAATGATACGTTAAGACGATTGCCCGTTAAAATGCTGGACAGCATTGAACCGAAATACCTTTACAAATATAATTCAGCAACAAACAAGGATGAAATCTATGTTGCCGTTTATGAACAGTTCGAGAAGCAAATAAATGCCACAATTACGCTAACCTGCATTGTGGAGTGTACGCCAGCTCATACCAGGATTGAACTGAAGAAAGCCGGAGGCCGTATGGGTTTCAGGGGTAGTTCGTTGTCGGAAGAAAAAAGTATCGAATCGGATGTAGTTGACTTTATTATGGATTACTCCAAACGATTTGGTCTCTCTCTTCAGGAAGAAGTTGAAGCCCCTCCCGCTGAAGAAGACAAGAATTAATCTGCGTTACCCGGATATAAAATGAGCGGCAACAAGCTCTGGACCGTTGTGTCGATGCTTGAGTGGGCAACGGAATACTTTGAATCTAAAGGTGTTGACAATCCCAGGTTGAGCATAGAGTGGCTGCTGGCCGATCTGCTTGGCGTTCGAAGGCTCGATATCTATTTAAAATTCGACCGACCGCTATCTCCATCCGAGTTGGATCAGCTAAGGCCCAGGATTAAACGAAGGGCATTGCATGAACCGCTCCAACATATTACGGGCAGTACCGAATTTATGGGACTAACGCTGAAGGTTAACAGGCATGTACTGATTCCGAGACAGGAAACAGAACAGCTCGTTGAGCTTATCCTTAAAAAACATCCGCACGATCCAGCAAAACCAATAAAGCTGCTGGACATGGGAACTGGAAGCGGCTGTATTCCAATAGCTGTAAAAAAGCACCGTCCCGATTGGCATTGCGCGGGAATTGATATATCAGAAAAAGCTCTCGTAGTTGCCCGGGATAACGCGGAACGTTGCAAAGCCGATGTCCATTTTTATTTGGGTGACATATCAGATCCACAGTCGATTCATGATTTTACAGCTTCACACTGGGATATTGTGGTTTCTAATCCGCCGTACATTTTACCGGAAGAAAAAGATACACTGGATACCCAGGTATGGAAATATGAACCCGGTATCGCTCTCTTCCATGAAGATCCCGTGCTGCTTTACAGAGAAATCGCAGCTTTTGCTTCATCAAAAAATGCCGAACTGTTTCTGGAATTAAACAACAAGATTGCAGACAGAATCAGAGATGAAGTAATGCCATATTTTGGTCAAACGGAGCTTAAAGCAGACTATGATGGGAACCAACGATTTCTGGTTGGATTAAAAAGCTCCTAACCCATTCAGTACCAGAGGATTTTTTAGAATTCCCACAAGATTTCTTGAAAGCTGCGTTTTTCAGCAAAATACGTGTGGAAAACTTGTGGAAAAATTTTTCTTCTCCCTCTTGCCATACGAGCTTAATTGTAAAATGTACGTTATGTAATTGTTACGCGATGTCAAGCAGATTCTGCTAAAATTTTAAATAAATACCTTAACCATTGCGCACCAGTTAGTTAAAGTATTTTTTAAATTGTGGATAACTTTCTCAGAATTGAAAAACTATTGTTTGATTTGACGCCAATAAATTCCCATTTTTGTGACGGCTATGACAGAAGATCTTGTTTGACGTGTGGATAACTATAGGGACAAATGCAAATTTTTTATTAGTTTTTTTTGGAGGCATTAACGTTGAATACGCTAACTGCGGACAGTGCCTGGAATGAGTGTTTGGAGATCATTCAGGACAACATCAGTTATCAAAAATATAAATCGTGGTTTGAACCGATCAAGCCAATTAAGCTGGAAGAAGGGACGCTTACAATACAGGTACCAAGCCAGTTTTGGTATGAGTGGTTAGAAGAGCACTACTATAATATGCTCCGCTCTACCATAGCCAAAGTACTTGGCAAGGAGGGTAAGCTTGAATATTCGGTTCTGGTGGAGAAATCGGATCGCCTGGAAGATAATCGTTCGATTCGCCTGCCTCAAAGGCCAATGGCGCCCCCCAAGCCGCAGGAGATGAACACATTTGCGGATTACTATCCCGGGAAGATTGAAAATCCTTTTGTAATCCCCGGCATCCGTAAAACGAATATCGATTCAAATCTGAATTCAAATTATGTATTTGAAAGGTTTATTGAAGGAGACTGCAATCGGCTTGCGCGTTCTGCTGCAATGGCTATTGCTGAAAACCCGGGCAAAAATTCGTTTAATCCTCTCTTTGTTTATGGTGGTACCGGCCTTGGAAAAACGCACCTCGTTCAAAGTATTGGCAATAAAATAAAGCAGGAATTCGGTGATGAGCTTGCTGTACTATATGTATCATCAGAAACCTTTACAAATGAATTTGTACAGGCAATCCGTAATAATCGAGCGAGCGAGTTTACCACCTTCTACCGGAATATTGATGTATTAATGGTAGATGACATTCAATTCTTTAGCGGTAAAGAAAAAACACAGGAAGAGTTTTTCCACATTTTCAACGCATTGCATCAGGATGGAAAACAGATCATTTTAAGCAGTGATCGTGCGCCAAAAGACATACCCGACATCGAAGATCGCTTAATATCAAGATTTAGCTGGGGACTGAGTGCAGACCTTCAAATTCCGGAATATGAAACACGCTATGCTATTCTGGAAAGAAAAGCGAATGACAACGGTATCAACATCGATGCGAATATTCTTGAATTCATTGCCCATAATTTCAAATCGAACGTAAGAGACCTCGAAGGAGCGATTATCAAATTGCTGGCAACGGCATCGCTAAAGCATGTAGATGAAATTGATCTGGCCATGGCAAAGTCGGTTTTGAAAGACATGGTGAAAAGTTCGCACTCACAGGTATCGATAGAGTCAATTCAGAATTTCGTTTGCGAGTATTTCGGTATCGATACAAACAAGGTTCGGGAAAAAACCAGAAAGCAGGAAATCGTTGAAGCACGGCAAATTGCCATGTATCTCTCGAAAAAATTTACCAAGTCAAGCCTTAAAACTATTGGCCTTCAATTCGGAGGGCGCGATCATTCTACTGTAATTCACGCAATTTCAACGGTAGAAGGGCGTCTCTCAACCAGCCCCAAGCACAAGCGTATGTTAAGAGAGCTGGAGCAAAAAATTGAAGTGGCTACGCTGTAATTTTTTTGGCCGGCTATTTCTCTAACACAGTTCATTATCCGCCCGTGATGGTTCATCATTGGCGGATTTTTTTTTACCCACATGGAACATAAAATCTCTTGTGGCTCTCGATTGCTGCAAGCTTTGATTCCCCAAAAACGTAAAGAAATACCTAATCGACTAAATAATAGCCCGGAAAATAAATGGATAAAATCACGCTTAAGTCTATCGAATATTTTGCACACCATGGTTATTACGATGAAGAAAGACAGAGAGGAAATCGGTTTGAGGTAGATATCACGGCTAAGGGTAATTTCAGTGATGCAGCAAATGGTGATGAGCTTGAAAAGACATTCGACTATGAGAGAGCGGAAAAAATGGTGTCGGATGTGATGAACGGTAAATCAGTTAAACTGATTGAAACAATCTGCAAACGTATAGGGGACGATATTTTTTCTGCAGATCCTTCCATTTTAGAACTGAAAGTGGCTATCAGAAAATTGAGTCCTCCTATAAAAAATCCTGCACAATATTCGGAAATAGTAATGAAATGGAAACGGTAATTATTGCCGCTGGATCTAATCTTGGCAACAGGCTGGATTATTTGCGTAAGGCAGGTTCATTTTTAGAGGAAATAAGCGAAGACGAGATCTTTAAGTCTTCAATCTGGGAATCGGAACCCGTTGGTGCTGCGAAATATACTTTTTATAACAGCGTGGCATCCATCACTACCGGGCTTCGCGCTGAAGAGCTACTAAAGGAATTAAAAGATTTTGAAATAAAATGTGGCCGTGAAGCCAAACCTGAGAGATGGGGACCGCGCATTCTGGATCTTGATATCATCCTGTACGGAAACTTGGTGATTGAGTCTGAGACTCTTATTATTCCACATCCTGAATATCATCGAAGGCTGTTTGTGCTGTTACCACTATTAGAGATTTGCAAGCACCAGAAAGTACCGGTAAGCGGTAAAACGATTGAAGCAATGATAACGGATGCTCCCAAAATAGTCATACACAAAAGTAATCTCAGCTGGTAAAACCGGCGCCCGAGCAACTAAGCATGCCAAACAGATTCGACTTTATAGCTATTGAAGGCGTAATAGGAGCAGGCAAAACAACTCTTGCCGGGCTATTGGCCGAACGTCACGGTGCCCGTTTAGTGCTTGAGCAATTTGAGGAAAACCCATTCCTCCCAAAGTTTTATGAAAACCGGAAGCGTTATGCTTTTCAGACCCAGCTCGCATTTCTCGCGAGCCGCTTCAAACAGCAGGAAAGAGTAACCAGCCGTGACCTTTTCAGTGATTTCATTATATCAGATTATATTTTTGAGAAAGACCGAATATTTGCCAGGCTCAATTTAGACGAAGACGAGATGGGTCTTTATGATAACATTTATAGCATTATGACCGGCATATCGGCTCGTCCCGACCTTGTTATTTATTTACAGAGTACTGTAGACAGACTAATGGAAAACATAAGAAACAGAGGCAGAGATTACGAAAAGCATATTACAAGTGATTATTTGCAGGAACTAAGCGATTCTTACAACCAGTTTTTCTATCACTACAATAAAGCTCCGTTGATGATCATTAACTCAACAGAAATTGATTTTGTAAATAATCCCGCCCATCTGTCGTATATTGAAGAGCAGATATTTGATCAGCCAATACGAAGCAATACACATATCCATATAATTCCAGATTCATGATTCGCTGGCTTTTAATAGCTTTATTTATTTACCTGATTTACAAGTTAATACGGGGGCCAAGGCCCGGCCGCCAGCAAAAAGAACCGTTTCGTTTTGGCGGCTTTCAAAACAGGAACAGTGGTTACAGCGGAAACAATAATCGGCGAAAAAATCTGGATCAGATCGAAGAAGCCGAATTTGAGGATATCACCAATAAAAAGGAGAAAAAAAAGGATAGCTGATGAGTTTTGAAGAAAAGCATAAACAGGGATATGAGCTTTTGCATGAAAAGGATCTCGACCGAAGTCTTGACACTGCTCGCGATCTGCAAAAACTAAACCCGGACGCACCTGAAGGTTACACGCTTGAGGGCGAGGTCATGCAAAAGCTAAACCAATGGGAAGCATCCATCAAATCATTCAATGAAGCCATCGATAAAGACAGCGGCAGTGGCAGACTGTACAATCTGAGGGGATATTCGCTTCTCAATTCTGATGATGCTGAAAAAGCACGTGAGGATTTTGAAAAAGCAATTGAGCTTGACGGCCTGCCCTCGGCACACCGGAATCTGGTTCTCTACAAGATTATGAGCGGTAAGGCTCAGGAAGCTATCTCTTACCTGCTCGACAGAATCCGTGCACAGCCCCGGGATATAGAAAATTGGATACTTATGGGCGATCTGATGAAAAAAGGCGGACATGATGAAAAAGCACGTACCTACTACGAGCAGGCGCTGAAAATGGATCCGGAGAACGATTACGTGAGAGAACTGCTGGAGGGATAACCTGGTACGACGGACAGCCTGTCCGGCAAGGAAAGTTTGTCCAAAGCCCACAACTCATATCCTTAGCCTGATTCTCACCAAAGTTCTTAACAGGTTTCTTGAAAAAATCCCGCAAAACAGCATTACGAATAATGAAGGGTGAACGCTTTGCTCAGTGCAATTCTACCTAAAACAAAAAAACCCCGAACCGTTACCGGCCGGGGTTTTTAACAAAGTGAAAAAGATTATTCGTTGTCGTCGATATCCTGTTGCTGTGGAACAGCAGGTGCAGTTTGAGATGGCACAGTAAAATCGGAAGTGTCCACATTCTGCATGCCTTGTTGCTGGATGGCACTTTGCGAACCGCCTTCGCGGTCGATGGCGAAGTTTGCAAGTACGCTAAGCGATAAAAATAATACAGCCAGAATGGTTGTTGTTTTCGACAGCAGGTCGGCAGTTCTTCGGGCACCCATTGCAGCGCCTCCTGCCATTCCGGCCGCGAGGCCTCCGGAAAGTCCTTCTCTCTGTCCCGGTTGAAGTAGTACAACAATGATCAGCAGAATGCAGATCAGTGTAATTAAGCTTATGATAATTGCGTAGAGCATATCGGAAAATCAAATATTTTATTCTAAAGAGCCTTAAAAATATCACTATTTAAAGACTTAACAAAGCACTGAATTAAGATCAGTTTGCTACATTTTGAGATAACGACATTGTCAAGAAAAAATTGCAGCGGTACAGGCAGATTTAATATGCTGAGAGTTTGAGCTTAATCATTTTTCCCAATACCAACTCTATTTAACGCGAGTTTTCGATACAACAATTTATATAAGAGTGTCTCCCATTCCCGAAGGTCCCACTGGAAGTCTCCCATTGAGGGGAGAACCTTTTTTAGGCGGGGAGGAGTGTTTTTGTCGTGAATTATGAACTATTTAACTTGTACCCGAACCGGTTAAACACTCAGAAGATCATTCCCACTGGCCCCTTTCTCCCACTGGGATCCCTGTAGGAAAAGTGGGATTGTTGTGTGGCCTTCGCTGTTAAACCGAACCAACACTATTTAGGGATCGGCTGGATTAGTTTGGGGTCATTGTATTTAGGGTCATTTACTTTTTTGCTTACACGCATTACCGAAAGATCCGTAAGAAGAACTCTATTAACAGAAGATGTTAACAGTTCTATATTCCTTGCGCCATCGTCAATCCATCGAAGAGCCGTATCACGATCCAAAATAAGAGGCATTTTTTCTGACATGGGCTGCACTAGTACATTGGCGTCGCTGATGATGAATTTGATAAAGCGCTGATCATCTTCAAATATTAATCCGGGAGTTACCATCAGTGGGCCATTAAGCATTCTGACAAAAAAAGGATGATCCTTTTCACGATTATCTTTCCATACATAAAAACCACTCAAGGGTATTGCGCATGGGATAGCTCCCTTTGTTAGCAGCTCACTGCTCGTTTCTAGATCTGCAGTGGAATCACCATTTTTTGAGCCCCATCTGATTCTTGTAATACCAATCTCATTGTTTTCTTTGCTTACCACAGGAATGTGATAGCCGGTAGTGATATTGTAATGAGGCTCAAATAACTGCTCACTTTCTGCAGTGATGCCAAAAAAGGTTTCTACTTCCTGTTTAGTTGCAAAAAATGCGATACGTGCAAGCATAACTTTTTTTGATTAATGTATTGAATGATAGTAAGATAATCCTACTTTAGTAAATAGTTTTTAAGACGAGGCGTTCGCTGATGAGAAAGATCTTTTATAACCGATACGAGAACAGACTTCGGATGTTTTGGCGTGTGCTCATTGTCACAACCATTCTGATGGCGGCAATTATTGCATTCTCTGGACTAACTAGTACAGGATACGGATTCACGATTCCGCTGGCCATTACGATGATGTTAATTCTTTGGTTTGCATCAAAGAAAGTAGATAAAAGGCCTTTTTCAGAATATGGGTTCGAACTCAAGGCAATCTGGTTTCGTGATTTTGCAGCCGGCTTTTTGATGGCTGCGCTGGCAATGGCTTCCATTGTTCTGATAAGTGTTGGCATGGATTGGATGGTGATTGACGGCTTCAATGCTACAGCGCGGTCAGGCTCATTCCTGATCGGAATTAGCTACATTTTACTTGTAATGATTGCTGTAAGTATATGGGAGGAAGCTTATTTTAGAAGTTATCTTATCAGTAATTTCACTGAAGGGTTTCATGGAAAATGGATGAGCAAAGGCGGTGCCATTCTGCTTGCCGTGGTTGTTTCTTCAATCATATTCGGAATGCTTCATTACGGCAATCCAAATGCCAGCTGGGTTTCAACGCTGAATATATCCATTGCTGGATTGGTGTTCGCATATCCTTATATTGTGACGAAAAGTATTGCCATACCCGTTGGGATGCATCTCTCCTGGAACTATTTTCAGGGTGCAATTTTCGGATTGCCTGTAAGCGGCAATCAGTTTGATCAAATGCTTATGGTCGTTGATGTTACGGGTCCGGAGGTATTCACTGGAGGCAGTTTTGGGCCAGAGGCTGGAGCAGCCGGCCTGCTTGGGCTGATGATACTGGTGACTCTCAACGAGGTATACATCACCCGCTTTTATATGAAGTGAAAGCCTACTTTCGTTATTTAAGAGGCTTGTTGAATTGAATGTGGTTTTTTTATAGCCACATTACTTGTTAATTGAAATTTTGAAAAACATTGAGGTTACACATTGTCGTTTAATCAATTTCGACTACGTTCCGATATTTTGAAAGGGTTGCAGGATGTAAAAATTGACAGTCCCTCCCAGTTGCAGAAAAAAATTTATAAAGCCGTTCAAAAAGGATCTGATCTTGTAATAAATACCACGGTTGAAGAAAAGCCGGAAGTCGGTTATTTGATATCCCTGCTCAATCAGATTGCAAAATCTGAAAGGAGGCAGGGAACCAGGGCTATTATTCTTACCGGCGACAAACAGCGCGCAAAGCAAATTGATGAATGGATTTGGGCGATAGGCTACCATGCTTCCATCGAAAGCGCATGCATTACGGAAGATGGAAATCCTGAAGACCAGATAAAGGCTCTTGCCGCTGGCCCTGTTGTTATTGTTGCTACTCCGGCACGTTTGGCCGAGCTTCTTGAAAAATCAAAAATGGTTTTTAGAGAGGTAGAGCAGATGATTGTTGACCAGGGCGAAACTGTACAGGAATGGGGCTCGGTTGAAACAGTTTCGAAGAGAGTAATTGGCAAATGCCAAAAGATCATCACAGCTTCCAAAGACAGTAAAGAACTACGCGATGCTGAAAAAAATCTGCTTACAGAACCGGAACTTGTTACACTGGCGAAAAAGAAAGATGCTGCCAAAATAAACGGGAAATCATCGGCGGATGATACGCCCGTAATTGCCCGCGATTTGACCCAATACTATATCAAAGTTCCGCCAAGGTCGAAGATTACAACGCTAATGGCTCATCTCCAAAACCATGAGGCAGATACGGTGGTAATCTTTACAGCATCACGAAGAACTGCCGACAGACTTTATAAAGTCTTCAGAAAAGCAAACAAGCGTGCTGTAAGTGTTCACAGCCAACTTAAAAAAGAGACATTCAATGAACGGTTCGACCGGTTCAAAACAGGAAATGTTCAACATTTCATTGTCGGTGATTTTTCAGCTGCAGATATACCTCTAGAGCACGCTACGCAAGTAATCAATTACGATGTTCCGGAAAGCGTAGAGGAGTACAAGCTTCGCGCTGAGTTGGTTGGTGATGGCAAGGCTACGAAGATTGTTTCGCTGGTTTCTAAACAAGACCGGGACGATATTAATACCATTTGTTCTGAACTTGGATATGCACCTGAAGAGGTGCCTTTACCGAAATCGGTGAAAGAGAAAAAGGAAGCGGGTGAACAAAAGCCAAATGGAAAGCAGAAATCCAGGGCAAAAAAACCAGGGGCTAAAGAACGTGGAAAAGGCAGAAGTAAGCAAAAGGGCAAGAAGCGCGGCCGTCCTAAATCATCAGCCAAAACAAAACCCAATATCGAAGGTTTACCAAGGCCTACATTCGACCAACTTGAAGGCGGCCGGGCCGGTAAGAAAAAAGAAGAAAAAAAGGGTCTGGTTGGCTTTATCAAAGGGCTGTTCTCCTGATTATTGAAGAAATCCGAACATAAACTGTTTGAGCTTTTACCTTTGGATTTCGCGCATTTGTCTAAACGATGTTTCTGAATCGGCAGGTGGAGTTGTGTATAGGCTTACGAGCCAGGTTGCAAGCCACGCAGCAATGAAACCAGGAATCAGTTCGTACATCAGATTGCTAAGATAGGGTGTGTAGTACCACAGTATGGTAACCAGGGTGCCTGTAATTAATCCGGCGAAGATACCGGCGCGGGTTGTACGCTTCCAGTAGAGGGCAAGTATGGATGTTGGTCCGATAGACGCCCCAAGTCCGGCCCAGGCAAAAAGTACAAGCCAGAATACCAGCTCTTCAGCCACAAAACCAAAAAGAAGCGATATTACCACGAGCAGGAAAACGACGCTGCGGCTTAAGAACACCAGCTTTTTTTGAGATATTTGCTCATCCTTTTTTATGATCTTTTCGTAGACGTCGCGCACCACACTCGACGCAGCCACGAGTAGCTGTGAGTCGGCGGTAGACATAATTGCGGCAAAGATGGAAGCAAGCACAATTCCAAAAAGGACCGGATGCAAATATTGCTGAGCCAGCATAGGGAAGAGATTCTCGGTATCGGCTGCAGGCAGCATCCCGGCTTCAGGAAATACGGCTCTGCCAGCCAGTCCAATAAACACGGCGCCCCATGCCATCAGTACATTCCAAACGGTTCCAACAACGGCAGCATATCTCAGCTGCATGGGGTCATCTATCGACATATACCGGGAGAGTATATGTGGATTTCCGGGCGAACCTAAACCAATTCCCACAAAACCGATTGCAGCACCCACGGATATGGCAAACGGGTCAACATACATCATATCCATCAAAGCAAGCTGTTGCAGCAGGCTTGTGAGGCCTCCAAGTTCAATGATGGCAATGACGGGAAGAAGTACAAGAGCCAGAATCATGAAAATAGCCTGTAGCATATCACTGAGACTTACGGCGAGAAAGCCGCCAACAATTGTATATGCAACTACGATGATTGCAGTAACCAAAATGCCCGTGTTCATCTCCATCCCGAAACCGGATGCAAAGGCTTTTCCACCTGCAACAAACTGTGCAGATATGTAGCCAATCATAAAAATCAGGAAAATCGTAACAATTGCAATTCTTAACCGGCCGTCTTTATCCCCAAATCGTTCGGCAAAGAAGTCGGGTATTGTGATACAGTTTCTGTTTTCAGTAAAATTTCGCAACTTGCGGGCATAATAGAGGAATAAAAAAACCTCAACAACAATATAGCCGAGCACAGCCCATACCGCTGACGGCCCCTGGGCATAAGCCATACCGGTAACGCCGAGTAGCAGCCATGCGCTGCGGCCAGAGACAACGGCAGAGAGCGCAACTACAAAACGATTCATCTTTCTCCCGCCAATAAAGTACTCACTGATTCCCTGTGAGGAGAATCTGGATGCATAAATCCCGATACCAATCACCATAACGAGGTAGGCAACAAAGGCACCAATAGACCACGGATCGTTAGCCACCGATATAATATCCGTATCATCCATCGTTTTCTGAATCTTTTTTAGCCAGCCAGATAGCTAACAAAATAATGGAGACGGGAAGGACGAACATTACCAGGTAAAAGAAAAACATCAGCCGTCTTTTCAGTTATAAAGTGAGGTAAAGAGAATTAAATAGATATCTGTCTATGTAACAAAATAAGAGCTCAGCCGTAGCAGTATGTATTGATGTTTTGGTTAATGAAATGACACTATCAAAGAGATAGATACCCGATATCCTGAAACGATATCGGGTTTTTTTATGGAAAGATTCCCATGCCTTCATACATTGAGCCAACCTTATTGATAGCGCTTATAAAGGCAGCGGTTCTCAGGTCTACTCCATGGTGCTTGCGCAGGTTATTTATTTCGTTGTAGGCATTAACCATGGTTTCTTCAAGTCCAGAATCCACCAGTTCCCTTTCACCCCCACCCTGAGCGAGAAATTCAAGCTCTTTGTCGGTAAACTTTCTGTCGGAGATGGTTTCAATTACGGATAAGATTTTTTTATAGCTGTTTTCCTCAAACCTCTTGCCCATTCTTCCAAACCTCACATGTTGAATGTTTTTGAGCCATTCAAAATAAGATACGGTTACACCGCCTGCGTTCAGGTAGTTGTCTGGAATGATAAGCGCTCCGCGTTCCTTAATGATTTCGTGAGCAGCAGAAGTGGTTGGCCCGTTGGCGGCCTCACCGATTATTTTTGCCTTAATGCGCTTGGCATTTTCTTCATTTATCTGGTTTTCGAGCGCGGCGGGAATAAGAATATCACACTTCGTTTCAAGTACGGACTTGTTGGTTTTCAGTGTTTTGGTTCCCTTGAAACCCTTGATGCTGCCCGTCTCTTTTTTA
Source organism: Balneolaceae bacterium (assembly GCA_003561515.1). Classification (GTDB taxonomy): domain Bacteria; phylum Bacteroidota; class Rhodothermia; order Balneolales; family Balneolaceae; genus Rhodohalobacter. Next base: position 16,594 of record PWWL01000365.1, read on the forward strand.
TACGCCATAAGTTCTTCGAGGTCAATGCCTTTATCACTGTGGATCGAGCAATCCCATTCCGCAACACCGGTCAATATGGATCCTGCTTCAGTCAGGTATTTGGCAGAGTGATAACCGACGTTACCAAGACCTTGTACCACAAGTGTTTTACCATCGAGCCCGGTTGTGAGTCCAAGCTCCTCCATGTCTTCTTTATTACTGCAGGCTTCTTTGATGCCGAAGTAGACACCCCGGCCGGTTGCCTCTGTACGCCCCCTGATGCCTCCCTGGCCAAGAGGCTTGCCGGTTACACAGCCTTCCGCATCTATATCGTTTGTAAGCTGCCGATAGGTGTCAAAAATCCATCCCATTTCACGAGCACTTGAACCGTAGTCGGGCGCCGGTACATCATTGCCCGGACCAATGAAGTTCTTTTTATAAAGTTCGTATGTGTATCTGCGAGTTACCCTTTCAAGTTCGGTAACCGAAAAATTCTTTGGATCTATCTTGATCCCCCCTTTCGCACCTCCAAACGGTACATCCACTACTGCACATTTGTACGTCATCAAAGCGGCAAGCGCCATCGTTTCATCTTCACTAACCATGGTGCTGTAGCGGATCCCTCCTTTGGTGGGCATTTTATGATGACTGTGTTCTACCCTGTATCCGTCAATCACAATTACGGAACCGTCATCACGCTCAATTGGAAATTGAATATGAAGCACATCATTACAGGCCTTCATTTGTTCCAGAAATCCTTTATCGAGCTTGGTGTAGGCAGCGGCTTTATCGAATGCCTTGTTAACCTGTTCAAAAAACTTATACTCTTTCATTGTGAAGCGAATGTTTTATTGCTGTTATGGTAGACGTGTTGGTCTAATTGTCGCAAATAAGAAATTCAGTTCCAAATGTTTCCCGCACATTATCTTGATAGTTTAACGGAGTAAATTTGGCTCCACTTTTCAAGATTGCCAGAAGTTTCGAAAAGCGCCAACGATTGCACATACAATTTTGAAGGGAGCAGTGAAGATATGGTGGCGAATTCATTGTGAAGATCTTTACAATCCGATTCGCCATAAAGAAGTGAAATATGGAAAGAATGGCGTTTTGCGAAACCACTTCCCAAAAAAGTGTCTGCTACATTCGCAGCATTTAGCAGGCTATCGGAAGGGCTAAGCTCTGAATAGTATCGCTGAAAGGGTGGGTTACCGCATATCGGTTTTTCGACGGAAAGTTTACAAGTGGAGAGATTGCTTGCGATGGATTTGGCAGCTGACTTCAAATCTGCGACTGGAATATCGGGGGTGGCAGCGAGTGTAATGTGAGGTTTGAAGCGAGGTGCGCCAAACGTATCAGCAAGCGAAGATATGATGCGGCTGATTGCCCGATACGAAACAGGGTCGGGCATCAGCCATAGTGTATACTTTGGTTTTTGAAGGCTCGGGGTCATTCCGGATTGTAGGGCTGACTCGCACGCGCGTCAGTTACCTGTTCCGGATGGAAGCTGAATACATTAATCAAAAACAAAAAAGCAATAGAACCTATAGCGGCATAAATTAGCGGTCCGAAAAGTCCAAGCAGAATACAGATCACGCCAATCAGAACCGATCCAATAGATCCCCAGACAAGATTTCCAATTACCCCTATTCCTCTCTTGATCATTATAAGGTCGGTAATGTAACCTACAAGTAAACCGATTGAAATTAACCAGTAGATTGTTACGCCATTTAATTCTTCCATTCTGCCAATGCTGAAATTTGTTTTACTTTATTTGTAGCATCTAAGATAGCAAGTTTTCTTTTTTTTGCACAGCAAGAATAATCCAATATTGATGAACCGGACCGCGGAAACCCTCAGAAAAATTATCCACGTGGATATGGATGCATTTTATGCATCGGTTGAGCAGCGCGACTTCCCGGAGTACAGGGGCAAACCCGTAGTTGTTGGCGGCTCACCACAGGGCCGCGGTGTAGTGGCGGCCGCCAGTTACGAAGCGCGAAAATACGGAATCAGGTCGGCCATGCCAGCATCAAGAGCGGTGAAGCTCTGCCCCCAAGCGGTTTTTTTGAAACCCAGATTTGAAGTGTACCGCGACGTTTCACACCAGATACGTGAAACTTTTTTTGAATACACCGACCTGGTGGAACCTCTCTCGCTAGATGAAGCCTACCTTGATGTAACCGAAAACCACAAACAAAATCCTTCCGCAACGCTGATTGCGAAAGAGATCAAAAAGAGGATCCGTGAGGTAACCGGGCTTACGGCATCGGCGGGTGTGGCATCCAACAAATTCCTGGCAAAGATTGCATCAGACCTCGACAAGCCCGACGGCCTCAGCGTGATCACACCTGATGAAGCACAGGAGTTCATCGAAAAGCTGAAGATCGGTGAGTTCTACGGTGTGGGAAAAGCCACTCAGGAAAAAATGGAAAAACTCGGTATCCGCACCGGCGCCGACCTGAAGCAGTGGGATGAGGTTGACCTCGTAAAGCAGTTTGGCAAGTCGGGCCATCACTACTACAGGATTGCCAGGGGCATCGACAATCGCAGAGTGAAGCCCGACAGGATCAGGAAGTCGATCGGAAAAGAGCGGACGTTTTCAGAAGATGTATCGGACCTTGAGTGGATTGGTGAGTTCCTGGATCAGCTGTCGGAGAAGATCTCTTTGTCGATGCAAGAGATGGACGCATCCGGAAAAACAATCACCCTGAAGGTTAGGTACAAAAACTTTGAGACGGTAACCCGGAGCAGCACCCTGAACCACTACACCAGCAAGGTAGAAGATCTGTCGTCAACGGCCCGAAAGTTACTCACAGAAACCGAGGCCGGAATCAGAGAGGTAAGGCTGCTCGGAATTTCCGTATCATCCCTCAATCTTGCGGAAGGCGGCACGTTCGGAGAACAGCTTGAACTTCCATTCAAAGGAGATAATTTGGCAGGATAGACTCGGACAGCAGAAATGAATAACCCAAATGCAATCAGTTAATGTGAGATGGATCCTGTAACACACGGCCTTGTTGGCGCGGCGGCGGCCACTACAGTTTCGGATAAAGAGAAGATGAGGCCGGCAGCCTTTGCCGGTGCGGTGTCGGCCATGATGGCCGACCTTGACATCTTTATTCACAATCCGGCCGATCCGCTTCTCAACATCGAAATTCACCGGCAGTTTACCCATTCTATCGTCTTCATCCCGGTGGGTGCACTCATTGCTTCCGCGGTTCTGTGGTGGCTGCTTCGAAAACATCTAAGCTTCAGGGAGCTCTATCTCTATTCGCTGGCCGGCTATGCCACCGCAGGCCTGCTGGATGCATTTACAAGTTACGGCACCCAGCTGCTCTGGCCGTTCCTGGATACCCGCTTTGCGTGGAATGTGATCTCGGTGGTTGACCCGGTTGTAACCATCGGCCTCATCGGCTTCATCGGCTTTGCCATATGGAAACAGAGGCGGTTATTCATCGGCTTTGCCTGGACATGGCTGGTCTTTTTTCTGCTCTTCGGCTGGCTGCAGCACAACAGGGCCGAATCGGCTGCCGAAGCACTTGCCGAGCTCAGGGGGCATTCAGCGAGCGAGCTTGTGGTGAAGCCCACCATCGGCAATCAGCTGCTGTGGAGGGCTAACTACAAATATGAAGGGATGATTTACACCGATGCGGTAAGAACCGGCACATTCAGGGGGATACAAATCTATGAGGGAGAAGCGGAGCCCGAAATCATTCCGGAGCGCGATTTTGCCGAATTCAAAAACACCACGCTGTTTAATGATCTGAAGCGGTTCGAAAAACTCTCAGAAGGATTTCTTATACGTCACCCCGATAAACCCGAAGTTATCGGCGACGCGCGCTATTCCATGCTGCCCACTTCCATGATACCGCTCTGGGGTGTGGAAACCGACACCACCGATACCGAACGGCACCTGCCCTTCCTCTACTTCCGCGATGCAAGCGAAGAAAACCGCAACGACTTCATGGATATGCTTTTGGGTAGGTAGTACCACGTACGCCGGACAGCTTGTCCGGCATGGAAAGTCTTCAATACCATGGAAAACCTTTGGTTGAGAGTACATCTCAATCATTGGGTGATGAATTCCAATTATTCCGAGAACGCCCTATCTGGCCGGTGTAAGTTTAGAATCAGGATTAATTACTTTAGTTGATTCTTTCCCCGCGCATAATCTTTCCATGCCGGACAAGCTGTCCGGCGTACGTAAAACTTTTTTGGCCGGTGCGTCGTCTTATAGATGAAATCACAAAATCAAACAGAATAACCGGGCCTGATTCTTGAAAAAGATGGACGATGATTTGCTTGTAAAGCAGGTGCAGTTGGGCGACCCGCGAGCATTTGACGTGCTGGCGGAAAGGTGGCGTGAAAGGATTCACCGGTTTGTATTTCGCTACTTCGGGAATGCCGATGATGCAGGTGAAATCACCCAAAAGACACTGATCCGCGTCTACAGGAAAATTCATGAACTGGATGAGCCCTCAAGCTTTTCCCCCTGGATTTACCGAATCGCCAATAATCTCTGTCTTGATGAAGTGAAGCGGGCAGGCCGAAAAAGGTCGCAGCCCCTTGGCAGCTGGGCAGAGCGTATTCCGGAATCGGAAAATCACATGCCATCAAAACAGCTCGAGAGTCGTGAACTGGGTGAAATTGTGCAGGATGCGCTCATTACCCTGCCCGATGAACAGCGTATCGTGATTATCCTGAAAGAATTTGAAGGAATGAAATTCCGTGAAATTGCAGACATCCTCGATGAGCCTGAAAACACAGTGAAATCAAGAATGTACTATGGCCTGAAAGCCCTCAGGAATACATTAACCAATTGGAACATCCAAAAAGAGTATCTGAACAATGACTGAAAAAGAAGCCCGTGAAAAATTGATGGACTATCTCTACGATGAGATGGATGAATCGGAGAAAGCCCGGTTTGAAGTGTACCTGGCGGATAACCCTCAGCTTCAAAATGAACTGAAGGAGCTGCAGGGCACCCGGTCGGTATTTGAAAAAGCGGAATTTGAAGTGCCGGAAGCAGGCCCGCTTTCCATGCATGATTTTACCGGGAAGCGGAGCGTAAGAGAAAAGGTACAGGTGTTGTCAACTCTCAGGCACTGGGCGGTTGCGGCATCGGTGCTGATTGCGGGCGTACTTCTGCTGGCGTATGCAGACCTGCGTGCCGGGTTTGACGATAACGGCTTTTACCTGACGATGGGGCAGGCTCCTGTTCCGGCACAAACCACAGCTGAACAGTCAGCGGTAACTGAAGAACAAATACTGATGCTCCTTGAGCAGATTCGTGAAGAAAATGCGCTGCTTATGACTGCCTTTGCCGAGCAAAGCCTCCAGCGGCAAAATGAACAGCTCGAGGAGGCGATGAACCTGCTTGCAGCTTACTACCAGGAGCAGCGGCGCCAGGACCTTTTGATGATCGCCGAGGGCCTCACACGGCTCGAAGAGGATACCTACTACCGTTTTCTGCAAACCGATGAAACCATCGGAGAGCTTATCTACGCGTTAAGCAATCCGTGAGTAATTCCTGAACAGAGCCGCTAACTTTTTAACTGAATTACCGCTATGAAACACCTAATCAATACACTTATCAAAATTGCCCTTTTAATTGTTACACTTCTTTTCGGCAGCCAGGCGCTCATGGCGCAAAGCGAACAGCTGCAGCGTGATATGAGGATTGCTGAACGGATTCTTGAAGAGATTTTTACACCACCGGTCACACAGCCAAGGCAGGTTGCAATTGCCGGCGGACGAACTATTGAAAGCAGGTATGTACCGGGAGTCGGAGTCCATTTTATTGTAAACAAGACGGGCGCAGGCAGTATCGTAATCTTTGGCAGCAGGCCGGAATCTGACGATCGTGAAGGTAAAACTGAGGATTGGGTAAAAAACAATGCGATGGAATATTTTACACAATACGCATCTCAGCTTAGAGATCTGCCGGGCAATGAACAGGTGCGAATTACCTATGGGATGCGGGCTTCATCACCGCACATCTTAATAAATCCTCCAGCTGCCAACCGTTCTCATACTGAACCACGAAAAACAATTTGGGTCAGTAAATCAGAGATAGACAGATTTGCCGAAGGCCGTATTTCTGAATCAGAATTTCGAAATCGTATTTCATCTCATTCGCTCACAACTGCCGGTGAACATCGTGATCTGGATATCTTTGCAACAGTTCTGGAAACTGCACTAAAATCAGGTGAAACAGAACATTTAAGGATAAGCGGAAAACCTCAGTTTGATTACTTGCCGGGCTATGGAGCACATTACAACATCAATCTGAATCGCGGTTTCCGCTTTTTGATGCGCACCGGACTCATGGACATTGCCCGGCAAATCGATGATATGGAGCTCGAAGATGTCAATATTCAGATTGATCTTGGCAGGCTCCCCGATAACTTGAGTAAAGAAATTGACGTTCAGATAAATCAAATGGATCTGAATCTCGATAGCCTGAGGCTCTCTTTGCAAAGGCTGGAGGATACACTCAAAGTCAGAAGTGGTGACATCATGTTTCAACTGGAAGAGTTGAGAAGCCAGGCAGAAGAATCACGACGCAGGGCAGAAATTACCCGAGAACAGTGGGAAGCAAACAGGGAGCAGTGGGACGAAGCGCGTCAGCGTTTCGAGAGGTCGCGTGAACAATTTGCAAGAACCTCCCAGCGGGATACAACGGATCTGTCGGCAGATTTTGAAAATATCATATCGGAAATAACATCTGTAATCAGCGACTATGGTACCACTTTGAGATCACTCTCAGAAGTCGAAATGCTGATGATCACCATCAACTGGCCGCAGAGAAACCCCACTATTCCGGAGAAAACACATATCCGAATATCAAAAAGTGACATACTTGCCGGACGTGAGCCGGTTATCGAGCATACCTCAGTAAGATAGATACCTCAGAAATCAAAGAAGGTACCATACAGGCCGTCGCTATGATAAGTGACGGCTTTTTTAGTAATGGGTAGGTAATTTTGCCCATGAAAAGATAAGATCTGTTCATTTGATTCGAATGCCACAAGATAAGTTCTATCAGTCTTTTCCCACGTGGATCCCTCAGTGGCAGACTGATATATGTGCCAATATAAAAGGTGTAAGCCTTACATATCATCCCGAGAATTCGGGAGGGCAACGCCCCGGGTTTGCGGATCAGTGATATAAAACCCCGAGCCCGAATTCAGATCAACGCCCTGATTCAATCCGAGGGGTTAATAGGGAAAACCCATCAACAGGTACAATGCCCACGGCTCCAATTCATGAGATCGCGGACAAACCTCCGGATTATGATTTCGTGAATTTCCACAAATACAGGCAGGAGGTTAGGGGTTCGCGCACTGCTGGTGCTACCGACCAGACATTCCTGCCGGAATGTAAACTCCAAAAAAAAGACAATCTAAATTATGTATTGGTTTGCTGATACCGGGAATTCAAGGCCGATATATCAACTTTAAAAGTATAATTTTTTATTTATTTACGGACATATCACCCCTAACTTGCCAACTGTTTCCAATTTACTCACATTCCTCAATAGCAATAAATCCGTTTTTTATCCGTACTTTTCCATGCTGAATCAACTGACGTTCGTCGTTGACCTGCCCGGTACAAGTTTTTTGCCTCTCTTCAGGAAGTTTACATCTCTTCTGAAAATTGTAAATCGCGCTATTGGCCAGGGAGTATCCTCACATTCCCACTGTATTTATTCAAGAAGTATATCAGGAGCAGAGTGATGCGCGGTATGGGCGACAGATATTTTTTTAAACTGAGTTCGATAAAGATCTGCCTTCTTTGAAGCAATGTAGTCCCCTCCTTATGAAGGAGGGGAATAAGGGGTGGTTGGATAATGAGGCCCCGATGTTTTGGGATTTTGTTTTCTATTTTTTTAATCGAACTCACTTCAACCTATTACAGAACAATCCTTTTATGAACATGACCAAATTTTCAGAGCTGGGCATCCGGCCTGAGATCCTTAAATCCATCAACGAAATGGGCTTTGAAGCCCCAACTCCAATCCAGGAGAGATCCATCCCAATCATCAGATCAGGCGGTGATATGGTTGGCCAGGCACAGACCGGCACCGGTAAAACCGCAGCGTTTGGCATTCCGGCGCTTCAAAAAGCCGATACCGGCTCAAAACTGCCATCGGTGATTATACTTTGCCCTACCCGTGAACTTGCCATCCAGGTTACCGGAGAGTTGATCAAGCTTTCAAAATATCTCGAAGGTATCTGGATTGTGCCGGTGTATGGAGGCCAGCCTATCAGCCGGCAGCTCACTGCACTGAAAAAAGGTGCCCAGATAGTGGTTGGAACACCCGGACGTGTGATCGATCACCTGAAGCGCGGAACGCTGAAGCTCAACAATCTGAAAATGGTAATTCTTGATGAAGCCGATGAGATGCTGAACATGGGCTTTCGCGAAGACCTTGAAGAGATTCTGAGTTACAGTAAGGGCAAATCGCAAACCGTCATGTTTTCAGCTACGGTTCCGAAGGCGATCCGCCAGATTATGGAAAACTGGATGGACAAGCCCGACATGGTAAAGGTGGACGGGAAAGCTGAAACCGCCGCAGGCATCGATCAGTTTGTAATGGAGGTGCGCGATTCTGTTCGAACGGAAGCCGTATCCCGCATAATGGATATGACCAATTTCCGGCTAGCCCTCATTTTTTGTAATACCAAGCGGCTTTGTGATTCCCTGGTTCAGGAGCTGCAGGCGCGGGGATACTCCGCCGATGCACTTCACGGCGATATGACCCAAAATATTCGCGACAAGGTTATGAACAACTTCCGCAACGGAAAAATTGAAATGCTGGTGGCCACGGATGTTGCCGCACGGGGCCTTGATGTGGAAAATGTGGATGTGGTATTCAACTACGACATACCGCAGGATCCGGAATACTACGTGCACCGAATCGGGAGAACCGGCCGTGCAGGACGTACAGGCATGGCCATAACCTTTGCTTCGGGACGAAAGATGAAGCGAATCCGTTTTATTGAAAAAATTACACGGGCCAAACTGACGCCAATCCCAATGCCTACAGTGAGGGAAGTTCAGCAGTCGAAAATGGATGTGCAGATGGAGGAGGTTCTCGAAACCCTTGAAGCCGGCGGGCTTCGGGAATACATTGAACTTCTCGAGCCGGTTGCCGAACAGGGTTATTCAGCGATTGAGATCGCGGCGGCACTGATGAAGCAGAAAGTAGAGAAAGGATAATCGACGAATTAATTTGTGCTGAACAGAATGCTCAAGGCAGCGATATTGCTCAAACATAATTCTTGCCCACACACGAAGCAGCGCCATTAGGCGCATGCTTCAAAGTGGTTTAGGCTTTAATTCCCCACAAAAAACACCGCATTCACAAACAGCAGCTTGCCGTTTTCCCAGAAGCCGCGGAAGAGCGGGTTGTCTATGAGGTACACAACGTCGCCCGATCCGAGCGACTGTGCCCCAAACACCAAGGAATTTTCAAGCATCTCTTTGGCACCGGCTCCTGCAAATCCGCTCATATGTGCATCGGTTCGTACAGCTCCCACATTCCAGCCATTATCGAGGAAATCGTAGGCATCCGCACTGTTTTTGAGGCTGAAGTATATGTCTCCATAACCGAATGCAAGCGGATGAGTGTTATCGAGATGTACACGGAAAGTAGACCCCGAGGTAGTGTTGCTTACGAACCTTCGCTGACGTTCAGCGTAGGGCTGTAATTTGCTTTCAACGTCAGGTTCATCGGCAGTCCTCATTTTTTGAGTCAATTGAAATCCGTTCCGGTTTGAAAATATCCGGTTTGCGCTTCCGAATGTAATCAGGGTACCGCCGCTGCGCACCCACTGGCTGATGCGATCGATGGCTGAATCTGTAAGGATGTTATTATATGATCCCGATGGCAGTACCAGCACGTTGTAATTGTCGAGATCGGCGCGATTCAAATAGGTGGTATGGAGCATGGTGGCCGGGTAGCGAAGCTGGTGATCGAAAAAATGCCAGATTTCGCCTGCATTCAGAGAGGCAGTTCCCTCGCCCAATAACACTGCCACCTCCGGTTTTTCGATAAAACGGACATCCGAGGATCCGAAATCGGCACCCGTTCCAACAAAGCCGGTCGGTGAGGCGATCAGGTTACGGCTGTGAGTTTCGGCGGCTTCGCGAACAATTTGGTCAAAATTACTGCCCAGCGCCCGGTTATTGCTGCGCGTAATAACGAGTGTACCTTTGGCGAACGATTCACCGTTCAGGGTAAACGGAATTTCCGCAAACCGGCTTTTAACGCCTTTTCTTGTGATTTCTGCTAAAAACCTCGCATCGTCCATGGTATTCCATCGCAGAACATATGCATAAGGCCGTTCAGGGCCTGTAACACTGCTGCTTCTGAAGTCGGCCGCGGTGATATTCATTTGCGGGTTTTCACGCCGTTCGAGGGCATACCCCTCCAGGCCGAACCGGTAGTGTGCTTCCCATGAGGTGATATCGTATGTGAGTGAATCAACGAGCTCCGGGTTGGGCTCAAAGATCACCCTTACAAGCTGCGATTGCGGTTGGAATGCACTGATCAGGATGTCGTTGGGCTGAATGGAGACCCGCCCAGTTTCTCCGGTGGTAAAGTTGAATCCGTCTCTGTTGCGGCTCGAGCCTGCCGTGCCGTATTGGATATTGGTTCTGTCGAGGAAACTGAGCAAGTTGTAAATCTTGTCCGGGTTATTGTCCCCTTTCACCACAAACGTCTTATACTGGCTGTCGGGATTGTTCATTCCCCTTTCGAAATGCCGGCGAAACTCTTCGATCATCCGCTCAGAATGTTGCGACGCAGTTTCAACTGTCGACATACCGGTTACGTGATGGTGCAGCAGCCTGTCGGCCAGGGTGAGCGTATCGCCTTCGGGTGTTTCGATGGCAAGACCGGCAAGGCTATGGCCTGCCTGCTCATAGGTCATGCCGATGGCGCCGTGGAATGTTGGCCAGGTATCGCCAAAGCTCGGATAAAAAAGATCGAATCGCTGCCGGGTGAAGTAGAGCCATCCTTCCTCATCGAAATAGCGGATATGATTTTCACCGATGGTTGTCTGAAACTCGCGCTGCCAGTCGGTAATGGACGTGTGGAACGGTTCGGCCGCCGGCGCAAAATAATAGGGCGCAGTGTAGCTCTGCTCATGATAATCGACATGAACATGAGGCATCCACAGCTTGTAGATATCATAGCGCATCTGCGACTCCTGTTGTACCTGCCACGCCCAGTCGCGGTTCAGGTCGAACATGTAATGGTTCGAGCGCCCGCCGGGCCATGGTTCGTGATGTTCCCGTGCATCAAACGCAGCATTAACCTCAGCTCCAACCATGTTGTGGAACCACTGTGTGTAGCGGTCGCGTCCGTCAGGGTTCAGCATGGGATCCATGATCACTACTGTATTCCTGAGCCACTCTTTCGGTTCCCGATTATCGGGGCGTACAAGTTCATGCAAAGTTCGCATGGCCGCTTCACTGCTCGATGTTTCATTTCCGTGAATGTTGTAGCTGAGCCACACAATCCCTTTTTTATTGGGTGTCGGTTCACCGCTTTCGAGGCCTGTTAGCCGCAGGTTGTTTAGGCGGATTTCATCAATATTTGAATGATTTTCGGGAGAGGTTACCACAAGGTAAACAAGTTCACGCCCCTGGTAGGTTTCGCCGTAATGATGAATGGTTACCCAATCCGACTCTTCGGCCACATGGGTCACATACGCCAGCACACGATGATGGTGAGTCCATCGTTCACCCAGTTCGTAACCCAGGAACTCATCGGGCGACTGAAGCTGAGCGAATGCGGTTGAAGTGATCAGGAAAAGCCCGATCAGGCAGGAGAAAAAGGATATCTGTTTTTGCATGATCTTTTGTAGGTTCATATCGTTGTTCCGGGAACAGTTTGCCAATAAAAGAGCCTAAACATAAACAAAACCGTAATACGCTAAAAGCATGGGGTTGTATTGAAGAGAAAAAACCTTTCATCATCAGAGTTATCGCGATCCGAAAAAACGGCCGGTTCTGTGAGGCTTGCAGCCTGTTTGCGTGGAATTGCGGCTGTACTGATTGCAGTGATGTTCAGTTCATCTGTACATGCTCAGGAGCTTCGCTTCACCATTCTTCATACCAATGACGAGCATTCGCATCTGATCCCTATACCCGCCGTCGACGATCACCCCGATTACGAAAACCCGGCAGTGGGTGGTTTTGCCAGGATTGCCGGTGCCGTAAATATGATCCGTGACAGAAAGGCCGAAAACGGGGAGCCTGTTTTGCTGTTATCAGGCGGTGATATACTGGGAGGCCCCGCATTCGGCTGGCTGCCGCTCAGGGAAGGGCTCTCCCCGGAGTTATCCCTGATGCAGAGAATCGGGTACGATGCGTTCACTATCGGCAATCACGAATTCGACTACGGGCCGGATGTGCTGGCCCGCTACCTGCGAGATGCGGGATATCCTGAAGCCAATAAGAGAACAGCCATCCTGGGAACAAATACCCGGCCACCTCAGGATCATCCGCTGAGTGAAATGGGCATCCGGAACCACTACACCAAAGAGCTTGAAAACGGCCTTAAGGTCGGAATATTCGGTCTGATAGGCGACGATGCCATATCCAAAACCGCAGAGCCGGGGCCGGTTAATTTTGAGGACCCGATCCGGTCAGCCAGAAAAGCCGTGGACTCGCTGATCGCTGCAGGCGCAGATGTCATCATATCGGTAAATCATTCCGGGGTAACGGAAGACCGTCAGCTTGCAGCGGCCGTTCCGGAAATTGATGTAATCGTTGGCGGACATTCGCACACTCCACTTTATGAGCCAATCACAGTCGGGAAAACGGTGATTGTGCAGGCCGGGCAGTACCTGAACTACCTGGGCATTCTGGAGCTTTCGTGGGATCCCGAAGAGCAAAGGGTGCACATCATGAATGATCCGGAACAAACCCCGTTTTTGATGAAGATGGATCAGAGTGTGCCCGAAGATGAAGAAATTGCGGCAGAAGTGGCCCGCTATAAAGCTATTCTGAACAGCTGGGTAGAAGAACTCACGGAGGGTGAGATCCGCAGTGTAAGACAGATCATTGCAGCTTCAGCATTCCCGATTACGAGAAATGAGCGGCAGAGAGAGTCGGCCATCGGCAATTACATCACCGATGCGATGAAGCGTGCAGCTGAAGATGTCCTTGGCAAGCAGGTGCATATCGCGGTGCAGGCCAACGGGGCCATCCGAAGCAACATCGTGCCCGGCACCATGGAGTGGAGCGAAGGAAGGCTTTCATTTTATGATCTTGTTATGGCAAACGGATTGGGCTACGGTGATGACGGAAACCCCGGCTACCCGATGGTCTCTTTTTACCTCACCGAAGATGAGGTTCGGCGCGCGCTGGAAGTTTCGGTGCTGCTGTCGGGACTCATGGGTGATGCTTATTTTCTGCAATTTTCGGGGCTGAAGAAGTTGTACGATCCCGGGCGTGCCGTTCTGCTGCGAATTCCCTTTTCCGGAACGCCGATCCCCACCGGGCGCGCGGTCCTGAGCGCCGAACTCGACCGCGAGGATGGTGAATTGTACCGGATACGCCGGGGCAGTGATGAGTTGCTGCATGTGGTAACCGATTACTACATTGCCGGATTTCTGCCGCTGGTGGGCGATGCGGTTCCGAACCTGGCAGTAACACTGCGCGATGAAAACGGCAATCCGGTGGAGCTGAATGACACTATTGTTTACCGGAACGGCAGCCAGCTCAAAGTATGGCAGGCGATCCTCTATTATACCCTTAGCCACGAACAAAATGAAGATGGCCTGCCGGTGATTCCCGCCAGATATCAGGAACCAGAAGGGCGAATGGCCGTAACTTTTACACTTCCACTTTGGGTTTGGCCGGCTGCCGCTTTTATTATAGTGATTCTTGTGATTGGACTGATTTTTATGAAACAAAGAGGAAGGTGATCTCTGATTGTAGATAGTTGATTGCTCAATCTAAAGCGCAATTCAGTTATAAAGCTGCAGTCTGTTAATCACCTTCTCGTGGTCACATACCACCGGCATAACCAATGTAAGAATTGTTATACAGACTATATCAACCTGATAGGTTTATAAAGTTACTTGAATGCGGTTTCCCATGCTGTCCGAAATGCAGCCAGTATATGGTCCCAATCATCAACGGCGTGGCAAAGCAAAACAATTATAACGCCGATTGCAAGTAATGTCATACCCCAATCATCGCGTCTGTATATTTTTTTTAGCGCATTAAAAATAAATAAGATTCCCACAAACAGCATAGCATTTGCGAGAAGCCACTCTGCATAAAATTCCATAATTCTCTCTATTAGTCGGTATTTTTACCGTATCAACTGTCACTCTCTAAACGTAAAGCATATCTTAAGATCGGATGCTTTTCGCGTATTTAACAGTTTGATTTTTCTAATGATCGACTAGGATTTTCGAAGAGCTTTTACAATTTCTTCAGGAGGCCTTATGGGCCTGCCGTTTTGCATAAATACAGCCGTAACCAAACCTTTTAATGTGAGCTCATCATTTGGTATCCGATATATATTTTGCTCAAATACAAAACGGACATTTCCCTGTTGCCATGCGTTCATCCGAACCACAAAAGAATCGTCGCCCATAAGCGGACGTTTATACTCAAGCTCCACTTTGTGAACCACAGCGTCCATGCCGCGGCTGTGCAATTCGTTAAAGTTGAGTCCGATCTCTTTCAGGTACTCATGGCGTGCATGTTCCAGGTAGTTTTGATAGACGGAGTTATTAACTACTCCCTGAGTATCGAGTTCATAATCCCGAACGGTAAATGAAAGTTCGAACTGATAGCTCTTCATGGAGACTAGATCTTTTAAAAATTAGCATAGTCTGCCTGGCACCCTGGCCAATTTGCCCGTACCGCACGAAAAATATGAACATGAAAGTGCCAAGAAGAATCGTAAGCGAACATCCCCTTCAATCCATAAAATTGAGACAAAAAGCGAGCCCGGGCTATTGCCTTTCGATGCTCATCTATGAGAAATGTGGAGGAGCTTTAATAAAAACGCACACCTCAAAAATCTACTCTTTTTTATCAATCTCGCTCGCCATAATAAAGAGCGGCTGATTCTCGAAGCTCTTGTAAAATGGCCTCAAACGCTCAGTATTGTAGTGTTTTTCTACGTTTACAACCTTGCTTCGGCTGGTTACAATATCAATTGGAATGTTGCCGTAACGTCCGTTATTCAGTACTACAAGTCTTCCATGAACTTTTTTCAAAATAAGATCGAGTGCAAGATTTCCGAAGGCCATGGGTGCAATAGAGTCGATTGCATCAGGGTCGCCGCCCCGTACCATGTACCCGAGTTTCTGATTAACGGTACGAATTTCATGTCCGTTATTATACTTGGGTGAAAGTCTGGTGAGCTCTTCACTTACAAGATCTCCAATGCCTCCAAGCTTTTTATGTCCAAAAGCATCTGCCTTGCCGCTTTCAAAAACCATCTCTCCGCCTTCAAACATTGCACCTTCTGATATAAGTACCATCGAGTATTTACTTGGATTTTGGTTTCTGTCTTCAACCATCAGCTCGGCAAGCTGTTCCATGTTAAACTTATACTCGGGGATTACGCATCGATGCGCGGCGCCGGCCATGGTTGGCAGCATTGCAGTAAAGCCGGCGTAGCGGCCAAATACTTCCATCACGAGAAATCGCTCATGAGACCCTGCCGGTGTTCTGAGGATGTTGGCGAGGTGGATGGTTCGCGTAACACAGGTGCTAAAACCTATACAGTAGTCGGTACCGGGAACGTCGTTGTCCATCGTTTTAGGTATTGCCACTACTTTGAAGCCTTCCTGGTGCAGTCGAACACCATAACTCAGGGTGTCATCACCCCCGATTGGAATCAGCGTATCAATCCCAAGGTAATCAAGGTTCTTAAGAACTTCTGGTGTAAGGTCATTTACATCATCAGTGTATGAATCACGGTACTGATCGGGTAAATTTTCCTTTTTGACTCTGCTTGGATTTGTACGTGAGGTGTGGAGAAATGTGCCCCCGGTACGTCCGGCTTTGTCTACGATATCAACATTTAACTCTAAAAAGTTTTTACTGTTATCAGCATTATCATCACGAATAATGTCAACCATACCGCCCCAGCCACGACGGATACCAATAACTTTGTACCCCTCACGTATTGCTCTGATGGTTACTCCTCTGATAGCCGGATTCAGGCCTGGAACATCGCCCCCTCCGGTAAGAATACCTATTACTCCTTTTATCTTATTGATGTTTGCCATAGCCTAATTTGTTATGAGTTTACTGAGACTTTTTAAGATTCAATTTTTGAACCTGAACAAGGAAATTAAAAAAAATTAAGCTCTGATTATGGGACAAATCAATTTTTCGGAAGAAAAGCGCTTCCAAAATTTTATAACTTCCATCAGCACCCAAGTCCGGCAGATATTCGATTTTAAACGGTGCAATCGCTCAGTAAGGTTTTCTCATCTCGATAGCTTGTCTGGGAGGGGTGCTTAACTCGCTAATTCTGGTAAATAGACCGTAACATGGACCTAAGCATATCAACACTGTACAAAGACCTGGAAAAAAGAATAGGCCAGCTGAGGTATCAGCACAAAGACTTGATTAAATCACGTGAAGTGGTAAATGATGCACTAAGGGATGGAAACATCTACTATGGAATAAATACCGGGTTTGGTGCTCTGGCGGCGAAACGAGTGAACGGCGATGATCTGCGTCAGCTTCAAAGAAATCTTATTCTTTCTCACGCTGTGGGAGTGGGTAATTTGATTCCGAAAGAAATAAGTCGATTGATGCTGCAGTTAAAGGTTCACGCTCTGGCCATTGGGTATTCAGGAATATCCTTAGAGACGTTTAGCCGCCTTATGCTTTTTCTTGAGAAAGACTGGATACCCGCAATCCCCGAAAAAGGAAGCGTGGGAGCTTCGGGTGACCTTGCTCCGCTGGCTCACATGTCGCTGCCACTGCTTGGACACGGGTCATTCTGGAATAGGGAGGGTACGGACATCATTCCGGCCGGCGATCTTCTGGCCAAACAAGGACTTGAGCCGGTAGATCTTCAGCCGAAAGATGGCCTTTCTCTCATTAATGGCACGCAGCTTATGAGTGCATACGGTGCCTGGGTTCTCGAAAAGTCGCTTCAGCTGCTAAAAGCGGCCGACCTGGTCTCGGCCATGAGCCTCGAAGCGCTTCAGGGCAGTCTCACCCCTTTCGATGAACGGATTCATAAAATAAGGCCACACAGGGGCCAGGCCGAAGTTGCGGAGAATATCCGCAGCCTGCTTTTGCAGAGCGAAATCCTGGAGTCGCACCGGCATTGCGGCAAGGTGCAAGACCCCTACTGCCTGCGATGCGTGCCCCAGGTGCATGGGGCCAGCCGCGATGCAATCGGATACGCTATCGGTGTGGTTGAAACCGAAATCAACTCGGTAACCGACAACCCGCTGGTATTTCCCGACGGTGATATTCTGAGCGGGGGCAACTTTCACGGGCAGCCGCTCGCCCTGGTGCTCGATTTTGCAAAGATAGCCCTGGCGGAGATTGCCAGCATTTCGGAGCGCCGCACTTACCTGCTGCTGGAGGGGCACGACGGACTTCCAAAACTGCTGATGCAGGAAACGGGCATTAATTCCGGGTTTATGATTCCTCAGTATACCTCGGCAGCCCTGGTTTCCGAAAACAAAGTGCTTTGCCACCCATCATCTGTCGATTCCATCCCAACCAGCCTGGGGCAGGAAGACCACGTGAGCATGGGCAGCATAAGTGCGCTGAATCTGCTTAAAGTGTATGAAAACGTGGAGCAAGTGCTGGGCATTGAGCTCTTCACCGCAGCGCAGGCGCTCGATTTTCGAAAGCCTCTAAAGCCGGGCAAGGGAGTTGAAACTGCGCACAGATACATCCGAGAAAGCATCCCCCATGCCACCGAAGACCAGTACTTCAGGGATGATATTAGTCTTGCCGTTGACCTGATCCGCAACCGCGGAATGATTGAAAAAGTGGAGGCGGAGGTTTCGGTGTTGAATTGAAGTTTAACTTTACAGGAATTCAGCTTTTTTGAATATTACCATACACAAATTAAAGAGCAGAGCCCATGATAAAAGAAAAATTTCCGGAATTGGAAAAGCTTACAGATGAGGAAAAATTGATTCTGATTGGAGAATCGTGGGATGAGGTTATGTCGGAGGCATCTTTAGAGCTATCTGACTGGCAAAAAGAAGAGCTTGACAGGAGGATGAAGCATGCTGAAGAACATCCTGAAGATTCTGTGCCATGGGAAGTTGTAAGAGAAAGGCTTTTCAGAAAGTATAATGCCTGAAATTTCATTTCTTGAAATTGCGATTCGGGATATTGAAGCTGCCAGAGATTGGTATTACGTGCAACAACCCGATCTTGGTGAGGAGTTTGCAGCACAGGTAGAATCAGCCATCAAGAAAATCCAATCTACTCCGAATGCTTTTCCAGTGAAACATGGACTTTTAAAACTGAAGCTGGTTAAAAATTTCCATTTACAATATTCTACAAAATTGAATCCCATGATTTAATCAGGATTCATGCGTGACTTCATCAAAGACAAGACATAAATACAATTATTCAAAAAAGATAAACTGGTATAGTGCCGACTCTCAAAAACATCTCTACCCTCTACACCTGCCGCGATCAAGGCGGTCAGGCCGACGTCCATCCCATTGAAAAGGCTGCCATCGCCTGGGAAAACGGGATCACTCAATGGGCCGGAAGGGAAGAAGAGCTGCCTGAGGAATATGCCGGCGAAAAAGCACTGGATGCCGGGGGCTGCATCGTGATTCCCGGGCTGATTGACTGCCACACCCATCTCAGTTTTGGAGGATGGAGATCCGATGAGTTTGAAATGCGGATTCAGGGCAGGAGCTATCTTGAGATTGCCAAAGCGGGCGGGGGCATCCTCTCTACAGTGAAGGCCACCCGGCAGGCAAGTGAAGATGAGCTGTTTGCAAAGGCTGCCAGGCTGCTGGAAGAGATCATGAATACAGGCGTCACGGCCATCGAGTGCAAAAGCGGCTATGGGCTTACTCTGGAGGATGAGCTGAAACAGCTTCGTGTTTACCGGCGGCTGAAAGAAGCGTATCCCGTGCACATTGTCTCCACTTTTCTCGGGGCGCACACCTTTCCGCCTGAATACAAGAGCGACCGCAAGAGTTATATCGATTTGCTGATCAATGAAATGATTCCCGCCGTTGCCGAACAAAATCTCGCGGAGTTCTGCGACATTTTTGTGGAAGATTCGGCCTTTACAACGGATGAAGCCCGCCGCATCCTGCAAGCCGGGAAAGAGCACGGTCTCACACCCAAGCTGCATGCCGATCAGCTCACTTCAGGCGGCGGGGCCGAACTGGCCGCCGAACTCGGTGCCGTGAGCGCCGATCACCTCGAGCAGGTTTCCGGCCGTGGGATTGAGATGATGGCAAAAGCCGGGGTCATCGGGGTAACACTTCCCACGGCATCCCTCTACACGCAGCAGCCCTACCTGAACTGTCGCCGGCTGGTGGATGGCGGGGTAAAAGTTGCGGTGGCCACCGACTTCAACCCGGGCTCGGCGCCCAGCTACGATCTGTCCCTGGCCATGATGCTCACCTGCAACCACGGCCGATTAACTCCCGCCGAGGTCCTTAAAGGCGCCACCATCTACGCCGCGGCTGCCATTGGTCTTGAGAAAAAAACCGGCTCCATCGAACCGGGCAAGTCTGCCGATTTCCTGCTGCTCGATGAGCTTGATATCAACTTCAGGATGTACCATTACCGGGGGAATGCGCCTGTGCGTGTGTTTTTGAGGGGTGAGGTGCGTGGGGGAACAGTTAGGTAAGATAACCTGAAATCGACCTATAAATTTATTGAAGAGTGTACCCCTACCGAAGGGTCGGCACCAAGTGTGGTTTGAAGGGGGCAATGGGGGATGATAAGGTTTGAATTTAAACTTAGTTGATGATTACTTGACTCAATTTTAGGAGTTAGTGTTTCTGGCTGAGTTTCGCTTCGCGGGGCTCATTTTTTATACACGAAGTGAAAAGTTGAGCACAAATGAATCCATTCATATTCTGCGGAAATCCGCGCTAAACACAGCGTAACTCTGCGAGAAATAACTGCATTGTAATTTTTTGTTATATTATTAAGTGCAATTTTAATAATAATTTAATTGATCCAAATCAACGCTCAGAGGGTCATTCCCCCTCAGCTCTTACGAGCTTCTCCCCCCTTCAAACCACACTTGGTGCCGACCCTTCGGTAGGGGGGGTTAAAACTTCGTTGTTATACCGCAATCACGCTGCTTATTTTCATTACTTTAATACCCGGTTGATCTGCCGCACTGCCTGCCGTATTCGGTGGGTGTTTTCGACCAAACTCATTCTCACATAGCCTTCGCCGGCAGGACCGAATCCGATACCGGGCGATACCAACACCTCCGCTTCTTCCAGAAGCCACTCGGCAAACTTCAGCGATCCCATATCGCGGTATTTCTCGGGCAATGGGGTCCACACAAACATGGCTCCGCGGTTTTTGGGAATCTGCCAACCCGAACGAGCCAGCCCCTCAATCAGCACATCGCGCCTTCTTTCATACTTGGCTGCAATTTCATCCACATTTGCCTGGTCACCTCTCAGGGCGGTGATCGCCGCCACCTGTATCGGGGTGAACATCCCGTAATCAAAAAATGACTTGATTCTCGATAGCAGGTGCACAATTTCAGCATTCCCCAGGCAGAAGCCGCAGCGCCAGCCGGCCATGTTGTACGATTTGCTCATGGTAAAAAACTCAACCGCAATCTCTTTCGCACCCTCGGTCTGCAAAATACTTGGTGCTTGAAAACCACCGAAAGTGATATCCTTGTAGGCAAAATCATGAATCACAATGATATTCTTCTCCCTGAAATAGGGCACCGTTTCTTCAAAAAATTCCGGCCCCACCGTTGTGCCCGTCGGGTTGTGAGGATAGTTGAGGAAAATGGCTTTTGGAGCGGAATCCAGTTTTTCGAGGCTTTCAATCAGTTGGTCCGCTTTATCCGTCACGGGAATGTTTACCGGTTCAGCACCCGCAATAACCACGCTCCACATGTGAACGGGAAAGTAGGGTTCGGGTACCGCACAAAGTTCGCCGGGTCCCAGCAGCGCAAGCGCAAGGTGAGAAAGCCCCTCCTTGCTCCCGATCGTTGCAATCACTTCCTTCTCGGGATCGAGCTCAACCCCGTACCGTTCTTTATAATGGTCTGATGCAGCCCGCAGCAGATGCGGTATTCCGGTGGCTCTTGAATAGCGGTGCGACTTATCATCCTCGATCACTTCATGAGTTTTTTCCACAACCTCCCTTGATGCGGGCATATCCGAGTTGCCCATCCCAAAGTCGATGATGTCTTTGCCCAGTTCCCGAAGCTGCTGTTTTTCAGCATTCAGCTTTCCGAACAGGTAGTAGGGAAGCTGCTGCATTCGGGTTGATGGAATGATTCTAGATGACATGATTATCTGCGTTTAATCCGCCGGTTGATTTGGTCAGATTTCGGTTATAGACCCAATATCGGGAAATTGGGTTCTTTGTTCCGAAAAGTGTACATAAAACTGAAAAAAGATTCCGACTGTTATACACCGACCCTGCATTCGGTTTCACTTTGCAATCAGACAGTTTGTACATTTAGCATCATAAAACTTTTAACCAACATGAGTTTGAAATCGGAATGCCGGTAAAATTAGTCCCCCTTTTCCCACTGGGTTCACTTTTGGGGAGGTTGCAAGGCTCGTAAGAGCCATTGGGGAATGACCCTCTGAGCGTTGGGTTTATTCAGATATTCAATAATTGACCTAAAACTCATTACATATCATCCCCCATTGCCCCTTCAAAGGGGGAGACTCTTTAACGAACTCATATATTGAAATGACGTTAACTAATTCTCTATATGCTGCTTGAACCACTGATTTGGTTTTTTATTGGGTTGGCCGCTTTGATTGGCGGTGCTGAGCTCATTGTGCGTTCTGCTTCAAAACTGGCAGGATTTTTCGGCATCCCAAGGCTTATCATTGGCCTGACCATTGTCGCATTCGGAACTAGCGCCCCTGAACTGGCCATTAGCATTCAGGCGGGTATCGATGGAAATACCGACCTGATGATGGGTAACATCGTGGGCAGCAACATTACCAATATTCTGCTGATTCTCGGAATCACAGCCATATTTATCCCGCTAAAAGTTCACACCAACCTTATCAGGATCGATGTTCCGGTCATGATCGGAATCTCAATCCTGCTCTACATTTTTGCCTGGAGCGGCGCTATTACATTCATCGAGTGTGCCATCCTTGTTACGCTCCTGGTGTTCTACATGATTTTCCTTGCTCGTCAGAGCGGTTCGGCCTCAGTGCCTGCCGACCGGGAAAAGAAAAAAAGAACACCTGCTGCTGTGGCCATATATACCATCCTTTGCGTTGTGGGGTTTGTTCTTTTGGTTTCCGGTGCCCGATGGCTTGTTAACAGTGCGCTGGTACTTGCCGAAATGGCCGGCGTGAGTGAGCTTGTGATTGGTCTCACGGTTGTGGCATTTGGCACATCTCTTCCCGAGGTTGTTACGGTATTGGTGGCTGCTTTAAAAAAAGAGAGAGATATTGCCGTGGGAAGCGTTATCGGGAGCAACATTCTGAACATTCTCGCTGTACTTGGAATTGCAGGGCTCTTCATACCTGAGTCGATACCTGTAAAACCGGCCCTGCTTAGGTTCGACCTTTTGGTTATGCTTGCGGTATCGATTGCCTGTATTCCGATTTTTTTTACCGGGCATAAAATAAGCCGGTGGGAAGGGTTCCTCTTTCTCGGATATTATACCTCTTATATTTTTTATCTGTTTTTGTCGTCCGCCGAGCACGAGGCTCTCGAAGCCTTCAGCACTACAATGCTGTTGTTTGTGATACCCATCACGGCCATCAGTATTCTTGCAGTAGCCATTAGGGAGTGGACGGTGAGGCTTCGATTCAGAAAATTCAGAGGATTCGGATGGAAAGAGAAAAAGAAGAAAGAAAAAGAAACGGAGGACGGCAGTGAAGAATAACAATGATCCGCGTTTACGCGATCTTATTAGCGCTGAGCCGGCGGTCGAGACCTCAGTTAGAATTATCGGTTTTCCGTCGGATGCGGGCGTACAAATCAACGGGGGGCGACCTGGTGCCTCACATGCACCGGAACCTATTTTCGAACAGCTGCTGAAACTGACCCCTCACGCGCACTGGTACGAGCGCCATTCGGAACTGCTCTCCAGAACCTGCGGCATCACCATGTTGAGCTGTACAGGGCATGTTGAGAAAGACCAAGAAAATCTTGGAAATACCGTGGCTGCCTGTCTGCAAAAAGGCATTATGCCAATAATTATTGGCGGCGGACACGAAACTTCTTTTGGTCATTTCCTGGGATATGCCGGAGATGGTCAATCGGTACGGATTCTGAATCTTGATGCGCACGCCGATGTTCGCCCTCTCAAGGATGGAAAAGCCCATTCCGGCTCCCCATTCAGGCAGGCTCTTGAGCATCCTTCAAAATCCTGCCACTCCTACAGCGTATTCGGGCTGAATCCCGCTTCTGTGTCGGCCGATCATTTCCGGTATGTAAGTGAGAACGGTATGGCCGACTATGAGGACGACCTTAAGCGATCGGGGGTTAGGAAGTGGTTTGAATTAGCTGCAATGGATGGGATGCCGGTTATGGCAACCATGGATATGGATCTCGTGAACCATGCCGGCGCGCCCGGAGTAAGCGCGCCTAACAGTTCAGGAATCACCACTCGCAAGTGGCTGCGGCTAGCCTTTGAGCTGGGCCGCCAGCCTGCAGTTTCCTCGTTCGATCTTTGCGAAGTAAACCCCGTTTATGATCGTGACGGACAAACCGTTCGCCTCGCTGCCCTCACCATCTGGAATTTTCTGCTCGGGGTGACGTTGCGTTAATTGGTTTGAATGTGAATTAGCCAACTAATATGCACCCCGTAACCTGCATTTAAGGCCACAATTTAAAAGTCCCCTCTGGAGAGGCTGTGTGAAAATTATGAGTCAAGTATTCTGTAAAAAATGTTGTTTTTCTGGGTTTTTCATGGATTAAATTACTGATTATCATTATCTTATGTATGTATATTTTACT
>PWWL01000218.1 GCA_003561515.1 Balneolaceae bacterium
CGAGCGGATGCGGAAAGTCCACACTGCTCAACATAATGGGCCTTCTCGACACTCCCTCATCCGGCGAGTATTATTTCCTCGACAGCGAAACATCGGGTTTGTCGGAAAGTGAGCTCTCCCGCATCAGAAAAGGAAACATCGGGTTTATTTTCCAGAGCTTTAACCTGATAGATGAGCTCACCGTTTTTGAGAATGTGGAGCTTCCACTTCAGTATCTCGGCATCAGTGCGGATGAGCGAACAAAACGCGCCGATGAAGCCATTGAGCGTATGGGGATGTCGGCACGGCGAAATCATTTCCCTCAGCAGCTCTCCGGCGGACAGCAGCAGCGAGCCGCCATAGCGCGGGCCGTTGTAACCGGGGCTAAACTCATTCTTGCCGATGAGCCAACCGGAAACCTCGATTCAGGTCACGGAAAGGAAGTAATGGACCTTCTAACCACCCTGAACGAACAGGGTACCACCATTGTAATGGTAACCCACTCGCCAACCGACGCCGAATATGCCGCCCGAATCATCAATCTGCTGGATGGCGAAATCGTGGACGAAATAATTCAGGCCGATTTAAAGGCGTAGAAATTTCCCGGGTTGATGGTGGTTTGAAAGCGAAATCAGATTCGAGGGGTTCACCGGAAAAACCTTTAACGAGTACGTGGGCCAACCAATGCATTTCTAAATTCCGTGAACTGCCTCCGGAATCTACTCTGAGGCTTTTCAAAATCCGGGCCGCAGGACGAAAAGGTTTCGATAATTGTCATGTTATACCAATAATCTATAGAGAGTTGCCAAAATTACTGACAAGTAGTACTTTAGTATCACTATGAAGACAGAACTTGTTACAACGCTCAAACGTCAGGCAACAAAACTCTTAAAGGAGCTCAGGGACGAAAAAGAGCCGATATTGATCACAGAGCACGGAAAACCATCTGCTTACCTGGTTGATGTGGATCACTTTGAACAAATTCAAAAGAAGTTAAAGTTGCTGGAAGGTTTGGCCAGAGGGGAAAAGGCCATTCTTGAAGACCGTATAGTTGCACATGATGATGCCAAAAAGCGCATGGCGCGATGGCTCGAATAATCTGGACGGAACCGGCTCTTCAGGAGCTTGATGAAATTGCGGATTATATCTCTCTGGATGATCCGGGAGCGGCAAAAAAATTGGTTCGGGAGGCTTTCAATCGTGTTGACCATTTAGCTGACCACCCCAGGAGTGGAAAAGGTTTAGATGAATTTGATGCATCCGTTTACCGGGAAATTGTTATGCCGCCTTGCAGAATATTTTATCGGATCGATGTTGAAACTGTATACATCATCCATGTGATTAGAGAAGAACAATTGCTTCACATGGATATTTTGAAATCCCGATAATCATCAATGAAGACACCACGCCAATGATGCCCTATCCATCATTCCGCGAACTGCCTTCGGAACGGGTTCAGAGTTTGAATCAGCACTCAGAATTATTTGGCTATCATCGATATAAAAATCCAGACTTACACAATCGCGCAGGCTCCGGCGGAGCCCCCTGTTTGTAGCAAAAGACGACAACAAACGATAGAACCCCGAGGCCACGTATCAATCAACGTCCAAATGTGAATCGAGGGGGTTTTGGGAAAACCCATCAACGGATTCTCCTCCTCGATCTCCATTCCGTATTATCTGATTAAAACTTGTCGCCTCACCTATCCTTTGCTTATTTTTGTCCTCCCGAAACGATTCATCATTTACATGTTTTCCAGTCCATGACCTATCTCACCGTCGAAAACCTCTCCAAAAGTTTCGGACACGAACCCCTGTTTGAAAACATCACCTTCGGATTGTCTAAGGGAGATAAAACCGCCCTGGTAGCACCCAATGGAACGGGAAAATCCACCCTCCTCAAAATCATTGCCGGAAGGGAGGTGCAGGACTCCGGAAAGGTGATGCTGCAAAGCGAGATTCGTGTAGGCTACCTCGAACAGGAACCGCAGCTCAACCCGGATTTAACCATCCGTGAATATATCACACAGGGTGATTCAGAGATTGCCAAAACCGTGCGGATCTACGAGGAAGCGGTAGATGCCCAGGCATCCGATTTTAATGAAGCCACACAAAAAGCCTACATGAAAGCAACTGCCGCAATGGACGCCGTTGGCGGCTGGGATTACGAATCGAGAATGGAACAGATTCTCGGCAAGCTCGACATTCATGATCTGAAACGGGGAATCAACACCCTCTCCGGCGGCGAGAAAAAACGCGTTGCCCTCGCGTTTGTGTTGCTCGACAACCCCGACCTGCTTATTCTTGACGAACCCACCAACCATCTCGATCTCGATATGATTGAATGGCTTGAAGCGTATCTCGCCAAAAGCCATGTTACCTTGCTCATGGTCACGCACGACCGCTATTTCCTCGACCGGGTGTGCAATCACATTCTTGAAATGGACAGCGGTACCATCTACAATCACAAGGGAAACTACGCCTACTACCTTCAGAAGAAAGCCGAACGCGAAGAGGTTGAACAGGCGGGCATCCGCAAGGCTGGTCAGCTCTACAAAAAAGAGCTCGAGTGGATGAGGCGTCAGCCCAAGGCAAGAACCACCAAGTCGAAGTCGAGAATTGATGCCTTCTACGAAACCAGGGAGAAGGCGCATCAGTCAACCGATAAAAGTGAGCTTGAGCTTGAAGTGTCGATGCAGCGCATTGGCGGACAAATCCTTGAACTGGAGAATGTGTGCAAGGCCTGGGGCGATACGGTGATCCTGGATAACTTCAGCTACTCTTTCAACAAGGGAGAGAGAATCGGCATCATCGGGAAAAATGGAACGGGCAAAAGTACATTCCTGAAAATCATCACCGGTGAGATAAAGCCCGACAGCGGAAACGTAAACACCGGCGCCACGATTCAGTTTGGTCATTATCGGCAGCAGGAAACCGAACTGGATGAAGACCTCCGGGTGATCGACACCATCAAAGAAGTAGCTTCCGTAATCCGGATGGCTGATGGTTCTCAAATCTCTGCTTCCCAGTTTCTCGAGCACTTCATGTTTCCGGGTTCGCTTCAGTACACACCCGTCAGCAAGCTCAGCGGGGGCGAGAAACGGCGGCTTTCGCTGATGATGGTGCTCATCAAGAACCCGAACTTTCTCATTCTGGATGAGCCGACAAATGACCTTGATCTTGTTTCGCTGCAGAAGCTTGAGGAATTTCTGCTCGGGTTTGGCGGCTGCCTGATTGTGGTGTCGCACGACCGTTTCTTCATGGATAAGCTGTCGGACCACTACTTTATTTTTGAGGGAGACGGTGTGATTAAAGATCACCACGGCACCTATATGGAATACCGGCAGGCCAGGGAGGCCGAGGAGGCGGAGCGCAAGCGCAGGGAGCGCGAAGCTGCGGAAGCGTCAAAACCCGCAAAGCTGAAACCGGACACTGCCGAAAAGCCAGACAAACTGAGCTATGCAGAACAGAAAGAGTTCAAAAAGCTGGAGAAACTGATAGAAGAGCTTGAAAATGAGAAGTCGGAAATTGAACAGAAAATGAGCAGCGGCGAGCTCACTGCGGATGAACTCCAAGATAAATCCCGGCGCTATGCCGAACTCACCGACGAAATCGATGAAAAAACGCTTACCTGGCTCGATATGGCCGAGCGGGCGACATAATCACTTTTATTAATACTGAGATCCCTCGACTCCATTTAGACTCACTGTGTTCGTCTGCACTTCGCTCGGGAAGACAGACTCTTAATTAAAACTGCGGCGTCTCCGGCTGCAAAGCCGGAGACGCCGCTCTGGAGTTTGGCAATTACTAGATATTGATAGGTGATTATCAATAAAACCCCGGTCAATAGTAGATTTGGCCGGGTTTTTTTACGATATTAATATCTAGTTATATCACTAGATTATTAACC
>PWWL01000372.1 GCA_003561515.1 Balneolaceae bacterium
AGGGTTATCCAGGAGATGATGTTGAGAAGTAAGAAATAGTATACGGTTGTGAGTTGATTAGACATGGTATTTCTCACAGCCTCATTTCTGATGTAGGCCTTATTCAGAAATACCATGTCTTCGATGCCTTAAGGCGCCGGATACACGTAATTTGCCTCGAAGCTAAGCGGAATTCCGATCCACCAGTAGAGCAGCAGGAAGATCGTCCAGGTAATACCGAAGATGATCGAATACGGAAGCATCATTGATATCAGTGTCCCGATTCCGGTGTTCTTCACATATCGCTGGCAGAATACCACCACAAGCGGGAAGTACGGCAGAAGCGGTGTGATAATATTCGATATCGAATCGCCCACGCGATAAGCTGCCTGGGTAAGGTCGGGAGAGATTCCAAGCTGCATCAGCATCGGAACAAAGATCGGGGCAATAAGTGCCCACTTGGCCGAGGCCGATCCCACCAAAAGGTTCACAAACGCACTCAGAAATACAATCCCTACAATGGTAACCTGTCCGGGCAGGGCGAGTGCTTCCAGGAAATTAGCGCCCTTAATTGCAACCAAAAGACCGATATTCGACTTTGAAAACGCATCAATGAAGAGCGCACAGAAAAACGCCATTACAATGTAGTAGCCCATACTCTCCATTGCCTTGGTCATATTATCGATCATATCTTTTGAACTCTTGTACTTGCCGGAGGCATATCCGTATACAACACCGGGTATCAGAAGCAGAACAAAAATGAGCGGTACAATCGCCTGCATCAGCGGTGCCTGGAATGAGAAGAGTGAGCTCACCTCGGGGTTATCCCAGTTGGGATCGCGAAGGGCCGAACCTTCGGGCCATGCCCAGACAAACAGGCCAACCAAGCCGAGCATCATAGCGATAAAACCAAACCAGAAGGCACGGCTTTCTTGCGGAGTTACCTCTTCCATCTGCGGCATTTCATCCTCATCGCCATCCACTTCGATACCCTCCAGGCGAGGTTCAACAATTTTGTCGGTCACATACCAGCCAACCCCAACAATGAGGATACTCGATAAGGCAGTAAAATAGTAATTGTTAAGCGGATTCAGCTCAATAGTCGGATCCAGTATCCTGGCAGCTTCAAGCGTAAAGCTCATGATAAGCGGATCGATCGCCGATGGTATAAAGTTGGCCGAAAACCCACCGCTCACACCGGCAAACGCCGCGGCTATACCCGCCAGCGGATGGCGGCCGGCGGCATAGAAAATCACACCTCCAAGAGGTATCACAAGTACATACCCGGCATCGGCCGCGGTGTGGCTTACAATGGCAATCAAAATCAGCATGGGTGTAAGCAGAGAAGCGGGTGTGAAGCCGAGAAGTTTTTTCAGGCCTGCATCAATCCATCCCGAATGCTCCGCCACGCCCACACCAAGCATCGCCACCAGCACGATACCAAGCGGTGCAAAGAGCACAAACGTCTGAATCATGTTTGCGAGGAATGCCGCGAGATTATCACCCGTAAGCATGTTTTGAACACTAAGCTCGTCGCCCGTAAGCGGATGAACCTCACCAAAATCGATAGGTGAAAGGATAGCTGAAAGCACCCATACAATCACCATCAAAATAAAAAACAGCATGGCAGGATCGGGCAGCTTATTACCCAGGTTCTCAATAACATTCAGAAACTTATCGAAGAGCGTTCCCCTGCCTTCCGATTGGGGAATTTCATCTTCATTGTTGGTTTGATTCTTCTCTTCAGCCACGTGAATGCGATTTTGTTAGAGTTAGGAAGAATTTCAATTGCAGAAAATAAGAGATTCATAGTGGTTTACAAGAAAAAAATAGATGCAGCTTTACCATAACCACACAAATGTTTAACCTTCCATCTGAATCCTCAAGTCCGCTAATGTCAGATAAAATTACGTTTACCCTCTCAGCGCTGCTGCTAAGTGCAATCATCATCATCTATTCTGTTCCAATCGGTCCGTTGCCGGCTGCAGGCTCTTTTTTCCATCCTGGCCAGGGCTTCTGGGCGAATGCTGAACTAAGCCAGCCTTCAGGTGAGATTCGGCTTTCTCTTAATTCACCTCAGAATCCGGTTACGATTTACTACGATAAACGGATGGTGCCGCACATTTTTGCGGAAAATGAGTATGACCTCTATTTCGCTCAGGGCTACGTTACCGCGCGCGACCGGCTCTTTCAGATGGAGCTGCAGATCCGGGCAGCAGGGGGAACACTAGCCGAATGGATGGGGCTCGACCTTGTGGAGTACGACCGCAACCAGCGCCGGCTCGGGATGATGTATGGTGCAGAGAGAGCCATGGAAAAGATCGGTGAAGATGCTGAAGTGCTGAATGCAATCAATGCCTATGCCGATGGGGTGAATGAATACATACAGTCGCTTCGATTTGAAACCTATCCGCTTGAATACAAAATTCTCGGGGTGAAGCCTGCCGAATGGAAGCCCAAAAACACTGCTCTTCTGCTAAAGTACATGACCCAGATGCTGGCCGGACACAACAATGATGTGCGCACCAGCAATACACTGGCTCATTTCGGCGAAGAGTTTGTAAACACCTATATCAGTGAACGATCTTCATTGATGGACCCGATTGTTCCGCCGGGAACACCATGGAATTTTGATGCACCTGATAAAGATCGTCCGGATGAACTGTTTCTGCCATCATTTACCAATGAAATTGAACTCTGGCAGCCCGATCCACTGAACGGCAGCAATAACTGGGTGGTGCACGGATCGCGAACTGCCTACGGCTACCCTCTGCTATCAAATGATATGCACCTTAACATGGGCATGCCATCCATTTGGTACGAGGTTCAATTGAACGCTCCGGGTGTGAACGTGTACGGGGTTACCCTGCAGGGTACGCCAACCGTAATCGTGGGCTTCAATGATTACATTGCATGGGGTGCAACCAATACCGGGGCTGAGGTGATGGACTGGTACGAGATTACCTTCAAGGATGACGAGCGGCGCGAATACCTGCACGATGGCGAATGGCTGCCGGTAAGTGAGCGGATTGAGGTGATCAATGTAAAAGGAGGCGGTAGTGTGGCGGATACTATACTGTTCACTCATCACGGCCCGGTGTATGAAACCCGTGAAGAAACACCCATCGGGCAGATTATTCAGCGCGACCACGCCCTGCGATGGATTGCCCACAATCCTTCGAACGAGCTTCGCACATTCTACAGGCTGAACAGGGCCCAAACCTACGATGACTTCCACGAAGCGTTCAGAACCTACGTTGCCCCGGCACAAAACGTCAACTTTGCGTCGATTGATGGTGATATAGCCATCCAGACAGGTGGACGCTTTCCGCTGAAATGGGAGCATCAGGGGCGATCTGTAGGTGACGGTTCCGACTCTCGATACGACTGGGGCGGGTTCATCCCCTACGAACACAACCCAAGGTCGCTGAATCCTGAACGAGGCTTTCTGAGCGCCGCAAACCAATACCCCGCTGATATCGACTACCCTTACTACCTGGGTGAGTTTTTTGCCAATTACGAACGCGGGCGTCGTATCAACGACCTGTTGAGAGAGAGCAACAGCCTGACGGTTGCCGACTTTAAAAATCTGCTGATGGACAACTTCAGCTATCACGCCTATGTAATGTTACCCGTAATGCTGGAGCACATACGCACTGAAGAGATGGACACCATCGGATTTGATCTGATCTCAGACCTGCGCTCGTGGGACTTTCACAACAAGGGTAACCTCATTGAACCTTCTGTATTCCGGACCTGGTGGAACGAGCTGTACCGGGCCATCTGGGAAAATAAATACGACACGGATTACCCGATGAGAAGGCCCCAGCGCGACCGTACGGTAGACCTGATTTTGAATGAACCGGATTCTCACTGGTTTAACGACA
>PWWL01000063.1 GCA_003561515.1 Balneolaceae bacterium
CGCCATCCACAACGTCGTCGAATTCCTTGCCCGCAAGATCGGCCTGGCTGCTGTAGATAAACTCGATTCCGCGGCCCGTGCTTCCGCGATAGTTCGGGTAGAAAACGGCATAGCCTTTGGCTGCTGCCATCTGACCAGGAATCTGGTAACCGGTAAGCCATCCGTTGCTGTAGTGTGCTTCGGGACCGCCGTGAACCATCACAATCAGCGGTACCTGCGTGCCTTCCTCATATCCAACCGGATAGATCAGCATTCCCTCAATGTCGAACTCACCGTCGCGGGCGGTGTAGCGTACCACTTCCTGCTTGCCCAGCTCAAGATCGGCTAGCCATGCATTGTGATGCGTTTTCCGCTCGGGCTGAGCATTGCGCCTGTTCTGACGAACAAATACCTCGTTAGGGTGCTCAGGTGTGCTGGCCACAAATGAGATGGTTCCATTTGAGGCCCTTGAGAAAGAGCTGATGGCATGGGTGCTACCATGGAAAAGCGTCTGCTTGTTGGTACCGTTCGGTCGAATCGTGCCAAGCATTGAAGATGTACTCACGCTTGCGTGAAACGTAATTTCGTTGTTGCCACTCCACTTGATCTGCTCGTACTTGCCTTCAAAATCACGGTCGATGATTTCTGGCGTTCCGCCCTCAGCCGAAACGATGAGGATGCGGCCGTCGATCGGATCATGGATATCCTGCCCGGCGCGAATTGCAAGCTGGCGGCCGTTTGGACTCCAGACTATCTGTCCGATTTTTCCTTCATTGTTAATCTCGGCAACAACTGATCGTGTGCGGTAATCCACCACAAAAACCTGCTGTGCCATGAAAGAGTCGTCAACCGTAGAAGTAGGAGCTGCGGATACGGCAAGCTGACTTCCGTCCGGACTCCACTCAATCATGTAGATAGAACCGTCTACCTGGATCTGATGCGGGTCGTGCCCTTCTCTCGCAACATTGGTGATATAACCCTTACGATTCACCTGGTTCTCTTCATATACGTCAGCCCTATATGGTAGTGGTGATGATGAGCTTTCAGCTTCTTCATTGGCCATAAAGGCGATATGGTTTCCGTCGTGATGCCAGGAGTATCCCAGAATATTGGTTTCGAAGCTAAAGAGCTTTACCGCTTCACCTCCATCGAGAGGTACTTCATAAAGTGAGCGTGTACTGTCGCCCGGCCTCAGGGTGAGAAATGAAACGCTATTGTTTCCGGGTCTGAAAGCAATGGCGCCCACCGAGGATGAAGTGAAATACGGTTTGGTTTCCCCGGTTGATACATTCAGAACGAAGAGATGATTTCTGTTCGGTGCATTCTCAATGTAGGGATCGGCAGGAATACTCAGAGTGTAGGCCACATAGTTGCCATCGTCAGATATAACAGAGCTTGTTACAATCTCGGTTTTGGCTACATGAAGCGGCGTAACCCCGTTTTGCGAAAACAGGTCGCTTTGAATAAACAAAACGAACATCAGCGACATGGCAAGGATGCCCGCGCGTTTTAGGCGAACTTCAATTCTATTCATAGCAGCAGATCATTGATTAATGTTATGGTTGTTATGTATAAATCCGTTGATAATACTCAAAAAAGATGAAGCTCAGAAGAAAACGGCAATGGATTATGAAAAGGTATAAGGTTCATGTTGGGCAGTAGTAAATGTCAAATGGACTTTAATCATAATTCTGCAACGTTTGAAAACGTCATTACCTTTTTTCGAGCCGTACTTTTGTGAAGAAACATTTTTTAAAAGTAACGAGGAATGACAATGACGCGGGCTTCTATTTTTACAATCTCACTCTTAAACGTCAGGAATCTTTGTTGATCAAAGTCTCAAATGGGAGCAAGCAATAGCATGTGACGAAGCACTATGATTACCAGACGAACCCGTTCTTACAAACCCTGCCACGCAAGGGATCCCTTGGGAAAAGGCCTAAGCCCACGACAAGGGCAGAAGAAATGTTTTCTGTCACGATTGGACCAAGCAGAAAAAAGATGAATCTCGGAAAGGAAAGGCAAATAGATAATGGAAGGTAAAAAACCTCGTTTAAAACAGGTGTAAAAGATCTTTCTTAATCATAAGATAATTCGATTTTAACCCGGGGAGTTCGTTACTTCCACTCTGTAAATCTTCCAACGAATAAAATACAACTCAACATGAGCAACAACGGATTCAGCCGACGCGATTTTCTTAAAACAGGAGCATATTCAACACTGGCACTTGGAAGCGGCCTTGCAGGTACCAGGAAAGCAAAACGAGTCAAAAAGTCTACCTATGGTGATGCAAAGAACGTCATTTTTATGGTTAGCGACGGTATGAGTTCCGGAACTATGGGTCTCGCCGATCTTGTAAAACAGGAGCAATATGGTGATAAAACCAACTGGATCAAGCTGTACGAATCTGACAGGGATTTTCATCGCGGGGTGATGGATATGGCTTCTCTCGATTCGAATGTGACCGACTCGGCTGCAGCTGCTTCATCCTGGGGTTGTGGCAAGCGCATCAATAATGGTGGCGTAAATTGGGGGCCCGACGGAGAAAATTATAAAACCGTATGCGAAATTTTTCGGGATGCAGGCAAAGCAACCGGCCTTGTTACCACAACAAGGATCACACATGCTACTCCTGCCGGGTTTGCTGCTAACGTGCCATCCCGCCAGATGGAGGATGAAATAGCGGTTCAGTATTACGAGCGGGACATTGATTTGCTTATGGGAGGTGGCGACCGGCATTTTGACCCAGGTAAAAGAGACGACGAGAGAGACCTTTATGGGGAGTTTGAGCAGAAGGGTTATACGGTTGTAAAAAACAAGCGCGAACTCTCAAGGGCTACACGAAACAGCAAACTGCTCGGCATTTTTTATGATTCACACCTGCCCTACACCGTAGATCATAAGTCGCTTGATGAACTGCAGGAAACCGTTCCTACGCTGGCTGAAATGACGGCGGCGGCTCTTGAAAGGCTTGACCGGAATTCCAATGGTTTTGTGCTCCAGATTGAAGGCGGGCGTGTTGATCATGCCGCGCACGGCAACTGCCCATCTGGCCTGGTTTATGATCAGATTGCTTTTGACGACGCCATCGGTGAAGTAATGAAGTTCGCGGAGGGTCGTGATGACACGCTCGTGATAATCACCACCGATCACGGCAATGCCAATCCGGGTCTCAGCGGTATGGGATCCGGTTACCGCAATTCGCCGCCGATGCTGGCAACGCTGCATAATTACAGGCACAGTTTTGAGTGGATGTATGGAGAGCTTAATTACCATTGGTCGGATGACTCACTCAGAGATGTGCAAGTGAAGGGAATCATGGACCTTGTAGAGTATGCTGCCAATACGCAGATCAGCAGGGATGAGGCAATTATGATAAAAAGATCTTTTCAGGGTGTGTACCGGGCGCCTTTCAGGAACCGCCAGCGACCCGGCCCGGTAATGGCAGGTGTACTGGCGAACTATAATGGCATCTATTTTATCAGCACCAACCATACGGCCGACTATGTGGAGATTGCCGCCTGGGGACCGGGCAGTGACCGTATTCCAGCTTTCGTCCGTAATACTGCCCTGTTCGACCTGATGGTGGATATGGCGGATGTTCGGGCCTATGCGGAGGGATAATTTATTTGACCGCTGATTTGGGGGCAGCTGATTGCACTGATTTCGCTGATGATTTCCTATGCAAGTAATTTTACCCAAGTTTAGACAGCATTATACTTGTCCTCTTGAATCAGCTTAGAAATCCCCTCTTGAGAGGCTGTGTGAAAATTATGAGTCAAGTATTCTGTAAAAAATGTTGTTTTTCTGGGTTTTTCATGGATTAAATTACTGATTATCATTATCTTATGTATGTATATTTTACTACTAAAAAC
>PWWL01000295.1 GCA_003561515.1 Balneolaceae bacterium
ATTGGCAGAAATGAAGCAAAATCGCATAAGCGATTCAACGACAAGAGCCGTATGACGGGAGACTGTCACGTACGGTTCTGCGAGAGCCTTGGGGTGAAACTCCCCTTGGCTACTCGACTAACTATGTAACCAGCTTCCAAAAAGGAAAATGTTGACACCATTTCCCGCGAGGCTATGAAGTCACAAAGAGCATGATTTCGTATTGAAGGGATGAAATATCTCAAAGAAAAGAGCTGAACAAATTCGGCGTTAGGTGGTTCGGGAGTTTCAAAAAGGTTCTACGTCTTTTAACTCCTGAAAAGCCGGATCATTTGTTCGTAAACTCGTATCTGCTGCTGCCTGAACCGCCGGCAGTGAGAAAAAAACCATAAACAACCGTTTAAAAAAGAGGGGTAAAAAAGATGGAAAAGATCTTTAAAGACAAAGTTATCATTGTGACCGGGAGCACATTCGGTATAGGAAAATCAACAGCTATTGCTTTTGCACAAAGAGGTGCAAAAGTTGTTCTTTCAGACTGGAAAGAAGATGAAGATACTCTTACCACTATCAAAGAGAATGGAGGTGATGCCATTTTCGTGAAGTGTGATGTTTCAGTCGAAAATGATGTGAAAAAATTGGTTGCTGAAACCATTGCCAGGTATGGCAGATTGGATTTTGCTTTCAACAATGCCGGAATTGAAGGAACACCGGCTCCTGCTGCTGAATGCAGCAACGAAAACTGGGAAAGAACCATCAATATCAACCTGAGAGGGGTTTGGTTTTGTATGAAGTATCAGATTCCTGAAATGCTTAAAGCGGGTGGTGGAGTAATCGTAAATGATGCTTCTATTGCCGGGCTTGTTGGTTTTAGTGGTATGCCTGCCTATGTAGCATCGAAACATGGTGTTGTTGGTTTGACAAAAAATGTCGCTTTGGACTATGCCAAACAGAATATTCGGGTGAATGCTGTATGTCCCGGTGTTATCCACACACCAATGATTGATCGTTTCACAGGAGGCGACCCGAAAGAGATAGAGCAGCTTGTTGCTGCTAAACCAATGGGTCGGGTTGGACAGCCTGAGGAAATTGCAGAAACGGTGGTTTTTCTTTGCTCCGACGCAGCTTCTTTTATGACCGGACAAGCAATTGCGGTAGATGGTGGATGGACAGCGCAGTAAAAAAAGTTGGGACTAAGCCACGAGGCTTATTTTCCTAACCATGAAAGGAGATTGAAAGCTAAAGCGGAGCTGGTATGGAATACCTTACACTGACAAAAGACAACATCAAAGATGAGCACATCTGCTGTGCATTTTCCGACGGCTTAATGGACGAGCAAAGGTTTTTATTGAGTATGGAGAGCTTTACAATTACGGGTTTTGAAACCTTGATCACCTCGTTGAACATAAGCTAAGCCATTAATGGTTTGATCAGAAGGTATAACAGGAACTTTGAGAATGCGAAATATTGAAATCAGACAAGAAAAGACTTCTGACTACACACAAGTCTTCTCCCTAAACAGAAATGCGTTCGGCCAGGATAACGAAGCAAAACTGGTTGATGCATTACGCAGCAGTGGTAACTTTATTCCCGAATTGTCGCTGGTTGCTTTGTTGAACGGTGAGATAGTTGGCCACATTCTCTTTACAAAAATAGTTATCCGAAGCGATACGGGGAATACGTATGAAAGCCTTTCCCTTGCGCCAATGGCCGTTTACAGATCATTTCAAAAAAAGGGAATTGGCAGCCGGCTGGTAAAAGCCGGATTGCGGAAAGCAACAGAGCTGGGTTATACATCCGTCATCGTTTTAGGCCATGAGAACTACTATCCAAGGTTTGGCTTCAAGCCGGCAAGCAGATGGGATATTAAAGCACCATACGATGTACCTGATAACGTCTGTATGGCTTTGGAGCTGGTCAGGAATAGTCTTGATGGAGTCAATGGGACGGTTGAATACCCGGACGAATTTGAATCGGTGTAGCAGAAATAGTACTAAACTACACTCGGCACTACCAAACTCTTTCACTTCTTTCTCAAACCGCCCTGATCACTTCGTCAATCAACAAGCTTAGATTTACTGCTTCGATATTTGATGAGGGATCCCTGATCGTTGATAAGCCGATGAATCAACGCTTGCCGATCAGTTTTTTCTGTTATGGGCTTCGTCCGACAGTATTGGTAATTTTGTCTGGTAAAATGCTGCAAAAGTGCATCATCAACAGGTTATTCTATTCGGCACCATGGGCCGGGGATTTACCGACTCCAATCCAATGAAGAAATTACATGCGCAGTCCGTAGATAAATGGGGCAAGGTCATTTTATCAGCGTCGTATCTTTTTGTCTACAAAATATTGACTGATTTATGGTTTAAAGAGAAAACCGTTCTGTTCATTTTTTCAACTGCAGTACTATTATTCTTTGTAATTCATCTTGAATTGCTGCTCGTTACTTTTTTTTAATTACATTTGGTGAGCATGATATCGTAAACATCAATCAAAATATACATGATGTATATGTGATGATGTCGGCTACATTGATGGTTGCCTTTCCGGCTGTAATCATTGAAACCGTATATCAATGGAAGCAGTCTGATCTTTCACCGGAAGTTCCACAAGTGTCAACGAAACAGCTGGTTGTGCGATTGGATGGTAAAAATGTGTTGATCTCCAGTGATCAGGTCATGTTTGTTGAAAGTTTTGGAGATGTTGTCAAAATAAACGTGCCAAATGAGATTGTTTCAACCAGGAAAAGTCTCTTGAGCATGGAAAAAGAATTGCCCAATTTTATCAGGATTCACAGATCATATCTGATCAATCCGGATTTTGTTGAATCGTACACTCACGAAACTGTTTTCTTGAAAGAACATGAATTTCCGGTTGGGCGTACCTACAAGAAAACCTTTTTAAATAAAATGGAATCACTCACAGAGAGTGATTTTGCATAGAAATTATTAGTCTTTTAGGAATAAGCATTTGTTGCTTATATTCATGGAAGGCCTGCCCGTCGCATAATCTAATGCCGTTCGATTTATGTATGACCTGATTGATATCCTGAAAGAAAAAGATGAGTGGACGCACTCGCCTCCGCCAGGCCATACGTTTCAGATTTCAGTACTCACCTGGATTGGACGGGACGACGGATCAGCCGATCCGTGGGCTCTTGCTCGCCTTGCCGTTCCCCAACTGGCAGAGCTGGCTGAGGCAGACCGAGTCACCGCAGAGTATTGGAGTCGTAAGCACCGGGGACTTTTCAGGAGCAGACAAGAAGAGCTGTTTCACAGCCTCAACTGGTCTGATCTCATGAGTCGCAGCGATGCAGAACTGGAGAAAGACGGGGAGTTTCCTCACCGAATAAGATTTGAGCAAGCCGGAACAGTCGTACTCCTCGAGCAAACAGAGTTTTGGAATCTGGCAGGCGGACCAATGCCCTATCACGACTCCGTGGCACTGTCGTTTTTTTCGAGTATGGATCTTCAAAGCAAAATTGAGGAGATTTTTCTTGAGGCCTGCAGATCACTGGGAATCAAGCGCAGGCACACTGTAACGGAGCCCGGTGCAGAGGCGAGCAGGCCGCGCCATTCAGACTGAACGTATGCCATTTAACCAATTTATATGATTAAAACCTTACCCTATTCCATTGGACTTATTCTTTTAACGCGTTTAGTGGTTAAAAGACCTTAAAGCGTCTATTTGCCAACGAACTCGTAACGATTGAAGGACTTTCGCTTCGCTACAGACGCTTCAATGTTACTTATTAACCTGAGTTCGATTCTAAATTATGCTTAATTGGTTTGTATGGACGGGATCATACTTTATAGCTGGCTTTTTGGGAAAGAAGGAGTAAGCGGCCAGCCCTGACAGCAGGTTTGACAGGAAG
>PWWL01000257.1 GCA_003561515.1 Balneolaceae bacterium
GCGATTCTATTTCGGTTTTCGTAGTCATAAATTCTATCATTCTTGTATACCGTCAACAATTAAAAAAACGAAATCAGTTCAAAGATCACACTTTATTAGCATCTTTTATAACCAAGTGTAAGTATGAGGGTGGATCTTGGCTTTCAGGAAACGGATCTATTGGTGGTGTTAATGCATTTTATTTGCCCGCACGGGATTGGTATTAGATTCCGCTACATTTTTGTATCCCGCCACTCGGTACCTCTGTAAAGCCCTCCTATTATGTATTCAATAACTGTCAGAAACCTCCTTTGTGTTCACTTAAAAGGAGGGCTCTCGTTGTTTGCATTTACATGTTCTCCATAACAGAGTGAAGCCTCTCATTTCATCGAAGTTTTGTATCTTGATACTGCAAAAAAATTTACCCTAATCTAAGGCATGAAAACAGGCATCCCCTCGGAAACAGATCGTTTAAAAAAAGTTATTGTTCACACACCAGGAAGAGAGGTGTCGTTGGTTAATCCCAACCTGAAAGAAGAACTGCTGTTTGATGATATCATTTTTGAAAATGATGCCCGCGAAGAGCATATCGACATGCTCAAGATTTTCGAAGTGGCCATGCCTGATGATGGAGAAGTAATCGAGGTACTCGATCTTGCACGAGAATGTTTTGGCAGCGATGAGGCTCGCAGAGAATTTATTGAGCTCATGATAAAAGAGATGCCTGAAGAAAACATCCGTTCAATAGAGGATGACCTGGTAAAGCTGACTCCTGAAGAATTACTGACGTTTACTGTTGAAGGCACTCTTCCGGGAAAACAATCTTTTAACCTCCATCCGGCACCAAATCTTTTATTCACGCGCGATCTTGCCGCTGTAGCCGGAAATAGTATTATCCTGTCAAGAGCTGCTAAAGCGGCACGATCACGTGAATTTCTTATGATGAAAATCATCGTAAAATATCACAACCTTTTTGATGAACTCGGAGACAACGCCATTTATATAAGCAAAGATCAGTCGATTGAAGGAGGTGATGTTTTGGTTGCATCCGACAGGCTTGTGCTTATTGGGATGAGTGAGCGTACATCTTTCAGTGGATTGATGGATGTTGCCGAGCAATTATTAAGTCGCGGTATGGAACACGTTCTTGCGGTAGATATACCCAAGCAGCGCTCATCGATGCATCTCGATACCATATTCACCTTTGCCGATGAAAATGAATGTGTGGTTTTTCCTCCCGCAATTGAGGAGCAGTCAGACAACGTTGTGCATCTGTTCAAGGGAGGACAGGGAGTTATGGTAAAAAAGAAAAAATCTCTGAAAGTATCGCTGGAGGAGATCACCGGTAAACCCTTCACTTTCATCAAATGTGGCGGTGACGATACAATTAGCCAGTACCGGGAGCAATGGACCGACGGAGCAAATGTATTTGCGCTTGCCCCCGGAGTAATTGTAGGCTATGAGAGAAATACCCGGACGTTCGAAGCGATGGCCGATCACGGTTATACGCACATGGACCAATTCGCGTTTATTGAGGAGTTCTCAAGAAAACCGTTTGATCCGGCAAAAGAAGGAAAAATTGCAATCAGTTTTCAGGGACATGAACTTTGCAGGGGGCGTGGCGGAGCAAGGTGCATGACTCTGCCGGTACTGAGAACCAAACAGCCCTGATTTTTGTATCAATGATCTCATACAATACCAGTAATCTTATTTAATCATCAATAGATTGTCATTTCCCCAGTCACAAATTCCTCAGGAGGAGCAATATGAGATCGCAGCACAGCCAAAAAATAAACCCGGCGTCTGGACGATCACAAAGCATACGCTTCTTTTTATCGTAACTTTTTTATCAGTTACTTTCGTTGGAATCTTCTGGGTAGGCCATACCGCACACGCAGATACCTATCTGGAGATGTGGCCGCAGGGCGCTCTTTTTGCTGTACTGCTTTTGGCATTTTTAGGTTCGCATGAATTTGGACACTATTTTGCCGCCGTTTATCACAAGGTTAAGG
The DNA here is from genome assembly GCA_003561515.1 of Balneolaceae bacterium. GTDB lineage: Bacteria > Bacteroidota > Rhodothermia > Balneolales > Balneolaceae > Rhodohalobacter. Next base: position 1,992 of record PWWL01000257.1, read on the forward strand.
TCACGCTGCCTTACTTCATTCCTGTCCCTATCGGTATCGGGACTTTAGGTGCAGTCATCAAAATTGAAGAACGTATTCGAGATACGAAGAAACTTTTTGATATCGGCATTGCCGGTCCCATCGCTGGTTTTGTGGTGTCGATCATTATCTTGCTTATCGGTTTTGCCACACTGCCGGAACCCGACTTCATTAAAAATTTTGCGGGGCATGAAGAAGTTATTGCCTATGTTGAAAACACCGGCACGTTTCCCGAAACACCGCCTGTGTCCACTTCTGAAGAAAGTGCAACTATAATACTGGGTAATACGCTTCTTTATTCTTTTCTGGCAAGCTTCTTTGATAATGTGCCGCCAATGTACGAGATGTATCACTACCCATTTCTTTTTGCGGGTTGGCTTGGCCTGTTTTTTACTGCATTAAATCTAACCCCTGTAGGTCAGTTAGACGGAGGACATATTTTATATTCTTTGATCGGTTACAATAACCATCAAAAAGTAGCCCGCGTCTGTTTTGGCTTTATCACCGCTCTGGCAGGTATTGAGGCTATACCGCAACTATACCTGAATATCGAGGTTTGGGCACCGGGTTTTGGGTTTACATCGCTTTTGCTCTGGGGACTTACACTGTTTTATTTACTTAGAAAAGGATTTTACAAAGATCATATTTGGATAGCCCCGGTTTGGGCAATGTCGCTACTTATTTCAATAGGTTATCTTTATTTTGTGAGCGGCGGATTTGATCAGTCCGGTTCTTTGATTTGGGTATTCTGGAGCTTTTTCCTCGTTTTCTTTGTTCGATTAGAGCATCCCCCGGTCATTTATGAAGAGCCGCTTTCCCCTGTACGCAGACGCCTGGGGTGGATTAGCATGATCGTTTTTATCTTATGCATCAGCCCAACTCCCATTTATTTCTTGAATTAAATCTCAGTCAGTAATTACAACCATCATGTATCAGCGAAATTTCATTTTATTCTCTCTTGCTTTACTCATTTTTATGCCAGCCTGTGGCGGGTCTGATAGCGATTATATTAATGATAATCTTCCGCTACCGGAACAGATAGATCGTTTGATTGAAAATAATCGCTACGAAACAGCACTATCAATGCTACAGGAAGAAGACCGCAACGACCCTGAAATCCTTTTGTTTCTTGAGAGAACACATCTCAACTATGCCCTTTACAGCATGAATACATTCGATGAAACCGAAATGAGAACCAGAATGAACAGGGCTTTGGTACATTTTACCGAGGTACTTCGGATAAATTCTCAGAATATAGTAGCGCGTGAACAGATCGAACAAATCATGATGATTTATGCAACCATCCCCGACAGACAGCCCGAACCCGAGGTGCTCGAAGGCTTGAGGGAATTAGGATTTAACTATTAATCCATTAATTGCAAAGCTGTTAATGGTTAACCGGTCGCGTGTACAGTATTTATCAAAGCAGGATCGCCGAAAACACCAGTAACCATAACACGTTTACACTTGGTAACATAGTGAGTAAAAAATCAAATAGCGGCGATAAGAGTGCACCTCCAAAGATAGAGAACAGGAAGGCGCGCTTCGATTTTCATATTGATGAGACATATGAAGCAGGGATTGCACTGAAAGGCACAGAGGTAAAGTCAATTCGCGCCGGTAAAGCCAGCTTAAACGAGTCGTTTGCGTACTTGAAAAGCGGAGAGGTCTGGCTTCGTAATATGTATATCAAACCGTATGAATTTGGATCATTCTATAACCACGATGAGAGAAGAGACCGAAAACTGCTTTTAAAGCGAAAAGAGATTCGTGAAATTGATAAAAGCATAAATCAGAAAGGGTTTACGCTGGTACCCCTCAAGCTTTACTTCA
>PWWL01000309.1 GCA_003561515.1 Balneolaceae bacterium
AGAGCCGTGATTCGTTTTGAGTCCGGCTCTTTTTTTATTTCTTCAACTCTGCAAAAATCCAGGCATTGACATTGCGAAGCAGTGCTTCGCGGTTGATGATCTCTTCGCAGAAGTATTTTCGCCAGTGGTTGACTGTATTTATGTGCCATCTTCACAAATAGCAGGCAAGTGAACTGTTCCAGGTAGTCACCGTAGCCTACGCCACCATCCCGCATCCTAGAGAGAATTTCTAAATTTTATACGATGCCGTCAATAGTCATAAATCGAAGATTAGAAGACTATTTTTTGACAAGTTCTGCTACGGCTACTGCAACTGAGCTCATTTTGGAAGTTTTCAGGCTGCCAATTTTATAAAGTATCAGGTTCCTTGAACAGGTAAATAATTTATTTGGCCTGATGTTGCTTGCTTTATTCAACGATCCTCTTTCAAATTCGTTTTCGCTGAGTGGAATGGCAAAATGATCACGCACCGTTTTACTTGTGATTTGTGCCAGCAACAGATATTAACCATTAAAATGCTGAACCACCGGTGCGGGACGACGTTTAGATCGTGAGAGGTCAGAAAACGGAAAAGGAACCACTAACACATCACCCCTCATAAATCGCTCCATGCCTCGTCTTCTTCAGGTTTATCCCAATCACTTGCAAGTGAGGGTTCACTGATAAGCGTAATCCCGAACTCTTCTTCACGCTGCTGAGCTTTTAGAAAACGAACAAAGTTAATTACTTCCTGAATTTTTCCTTCAGGAACACCTTCTATCTCATTTAAAAGCAGTTCTTTATTATTCATGATGATTTTATCTTTTGGAACTCGTTATTAAGAAACGAAAATGGAGAGTTGAATGCTATTTGGTTTTTTCACGCTTCAGACTAAAAAGTATTAGATTGCATGAACCCGATCCTGAAAAAAGGATCAACTTTGAAATTCGGAGACAGGCATGATCACAACTGAAGAAGAATAATCATAACGGAAATCAGCCTTCAGCCTTTCTCAATTCTTATGCTGGAAATCATCAAATATTCTTTCCTATCCATTCCGGCAGCCCTATACAACTTTTAAAAAACAGAACCCTTTTGCTTTCGTACTTTGATTAGGCTCTATTGTACACGCTGTTAATTGAAACAAGACCCATACCACTTCTTATGAAATACGCTGCACTATCTTTTCTCATGCTGCTTTTTGTGCCTATTACACTGCCTGCCCAGGGCGGCCAGAGCGGGCAAAGCCAATCGTTCGAACGCCTGATCGACGGCGCTGAAAAAATTGAGGGGTTTCTCACCTTTTACAAAAAAGATGACAAACTCTATCTCGCACTCACCGAAGACCAGCTCGACCGGGAGTTCATTCTCAATTATAAAATTGCCAGGGGCATCGGGGCATCCGGTCTGTACGGCGGAACCATGCTGAACATCTTTGAAGCCGAACTGGTGGCCTTTCGCAAAAAGGAGAATAAAATCTTCTTCGTGAATATCCCTCACCGTTACACCGCCGAAGAGGGCACACCCCAAGCGCGGGCCGTTGATCTCACCTATGGTGAGTCGGTTCTTGAAACGGCAAATATTGAAGCTACAAACGATGATGGTGTAATGCTCGTGAATGCTTACAACTGGTTTGTGGGCGATCTGTCCAACATCAGTCAACGCGTACAGCGGGCAGTGTCCTCAAGGCCGGGTCAGCCGGGGCGTGCCCAATTCGACCGCTCGCGAAGCTACGTTGAAATGGTGGAGTCGTTCCCAAAAAACACCAACATCCAGACCAAGCTCACTTTCCGCAACCAGGAGAGCTCGGGCCCGAGAACCATTGCCGACTCCCGGTTCCTGCCGGTTTCCATTTTCTACTCCCTGGCCGAACTGCCCGAGGAGCCGATGACCCCGCGCATGGCCGACGATCGCCTCGGGTACTTCATGACCGTTCATAAAGACTTTACCGATACCGGTGAGGAGTTTTTCCGCCGCTATATCAACCGCTGGAGACTGGAATGCGACGGACCTGCGGGCGATGACGGCCTTTGCGATCCCAAAAAGCCGATCACCTATTATCTCGAAAACACCATTCCGGAGCGATATCGTCCAGCCATGAAGGCAGGGGTTGAAGCCTGGAGCGAAGCGTTCGAAGATGCCGGGTTCCGCAATGCGGTCCGCGCCAAAATGCTGCCCGACACCGTTTCGGCCGGCGACATCCGCTTTGCCACCCTTCGATGGAATGTGTCGGACCAACCCGGGTACGGCGCCATTGGCCCGTCGGTTGTAGACCCTCGAACCGGTGAAATTCTCGACTCCGACCAACTTTATGAAGCCAACATGTTCCTCGGCTTCCGCAACACCTATCGCAACATGGTTGATCCGCAAACCGCCATCAACGAAATCTACAACGTAAGCGATGAGGAGATGGAAGCGATGAAGATGGGTATCAAAACCGAATCGTTTTATACGGAGATGGGCACTCAGGCCAACCTGATGAGGACTGCGCTCCTGGCTAATGGAACCATGAATCCCGGCGATCCGATGCCGGAAGAATATGTTGACCAGGCCGTGAAGTGGGTAACCATGCACGAAGTGGGCCATACCCTGGGGCTTCGCCACAATTTCCGTTCCTCAACCGATACTCCGCTCAACAAGCTCCACGATACAGAATGGACCGGAGAACGCGGCGTGTACAGCTCTGTGATGGATTACCCGTCGCCCAATATTGCCGCTAACGGCGAAGAAACCGGCCACTTCTACAACACCACCGTTGGAAGCTACGACCGCTGGGTGATCAGCTACGGATACACTCCCGATGATAAGAAAGCTAAAGAGATTGCGCGCCGCTCAGCCGAACCGGGCCATGCCTATGGAACCGACGAAGATGCCCGTGGCGCCGGCGCCATTGATCCCGACATCAATGTCTTCAGCCTGAGTGAAGATCCGCTGGCCTGGGGCCGCGAGCGTGCTGACCTTATCCGCGGCATGTTCCCGCTGCTGCCCAATTTTGCCCTCGAAGACAACATGCCCTATTACGAGGTCACAGACCTTTTTAACAGTGTTTTCTTCCAGTATGCACGGGCGCTTGCTCCCTCCGTGAAGTATATCGGAGGCCAATACCAGCACCGTGCCCACGCAGGCGATCCGGGCAACCGTATGCCGTTTGAACCGGTACCATACGAGAAGCAGCAGGAAGCGCTTCAAACCATTGTTGATTACACTTTCTCGGCTAATGCCTTTAACCTTCCGCAGGATGTGTACCAGCAGTTTGGCGCCAATCGCTGGAGCCACTGGGGGCAGAGCAATACCTGGCAGGGACGAATCGACTATCCGCTGCACCGCAATCTTCTGGGCGTACAGTCGAGCCTGATGTCGCAGCTGCTCAACCCGGTACGCCTTGAGCGCATACGCGACACGGAAGTGAAGTTTGGTTCGGAAAATACGGTGACCATTCCTGAGCTGATGGGTACTCTTACAGAAGCCGTGTGGAGTGAGGCGTGGACTGCTCCCGGCACCAACACCAAGAGCAACCGGCGCGACCTTCAGCGTGCACATCTCGATGCCATGATTACCCTGGTAACCAATGCGCCATCAGGTACGCCTGCTGATGCACGGGCCGTTGCTCGCTACACACTGCAGGATCTGCACGAGAGGCTCGAACGCCGCCTTACGCCTCCAGTTTATGATTTCGACACCTATACCAGGGCACACTTGATGGAGTCGAAAGAGAGAATTGAGCGGGCACTGAGAGCCGGTTTTACTCTTGAGAACTAATCAACCCGGTAAATCGAATTGCTGATACAAAAAAGCCTTGCAGGGACTTCCTGCAAGGCTTTTTTATGCTGTACGCCGGACAGCTTGTCCGGCAT
>PWWL01000094.1 GCA_003561515.1 Balneolaceae bacterium
GCGGTGCCGACATCGCACTTGTCGACACGGCCGGCCGCCTTCATAACAAAAAGTCGCTTATGGAGGAGCTCGGCAAAATTAAGCGAGTAATGGGAAAGGTGACTGATGGGGCACCTCATGAGATTTTACTGGTTCTTGATGCATCCACCGGCCAGAATGCCATGCTACAGGCTAAAGCTTTCTCGGAAGTTGTTGACGTTACCGGACTGGTACTTACAAAACTGGACGGAACAGCAAAGGGCGGCATTGTGATTGCCATTTCTAACGAGTTGAACGTACCTGTTAAATATATTGGTGTGGGAGAGCAAATCGAAGATTTGCAGGTATTTGATAGAGAAGCATTTGTAGGGGCATTGTTTGGAGCCAAATAAAAACTTTACTATATCGAATCGGTTCATTAACATGCATGGCCTAAATCGTGTTTCTTATGGTCACTGCTCTCAATCCAAGCAACTGTAGAAAGGGTACGTTACAGGCTGCTTTTATTCTTTTCGCCGGTTTCGCTGTACTGTTAATGGTAAGCCACGTTCCAATTCATGCTCAGTCTGGTGAATCTATAGAGCATCTCTTTCAAAAAGCCCAGTCTCACTATATTTTTAATGAGCGAGAGGATGCTGAAGAGCTCTTTACCAGGATTATGGACGAGCTTTGCAAGAGTTCAGACGAACACCACATCTGCATAGAGTCAAAGATCTACCTGAGTATGATCAATAGGTATAGCAGCAATTATGACGCCTCGGAATATTTCCTTGATCGAGCCGAGCAGCTTGCCGTGCGTACTATAGATGGCGAAGATCCTATATTTATAAATATCTATAGTCAAAGGGGTTATCTTTATGAAGTACGTGATAAGATGAAAGATGCGCGATACTGGGCAGATAGAGCTATGGATTTTGCCTATGAGCACCAGCCTGGCACGGAGGGCCTTGCCCGTGCTAAAAATATCAACGGATATATACTCAATTCAGAGGGAAATTATCATAAGGCAATCGTGTATTATAACGAAGCTCTGAGCCTGCTGTCTGAACTGGAGAGAGATATAGTTATTATGAGGCTGTTTTCACAGGTACACACAAACATTGGGGTGGTTTACAGACATCTTGGCGACCTGGAGAATGCAGTTAAACATTATGAGTCTGCCCGGGAAGTAATCACCGAAGCACTCGGTGAATCCCATTACGAAATGGCATATATCTACAACAATTTGGGTAGCGTTTATTATGTATTGGGAGACCACGGTCGCGCCGCCGAATATTTCATTCGTTCGGGCAATATACTAGTCGACAACTTTGGAGAAAACAATGATTTTGTAGCCATGGCATACAATAATGCAGGTATAACGTATCTGCAGCTTGGGGAAACGGGAAGAGGTTTTGAATATCTTGAAAGGTCACAGGAAATCAAGTTAAACATTCATGGGGAAGACCATACCGAAACCGCAGTAGGATATAATAATCTGGCCACATATTACCGGTTAACAGGCCAAAGTGAACTGGCAGAGAAAAACTATCTTCGCTCAATTGAAATCAGAATTAATATTTATGATGATAATCATCCTTCGTTGATTTCTCCTTTGCAGACACTTGCAGGTCTGTACAATGAGCAAAAGAAGTTCGAAAAGGCCCGTGAACAGCTTCGAAAAGCTCTCGAAATAGGATTGGACCGGTTTACTTTCAGTCATCCCGATATTATAGATATTTACTCACTGATTGCAGCATCCTACTCGCGGGAGGGAAAACCGGAAACGGCACTGGAATACTTTGACCGCACGATAACCTACATTACCGGTGGTGATACTGAAGAAATACCGGTATCCGAGCTCTTGCGTAGCGTAACCTATCCGCTTAAGCTGATAGAAAACATCAGGAGCAGAAACAGGGTTCTATTAAGTCTTTACGAAAAAGGAGGCGATAAAGACCATCTGTATGAAATTCTTCATTACAGCTCAATTGCCTCAGAAATTATAGACCATCTGCAAACAAGCTTTCAATATGAAGCTTCGAAGCTGAACCTGCTCGATACAAATTACGAGGTTTATGCGATGGCATTGGATGTGATTTATGAACTGTACAGCAAAACAGGCGAAAGCAGATGGGCTGACGAAATGTTCTTCCTTTCCGAGACCAGTAAGTCGAGAATAGCGATGGAGCTCTTACAGGGTTTGGATGCACTGCAATTTGGTGGAGTACCTGAAGAAGTGATTGCACAAGAACGAGAGCTAAACGCACTGGTTACAGGGTATTTTCAGCAGCTGGGCCTTGAGCAGGAAAAAGGAGACGAAGCCGACAGCCGACTGGTTAGGCAGTATCGTGATTCGCTATTCTATGCTCAGCGCGAGCTGAATGAATTCTCACGAAGCCTGGAAGAAAATTACCCTTCTTACTACGCATTGAAATATGACCGGCAAATTGTGACCCTTGAGAAGATTCGATCGCAGCTGGGCTCTGGCGAAAACCTAATTGCATATACAACCGGTAGAGAATATCACTACGCCATTCTTTTGACGGAAAAAGACGTGCATATTGAGAGACTTGCGAATTATAGTAAAATCGAAAAGTCAATTTCATTGCTTAAAGAGTTGAAAGAAACCGGTAATTCAGAAGGATTCAGAGAGGCATCCCATAGTTTGTACGTGCAACTATTTGCACCGTTAGAAGATCGCATGTCGGGTGAATCACTAATTATCCTGCCCGATGCCTCCCTGCACTACCTCCCTTTCGAGCTTTTATTAACAGCAGAAAGCGATGAAATTGGACGTGTCGATTATCACAGACTGCCTTTCTTAATAAAAAGATATGATATGCGGTATTCGCCCTCGGCATCCGTAATGTTGTCTCGCAGGGAAAATCGCCTGCCAGATCCAAGAAATTTTCTGGCGCTTGCACCCTTTAACGAGCCGGAGTCTACACATATCCGGGCATCATCTGATGAAGCATTAAACGATAGTGATGTTAGCAGGTACCTGAACAGCCTTGCGCCGCTTCCGTTAACCGGTTACGAAACAAGAGAAATATCGCGACTATTCAGTCAGCGAAACACGGTTAGAAGTTTCTTTTTTCCGGAAAGGACTGAGGTTTTGACAGGAAGGCGGGCCTCACGCTCCAGGGTAGTTGATGGACGGCTTGACGATTACAGTTATATCCACATTGCTACGCATGCTTTTATTAATGATCGTAATCCCTCACTGTCTGGTATCGCACTCCATCCCGGAAGTGATGATAATGGGATTCTGTACGTGGGTGATATTTATAATTTGCAGATGAACGCAGATCTTGTTGTGCTTGGAGCCTGTGATACAGGGCTTGGAGAAATACGCAAAGGCGAGGGCATGGTGGGCTTTTCCAGAGCTTTCTTTTATGCTGGAGCTTCAAACCTTATGGTTTCGATGTGGAAAGTAAACGACCAGTCTACAGCACATTTTATGATTGAATTTTATCGGAATATCAGAAAAGGCAAGAGCTACAGTGCATCTCTTAGAGAAGCAAAATTGAATTTTATCGACCACCCGGAGTATGCAGATCCTCGGCACTGGGCGGCTTTTATACTTTTGGGCCAATAAAGCTGTGAATTTCGCGGCAAGTATCTACCGTGGCATGCGCCGCGTTATTTCAATGAATTCTTCGTTATCAACAACTGGCCTGCCATCATAGTTGGTAACTTCAATTACTGAAGAATAGATGAGCGTGGTTACGCGAGCTAGTTTTTCAAAGTCGATCTTATCAACTGTATCGGATGGGCGGTGGTAATCCTCATGCACGCCTGTAAAAAAGAAAACAAAGGGTACACTTAGCCTGCCAAA
>PWWL01000387.1 GCA_003561515.1 Balneolaceae bacterium
ATTCAACTCCATAATCGTCTTGGCGATCGCGGTTGATGTAGCCCTGGTCGAACGTGAAGATAATGAGGTCATCGATTGACCTGTTAAAATATTGGGCACTCAGTTTAAGCGATTGATCCAGTAGATAGCTTTCTGCCCCGGCATTCATGTAAAGGCTGCGCTGGGGATCCAGATCGGGATTGGCACCAAACGGGCCGAAAAGCTCATCGAGGGTTGGGGCCTTGAAACCCGTACTGATTGATCCAAACAGCTTTATACGGTCGGCGAGCATCCACGCCGGTGCAAAACTAAATGTGGCATTATTTCCATATTCGGTGTGATTGTTCAACCTGTACCCGAGTTCGGCACTGAATCCGCCCAAATTTTTCAGATACATTGTAGCGTACGGACTGATGATCTGCGCATTCCGGTCCGCTTCTCCATCTTCAACAACCGGAATTGTGAAATCCTGAAAGTTGACCCCTGCAAGAAACTGAAGCCGGTCTGTGAATCTGTAGTTTGCAAAAAGGTCCGCATTATGAAAACGGCCTTCAAACTCGTTTTCCCCAAACTGGGTGATAAATGCCCGCTCCGTGCGGGTAAAGTTGTAACCGCCGTTCAATCGCAGATTACCGTGACGCACTTCTGCCTGAACCCCGGGATTCAGCATTTCGAGGAGAAATTCATTATCGGCATCCAGGAAAGCTCCGCCATCATATTCACCCTCGTTGCGCGAATACTTCAAAAACGGAGAAATCGTAATGCCTTCAGCCACTGTGAAGTCAACCTTGCCATAAAAGGCATCCAGTGAATATCCGTCACGGCCGAACGTACCGGTATTATCCGGGTCCTCTGCCGCGCTGAAACCGTCGCTCGATGAACGGTTGTAGTTCAGTGAGTATCGCACCCTGTTCCCGGCCGATCCGTTCACCCCCAGCAAAGCGTTCAGAGTATTGTAGGTACCGTACGAGAATTGTCCGCTGCCGCTAAACGGTTCGTCTCCCCCGCTGCGGGTAATCAGGTTTACCACACCGGCAATGGCATCGGTTCCGTAGAGAGTTGACTGGCTCCCCTTGATGATCTCAATACGTTCAAGGTTCGCGGTTGGCAGCAGGCGCAGGTCGAAAAGCCCTCCCACACCTGACGGATCACTGATCGGCAGACCATCCAGGAGAATCAGCGTGTTTTGTGCGGCCGCTCCCTGCATATAAAGAATACGGCTGTTGGATGGTGCTCCGTATGAATCATTCACACGGATACCGCTTTGCTGATTCAGAATCTGGGACAGGTCCCTGCCCGCACTTCGCTCAATTTCCTGCCGGCCAATAATGATGACCGGCTTGGTGGTTTCGCGTTGCGATAGCGGAATTTTTGATGCGGTGATTACTATGCGGTCCAGTTCCAGCGAATCGCTGACCGCCGGTTGTGTCTGTGCTGTTTGTGCCTGTATGGCTGAGGTGTACACCAGTACACCAAGTATAGTTAGCAGTAGTTTGCTCATGGTCATATTTTTTTAAGGTTAACCAATGAGCTTTCGATTTTGAAAAAGATGGGCGATATAGCGACGGTGACCTGTACAGAATGCCTTACATACACCGATTCTACATTCCCGGCCTTTCCTCCGAAAGCCTGAATTTTAATGCAATCAGGCAGGTCTTCTGACTTGCTCCATTTTCAGCTGCCTTCCCGTCCCGGTTTTATGGAGACAGTGGCCTTGAAAGGCTGAAAAACATACAGAGCTTACAGCTACGGGGATAGTTCCGGACTCTCACCGGATTCCCTTTTCATCCCGGCGTAATCAGACAGCATCTGAATTCACCTGAGAACCTGTTGCGCATCAATGGTAAGGCGATTGAGTGTCTGAGTCAACTCTTAAAAATTCGTTAACAAGGTTTTTGTAGCTTATGGCACTTGAAATACCCATTACTTTGACGTTTAATCAACTCGAACTGTTATTCGGCAGAATCAAAAAAAATCATCTATGATTCACTCTTACCTGGAATCTATCGAAAACGAAGTTAGCCTTCTCTCCCCCGACCGCCATGAGGACCTCATTCAAAAAATTGCCGAATATGTGGTTGAAGAAAATAAAAACGGAGAGAAGGCCCAGCTTCATTTTATTTGCACGCACAATTCACGCCGAAGCCAGTTTGCGCAAACATGGTGTGCATTCACCCAGGCCTGGCTTGGCCTGGACGTTGCTGATTCCTATTCAGGCGGCACCGAGGTAACCGCCTGCAACGAAAGGACGATTGCAGCCCTTGGGCGTGCAGGTTTCAAAATCGAAAAGGAAGGGTCCGACAATCCATTATACACCATCACTTCCGAAGATGATGACACAGAAGTAAAACTCTGGTCGAAACTGTTTGATGATGAGGCCAACCCGGTCAGACGCTTTGCTGCTATTATGACCTGTGATGAAGCTGATCAGAACTGTCCGTTAATACCGGGTGCGGCCATCCGGGTACCGCTCACCTATACCGATCCCAAATATGCCGATGATTCCGATAATGAGCTGCCAGCGTACGATCTGACCTGCAAAATCATTGCCACCGACATGCTACGCCTTTTCAAAAAAGTAAAGGAAATGATTTAAATTTTGGCCGGACTTTGGCTGTGAAAGTTCGGCACTTTAATACTATTTTGGCTATGTGTTGAATTGTGTGGGTAATTCTAAATTTGAGCAAGAGTAAGTCTCCCCTAATAAGGGGCTCATTTGTTGAACGCGAAGCGAAATTTAGAGGGGTGTTCAATGTACGTGCAATAGTTATGTATCGACACCACCCATTGCCCCCTATTAGGTGGGATTTTCGCGTTTCGCTCTTTATTTCTACCCTTGCCAAAGGCATCCCGTAGGGGCACAAACCAACACAATGCCGCTATTTGAACCCTGATAAGACTTAATCTCATACAGACTATGCCACAATCCAATTCCCGGATCGAAGAAAGCAGCGACCTCAACCTTCAGTTCGAAAAGCGCGGAGGGCTGCTGCCGGTTGTGGTGCAGGAATCATCAACCGGCGATATCCTGATGCTTGCATCTGTTAACGCTGAAGCCCTCGAACACACCATCAGGACCCGGCGTGCTGCCTTCTGGAGTACAAGCCGGAATGAATTATGGGAAAAAGGCCTTACCTCCGGAAACACCCTGATACTTGATGAGATCCTGGTAGACTGTGACCAGGATGCCCTGGTGTACAAGGTAACACTGGAAGGGACCGGAGTGTGCCATACCAAAACAGAAACAGGAAAACATCGTAAAGCCTGTTTTTACAGAAAACTGAATCCCGCTACAAATAAATTGGAATTCATCGATGAGTAAGCAATCAAAAAATGTGTTTGGCGAGCCTATTACGGTTTGCAGCGAAGATCCCATGACCGGTTTTTATCGTAACGGATGCTGTGATTCCGGACCTGATGATCGCGGCAGGCATATGGTTTGCGCGGTTATGACCAATGACTTTCTGGAGTTTTCAAAAGCGGCTGGCAATGACCTCTCCACTCCTATTCCGGCCTACAACTTCCCCGGCCTGAATGCGGGTGATCGCTGGTGCCTGTGCGTGCTGCGCTGGAAAGTGGCATACGATGCCGGCAAAGCTCCGCAGGTAATTCTTGAAGCGACCAATGAAAAGGCACTCGGGTTTGTAACCATGGATGAGCTTTTGGAACACGCGTGGAAGCAGGCTAAGGATTGGTAATTGTTGATTGTTGAATAAGTATTCCCCGGATAAAGATGGGTTTGAAAAAAGGGATCAATATGAGTCAAAGATGTTAATCATCAATTAACATTCAACAATCAACAATTTTAAATCGCCACA
>PWWL01000184.1 GCA_003561515.1 Balneolaceae bacterium
AAAGATAGTCCGGACGAAAAATGATGGGAGAACAGGAAAAAAATATCAATTTCACCCGCGAAGCTTTTTTGCATCCGGCTAATTTAGTTTTTCTGCTTGTAGGAACTATATCGGCATTGGCTTTTAGTGATCTCGGGCTTGTTTCAAATACCATACTGACCCTCACATTTGGTGCAGAACTGATGTACCTTGGAATTGTGCCCCGGCTGCCATCGTATAAAGAAAGCATCCGGCGTAAGAAGCAGGAAGAGAAAATGGAGGAATCGGGAGAGAAAACGATTTTTTTCCAGCTCGATACCCGCAGTCAGAAGAGATTCCTTGTATTAAAGCATATCACGAAGGAGGTGAAAAAAAACTTTGAGACACTTCCCTATACTTCCAAATCGATGCTTGGCCACATTGAAGGAAAAATGGAGGATTTACTCAACACATACTTAACACTCCTGGATATGAATCGCCGCTTTCAGGTCTACATGAATTCGGAAGTGGAAGAGGAAATTCGAAAGAAGGTTAAAAATCAGGAAACGGCAATCGAGGAGGTAGATTCGTTACAGCTCAAAAAAACAAGGGAGCGAAGGCTTGAGATTCTCAATAAGCGGCTTAAAAAGTTTGATGCCGCTAAAGAGAAGTTTTTGATCTGCGAAACACATCTTGAAACGATTGAAGATGCAATTCGCTATATTTATGAACAATCGATGACGATGCCGAATGCGGAAGATGTGGGAACACAGCTCGATCATCTGCTCTCCGAGATGGAAGAAACCACACAAATTATCGATGAGCTCGATCAGGATCTTCTGCCGGGATTCGAAAATATTGACCATGAACTCGAGCTGGCGAAACTTCGAAAGGAAGCTGAAGCCCTCCATAAAGAGACAGAACAAAAGGTTAAAAAGCAACTATGACGTCACCCTCATTTGAATATCTGCTTTTCGAAACAGACGAAAATGGAATTGCAACCATCACCATCAACCGGCCCGACAAACTGAACGCCCTGAACGCGGGCGTGCTTGGGGAGCTGAAGACAGCAGCCGGCAGGGTGGAATCGGATCAGGATATCCGCGCAGTAATTTTAACCGGAGCCGGTGAGAAAGCGTTTGTAGCCGGTGCCGATATCAAAGAGCTGAACAAACTGAATCGGGAAGAGGGTGAAAAACTGTCGGCACACGGACAAGCCGTATTTGCTTCTTTTGAGAACTGTACCAAGCCTGTGATTGCGGTGGTAAACGGGTATGCACTGGGCGGCGGCGCAGAACTGGCTATGGCCTGCCACGTACGGATCGCAACAGAAAATGCCGTATTCGGCCTGCCGGAAGTGAGCCTTGGCCTTATCCCTGGGTATGGTGGAACACAGCGCCTTCCTGCACTTGTAGGGCGTTCTAAAGCTATGGAGCTGATTCTCACGGGTGGGCAGCTAAAGGCGGATGCCGCGTTAAAAGCCGGCCTTGTCAGCGATGTTGTGCCCGCTGGTAATGGCGTTGCAAAAGCGAAAGAACTGGCTTCAAAGATGCTCAAAAATGGTCCGGTTGCGCTTGGTAAAGCCATACAGGCCATAAACGCAGCGCCAGGCTACAACGGGTTTGCCAAAGAAGCACAGCTATTCGGTGAACTTTGCGAAACCGAGGACTTTCGTGAAGGAACCACTGCATTTCTTGAAAAACGAAAAGCGGATTTCAAGGGCCGCTAACTTGATGCAGAATGCCTGAATTTGTAATCATTACCGTAACCATTCTGTTGAGCGGATTCTTTTCCGGTTCCGAAATGGCATTTGTTTCTGCCAACCGCTTAAAGCTTGAAATAGAATCGCGCAAAAATTCTCTTCAGGGCAGATCGCTGGCCTTTTTCAGCGATAATCCGGATAAGTTTCTGACTACAACATTGGTTGGAAATAATATCGTAAACGTGCTGTACGCCACTCTGATGGCGATCTTTCTTGTTGAGCCGGTAAGGAATGGATACCTGGCACTGTTTGGGGAAATACCCTCTGCGGGCATGACCCTTTTGATTCAGACCATCATCGCATCGGTGATTATTCTGCTGATCGGTGAAATCCTTTTCAAGGCCATTTTCAGGATACAGGCCGACTTTATGGTGAAAGTGGTGGCTGTTCCGTTGCGGATTTTCAATTTCTTGCTGAGGCCGCTTATCAATATATCCAATTCTTCATCCAACATACTGGTGAAGTGGATGCGGGTTGGAAGTGAACGGAGCGAGAAGATCTTTCGCCGGCAGGATGTAGAAATGATTTTTAAAGAACTACGCGACCATGGTGGGAGTGAGGGAATTGATGAAGACGACTCTACCATACTGCACAATGTTCTGGAGCTGTCGAACAAGCGTGTGAAGGAAACCATGGTTCCCCGAACAGAGATGGTGGCTGTCGAAAAAAGCACAGCGGTTGACGATCTGAAAAATACGTTTATTACATCGGGATATTCCAAAATCCCTGTTTTCCAGGATACAATCGATGACGTGATCGGTGTGGTTTTTGCGCACGACATGTTCACCAATCCAAAACTTGTTTCCGATATTCTACGCCCGGTCAAGCTTATCCCATCATCAAAAAAGTCGAAAGATCTGCTGCAAGAGTTCAGGCAAAGCAATATTTCGGTAGCTATAGTTATCGATGAATATGGAGGCACAGCGGGCATGGTTACCATCGAGGATCTTATTGAGGAAGTTGTAGGCGACATCCAGGATGAATACGACAAGAGCGACGAAGTGATTAAAAAGATTTCGGACCGAACATACGTTGTGTCGGGCAATGTTGAACTGGAAGAGCTTGAGGAGAAATATCCGGAAGTGAATTTGCAAGATGCAGAGGATGACGATTTTGAAACACTTGCCGGCTACATAATCAATCATGTGGGCCGAATTCCAAAGGTTAATGAGGAGATTCAGATACATGGAAATACATTTATTATCAGCAAGGCTACGCCGAGCAAGCTCGAAACAGTAAAAGTTATACTGGGTGACGAATCGGCTTAATAACCGTGAGCGGCAGTACAACAAGCCGGCTGCTTGTAAGCTATTAGCCGGGCATAAGAACGATTACATCCGTTTGCCTGGGTACTTTTTATATATCTCACTTTAAATCTCTGTTTCATGATCGATCAATTTCCGGAGTGGGCTCAGCATTTTGCCAAGCAGTATCTGAGCCGCACCCTGAACCAGTTTATATTACACGGCAATGTTCACGACCTGGTGCCTGCGGGCGAAACAGCTAAACGAAGCTTCCTCCGGCTTAAAACCTTTTTGGCAGAGGAATTCTTTGGAGCGCGCGATATTGTCATTTTCTACGACCGATCTTCAGGTATCTATTTCCGGGACGAGGAATCGCAGCGTGATTTTAGCCGTGCGCTTTCGGGGCGCGACACGATTAAAGGCAGCGATTATTCTAAAAAACTTCCGAAAGATCCCGTAGGTGCTTTTTCTGTACTTGAACAGTATTTCAGAATTCGTCTTGACCAGAAAAAGAGTGTGGCACTGATAGTGGACTATGCCGAAACGATTGTTCCTGCAAATGAAGCGGGAAGCACAGGCAGTGAAGACAGAAATGCACTTGTATATCTTCTGAAGTGGGCCCATGATCCGCTCTTTCTTGCATCCGATTTTACAACTGTTCTGCTTACTGAAAATCTTGCCGACGTAAACCGAACCCTGATACAGAATCCCTATTCATCAGATATCCGAATCCCATTGCCCGATGAAAGTCAGAGGCTCGAGTATTTGGAGCAACACTCCAATCCCGAAGAATTTGAGCAGATTTCGAATGTGCCAAAGCCCGT
>PWWL01000338.1 GCA_003561515.1 Balneolaceae bacterium
AAATCCAGGTATCGTATCCCTACAGCATGCTAAAAAAAGCGTTAAATGATAGCGTGCTGCGAAAAGGGAATCAGGAAAATGTTGAAAAGCTCTCCCACGAAGAGATGAATCTCTTTAAGAAAACGCTCACAAACGCAGTTGTGAATGTACAGCCGCTTCTCGGCAATACAAGACTTACACTTCAAGAAGTACTGAGCCTGAAAGAAGGGGACTCACTTATGCTTAACCAACGCACCGACAGGCCACTTGAAGTTCGAATAAACGGTGTAAAGAAAATGACGGCGTACCCGGGGCTTGCAAGGGGCCGGAAAGCGGTAAAGGTCTTTGAAATGATAGAAGAAATCAACGAACAGGAACTCATCTAACTATGAAAAGCTGGAAAGAAGAATTTGAACAATATCTGCCGGAAGTTGAATCATTTTTGACATCAGTACTTCTCGGGGATACAAAGGTTACACTAACATCGTCTGAAACAAAAGAGAGCGAAGCGGCTCTCAGCGCACTGCAAAAGACAGACATCTTTCTTCTTACGAGAGATAAAACGCTTGGCGCCGACATTATTCTGGTTCTCGATCAGGAATGGTATGCTATTCTTTCGAAAACCATGCTCGGTACCGAAGAGAATAGCAGCAACGAAATTACCCGTGACCTATTAAAGAAATTTTCGGGTGAGCTTTCGGAGACACTGTTAAAAAAGCTAAGTACAGACGGCGTCAGTACAGACCTGGAAGAGATCCAGGTACTTGCATTGGCTCAGGCTCACAAAGAAATTAAACACTCAGAGTACCTGCTGATGCACTTTGAAGTTGACGGTGTAGGTGATAAGAAGCTTCGTGCTGAAATGATGGTTGGAAATCCAAAGTTGCCGCTTGGCGGAAGCCAGGACGGTGCCGGCACTGCAGCGGTAAATGACGATTCGGAAACGAACAACACCGAGGCAGAAAGCGACTTTCGTCCCACAGCAGCAGCTGAGATGGAAAGAATGAGCAATGAGCAGGAGACGATTTCCGGCCAAAAAGTTGAGTTTGATGATTTTGAGGAAGGTTCACCCGCTTACAAGAACGGCGGTGTTCATAGCATGGATCTTCTTAAGGATGTAGAAATGGATGTTTCGGTAGAGCTGGGAAGAATACAGATGCCGCTTGGTAAAGTACTTCAGCTCTCCAAGGGATCGGTGATCGAGCTTGAAAAACTCGCCGGAGAACCGGCTGATATCCTCGTTAACGGACAGTGCATTGCATACGGTGAAGTTGTTGTAATTGATGAGCATTTTGGGGTGCGAATCTCCAATCTTGTTACAACGCGGCAAAGGCTTGCGGGAATCAAATAATGGACCTCAGGCAGCTTTTATCTCATTCATCAGCCAGCCCGCAGAAAGTACTGAAAATTGTTATTTCGATTTCGGTAGTTCTGCTGGTGATGTGGCTTTTCATGGTGTCGAGGATGGAATACACAAGTTCTTCTTCACCATCCGACCCTTCGGTTACCGAACGAGCCGATAGCATCAGAACGGTGCTGAATCGCGAAGTACGCCAGGCGCCTCAAACAGAAGCCCGGAGCACAAACATTTTCATGAATGCCTTTACAACATTCATGGTGCTGATTGCACTTCTTGCCGGTGTTTGGATTTGGTCGAGAACAAGAAGTAAAAGCACGGGCAGCGTCAGCCAAAACGGTTCATTCATAGAGCATGGGCAACAAGCTCTTGGCCTTGGCGCACAGATTAAAATCATTGAAATCAATAATGAGATTTGGGTGATTGGTTTAACCGGCAGTTCGGTGAATCTGCTCCATCGCTATTCCAGAGCAGAATGGAATGAACAACAGCCCGAAGTGCACGAAGAGGAAAATAGCTTTTATAACATATTTAAAGGCAGGCAATGACAAGGAGAAGCACGATTTTCAGCGCCCGAAAGCACATGGTTATTATTCGCACAGGAGTGATGCTGGCCTTTTTGTTTCTATTAACACCCGGCGCAGCATTTGCATCATCTTTTGTAACAAGCAGCACTGCCATTACGATACCGGTTATTGCGCAGGCATTGCCCCAGATTGATCTTTCGATTGGCGGCGAAGCTGAAGACTTTTCGCTTGCCATTCAGGCACTGATTTTGATTACCGTACTTTCGTTTGGGCCCGCTTTCATCACAATGATGACTAGTTTTACCCGGATCATCGTTGTTTTCTTTTTCCTGCGAATGGGTTTGGGAACGCAGCAATCACCGCCTAACCAGGTACTAATAGGCCTTGCGCTGTTCCTCACGATTTTCATTATGATGCCGACATTTAATGCAATCAATCAGAATGCCATCCAACCCTACATCAATGAAGAGATGACACAGGTTGAAGCACTTTCGGAGGCAGCAGTACCGCTCAAGGAGTTTATGGTAAACCAAACGCGCGACCAGGATCTGCTCTTCTTCATGGACATGGTAGAGATTGAGAGCGTGAACAGTATCGAAGACATCCCGCTCTATGTTGTGGTGCCCTCGTATGTGATGAGTGAGCTGCGGATTGCATTTCAGATTGGTTTTATGATTTATCTGCCATTTATGGTAATCGACCTCGTGGTGGCCTCCATACTTCTGTCGATGGGGATTATTTTTCTGCCGCCTGTTCTGGTATCGCTGCCGTTCAAAATTCTGGTATTTGTACTCACAGATGGCTGGTATCTCTTGGTGCAATCGATGGTGAGAAGTTTTAACTGACGGAGGAGATCATAATGAATATTGAAACGGGATTATATTGGCTGCAGGAGATGTTAATGGCTGTTGTGGTATTATCGGCACCGGTTTTAACCGGTGCGCTGATTATTGGGCTGTCTATTGCGATCTTCCAGGCTGCCACATCCATTCAGGAAATGACACTGAGCTACGTTCCAAAAATGGTTGTGGTTGTGATTATCCTGTTCTTCACGTTCGCTTTTATGCTTCAGTTTGCGATCGACTTTATGCAAAGGATCTTTGATTTCATCCCACAAATAAGCAATTAAATCAAGCTGCGTGAACGTATTCGGTTAAATAGTAAGCAATCTCATCATGGCGCTCTTTTCTGTTGATTTCATACTGGCCGCTTTCTTGATCTTCGTGCGGATCAGCAGCATGATTATGACGGCGCCTTTTTTCAGTTCAGCAGCTTTTCCGGTACAGATAAAAATCTTTTTTGCGCTGATCACAAGCGTATTGCTGTATCCGGTGATACCGGCTGAAAATGTATTTATACCGACGGATTCCGGAGCTTTATTTCTTGCAACTGCAATCATAATTGAAGTTCTTGTGGGGGCCGTTCTGGGACTGATTGGCCAGCTCATATTTGCGGGGCTTGAAATGGCCGGCAGACTTATAAGCCTGAAGATTGCACTCGCTTTCGCCGACATGGTTGATACCATGACGCAGGAGCAAAGCACCATTATCAGTAACCTGTTCAGCTTACTTGCAGTACTTGTATTTCTTGCAATAGACGGTGATAAAATATATATCCGGGCACTGGCACAAAGTTTTGAAGTTATACCGCTGAATCAGGCCCAGGTACATCTTGCGGGCCCCTATCTTCTGGAAGTGGCTACTTACCTGTTTGTGATTGGCGTGCAGATAACGTCACCATTTCTCGTAGTTCTTTTTTTGCTGGACCTTTCACTTGCCATTTTTGCGCGAATTATGCCGCAGGCAAACATCATGTTCATTGCACTTCCCATTAAAATCGGCGTTGGCCTCACACTTCTGATCCTTGTGGTGCCATACCTGCCCGTAGCGTTCGAAATGATGTTTCACCGGCTGTATGATTTTCT
>PWWL01000150.1 GCA_003561515.1 Balneolaceae bacterium
GATGTTGTAGGGTGCCTTTACGCGAAGCATGTAGCCGACGATTTCAGGTGAAGAGATCGCGATGCCCAGCCGGATACCGGCCAGGCCAAACGCTTTCGACAGCGTCTGCAGCACCACCAGGTTGGGATACTGCGACACCATTTCCGCCATCGACTCCTGCCGGCTGAAGTCGATATAGGCCTCATCCACAACCACAATTCCCGGAAAACGGGCAACCAGCTTCAGCAGATCGGTTCGCTTCATGTCGTTGGCCGTCGGGTTATTGGGCGAGCAGAGAAACAGCAGCCTGGTGGTTTCATCCGCTGCATTCAGAATTTCATCCGGCTTCAGCTGAAATTTCTCCGTCAGTAACACCTCTTTGATACCCACATTGTTGATATTGGCCGCCACCTTGTACATCCCGTAGGTGGGAGGGGTGATGATGATGGAATCACGGCCCGGCTCGCAAAAGATACGCATCAGCAGATCGATCGGCTCATCGCTGCCCACACCCAGAAAGATGTTTTCAAAATCGACACCACGGTACTCAGCGATTTTCCTGCGAAGCTGGTCATGGGTGGGAGAGGGATAGCGATGCAAATCCAGGTTGTTGCGCACTACGGATCCATAGCTATTCTCATTGGCATCGAGCAGGGTACCCTTGTCAAAATCATCCCGCGCGCTGCGGTAGGGCGTCAGGTTGCGGATGTTCTCGCGGATTAGAGATTCGATGTTAATGGTGTTGGGCATTGGGATTGATTATTTATTATTTATGATGGATGATTTTTTTGTGGAGGTTTAAAAAAGTCCCCTCTTGAGAGGGGCTCCGAGCGAAGCGATTCCCACGGAGTGATTTAGGGGTGTGTAAGAATGTGGTTCAGTGTTTGAAACACCTAAATCCCGGAAAGCTTCTGAGGTTCAAAAAAGGAGTCTTCCCAAAGAAGAAACAGGGTGATGAAATACATTCGGTCATTCTCTTCAACCACCCCCGGCCCCTCCTTGAAAAGGAGGGGAGTTTTTTGCTTTTTCATTTAACCTTTCCAGTCTCACACTCACCGCATTTCTGTGCGCCTGAAGCCCTTCAACGTCGGCCAGGGTTTCCACAACCGGGCCAAGCTTTCTGAGGCCTTCTTCGCTGATCTGCTGCATGGTAATGAATTTTTGAAAGCTTTGAAGCGACACCCCGCTGTACATCCGGGCATAGCCGTACGTGGGCAGGGTGTGATTGGTTCCGGAGGCGTAGTCGCCCATGCTCTCCGGGGTCCATGCCCCGATGAATACTGAGCCCGCGTTCATCACGCTTTCGGCCAGCTGCTCCTCATCCGCCGTGTTGATGATCAGATGTTCGGGGGCATACCGGTTCGAGAATTCCATTGCTTTAGCGGTATTCTTCACAACCAGCGTAAAACTTTTCGCCAGTGCCCCGGTTGCAAATTCCTTTCTCGGCAGGGCGTTGAGCTGTTTCTCTGTCTCTTTTTGAATGGCGGCAAGATCGGCATCCTCCGTAATCACCAGCACCACCTGGCTGTCGGAGCCGTGCTCGGCCTGTGAGAGCAGGTCGGCGGCAACAAATTCCGGGTCGGCGGTTTTATCGGCAATCACCAAAACCTCGCTGGGTCCGGCCGGCATATCGATAGCCACCATCGCCTCGCTGTTTTGAAGCAGCATCTTGGCTGCGGTAACGTACTGGTTGCCGGGGCCGAAGATTTTATCCACTTTCGGAATGGTTTCGGTTCCATAGGCCATTCCCGCAATCGCCTGTGCTCCGCCCGCTTTTACAACGGCCGTGGCACCGATTTTTTGCGCCACATAGGCCACCGAGTCGGGGATACTGCCGTTTTCGTCAGGCGGCGTTGCTATGACGATGGTTTCGCACCCTGCAATCATGGCCGGAACTCCCAGCATCATCGCGGTGGAAGGAAGCGGAGCCGTGCCTCCGGGGATATAAAGGCCAACCCGTTCAATGGGCCTCGCCACCCTGCTGCAAACCACTCCTTCCATCGTTTCCACTTCAATCGGGGAGGTGACCTGTTCGCGGTGGAACCGGAAGATGTTGTTCATGGCAATATCGAGCACCTGCTGCACATCGGGGGGCAGGTTTACTTCCAGGTCCTCCGGATTCACCGTGAACGGATCGGGATCAATTCCGTCAAATTTTTTCGTGTAGGCGCGGATGGCGTCATCCCCCAGTTTCTGTACGTCGTCGAGAATTGGCTGCACCTGACCAAAAACCGAGGCAAAATCCATCTTTGGCCGCCGGCAGAGCTGTGCGATCTCATCGGGGGTGAGGGAGTTGTAGTTGTATGTTTTCATAGTCGTGAGTCTTGAGTCGTGAGTCTTGAGGTCCTCACGACTCAAGACTCACGACTCATTTCTATAATTAAACAATCATCGATTCAATCGGCAGCATCACGATGCCAGTGGCGCCGGCTTCTTTCAGGTTTTCCATCACATCCCAGAAAGTGGAGAGCGGGATCACCGTGTGGATGGCCACCATGCCGTTGTCGGCGAGGGGCATTACGGTGGGGCTCTTCAGTGAGGGTATGATTTCCTTAATGGCAGGCACGGCATCTGCCGGTGCGTTCATCATAATATACCGGCTTTCGGCGGCTTTTTTGTGGCCTTCGATCCGCTGCAGGATTCTTTCAATCAGCTGCTGCTTGCCTTCCGAAAGGGGTTTGTTGGTCTGTACCAGCTGTGTTTCGGAGTCGAAGATGGTGTCGAGCTCCAGCAGTCCGTTGGCTTTCAGCGTGCCGCCGGTCGAAACCAGGTCGGTGATGGCATCGGCAATTTCGAGGCGGGGCGCGATTTCCACCGAACCCGAAAGCGTCACTATGTTTACGTCAATGCCCTTCTGCTCAAAATATTTTCGGGTGATTACAGGATAGCTTGTGGCGATCTTTTTGCCGGCCAGGTCCTCCGGCTTTTTGATACCGCCGTTTTTGGGAGCTGCAATGGAGAGGCGGCATACGCCGTAGTCGAGTCCTCTAAGGATGGTGACGTCGGCCTCATCTTCGGCTACGGTGTTGGCTCCCACAAAGCCGAGGTCGCACACGCCATCCTCAACATATTCGGGGATATCGTCATCTCGGATCAGCAGCAGTTCTACGTCGAAATTGCGGCATTTCACCAGCAGGCTGCGTTTGTAATCATCAAACTGAAGCCCGATGCCCTCGAGCAGGTTCAGTGTTTTATCGGTCAAACGGCCGCTTTTTTGTACGGCTATACGTAGGGAGGTAGTTGAGTCGAGTGTTCGCATCATAGAAAATGGTCAATAAATAACAGGATTATGGATAAAAGATCGTGGTAACAGGGCGTAACAAAAGGAGAGAGTGCGATTAATGCACAAAATGCCCGTGGCTGCCGTGATGGCAGTGATAATGAAGAGAGTGAGTATGAAAAAATGATCTGTTCACGCGCGAAAGGTATGGATTAAACCGATATTAGACAATTCGAAAATGGCAACATTGAGGAGAAGGATAATCATTCCCTTAAAGTACGCCGGACAGCTTGTCCGGCATGGAAAGCTCCTTGTAATGTCCAAATCACACCTGCCAACCACTATCCATGTTCCAAGTTATCATCATCAGGTAATGCAGATGAGTTCTTCAGCTGCCAGAGCATTTTAAGAGAAATCATCCAACTTTTTTAGTATGCTGACGGGTGCTTCCGGTTTCGCCCATTGGATTACTTTGTGCAACATGGGGTGCCTGAAGCAGTGAACTGAACGTGCACGATTTACACATCACTGTAATAGTTATTGAACCATGAATATCGACAGACGCGAAGCCATTAAACGTTCCGC
>PWWL01000169.1 GCA_003561515.1 Balneolaceae bacterium
GATTTGATCGGGTGTGATCCTGAAGAAATTCTCAGGGTTTCGGGCAAAACGGGTGAGGGTGTTGATGAATTACTTGAAGCCATTGTAGAACGGGTTCCGCCTCCATCGCAAGACGTTGACAAGCCTTTGCGTGCGCTTATTTTTGATTCCATTTTTAACACCTATCGCGGTTCCATCGCGTATGTGAGGGTGATGGAAGGTACGTTAAAGAAAGGCGATAATATCCTTTTCATGGCTACCGGAAAGGAGTACGATGCGGAGGAGATTGGCTTTCTGAAATTAAAGAAAGAACCAACCGGCGAGCTTAAGGCCGGTGAGGTTGGGTATGTGATCGGAAGCGTTAAATCTTTACAGGACGTAAAGGTAGGGGATACCATTACACATCAGAAACCCAAGGCTGAGAGCCCGATACCCGGGTACAAGGAAGTGAAGCCGATGGTTTTCAGCGGGATCTTTCCTACCAACTCAGAAGATTTTGAAGACCTTCGATCGGCTCTTGAAAAGCTTCAGCTAAACGATGCATCCTTAACCTACCAGCCGGAAACCTCAAAAGCTCTCGGTTTCGGCTTCAGGGCGGGTTTTCTGGGCCTTCTTCACATGGAAATTGTTCAGGAGCGCCTCGACCGGGAATTCAATATAGATATCATAACTACCGTCCCGAACGTCCGCTATGAGATAGATACAGAAGATGGAAAACGAATCGGCGTCGACAATCCCAGTGAAATGCCCGATGCCGGAAAGGTCGATAAGGTTTGGGAGCCCTACATAAAGGCGAGTATTATTACTCCGGCCGACTACATCGGGCCGGTAATGTCGCTCTGTCAGGATCGCCGAGGAGTATATGTGAACCAGCATTTTATGCAGAATAACAGGGTTGAGATAACCTATGAACTGCCAATG
Organism: Balneolaceae bacterium; assembly: GCA_003561515.1. Classification (GTDB taxonomy): domain Bacteria; phylum Bacteroidota; class Rhodothermia; order Balneolales; family Balneolaceae; genus Rhodohalobacter. The sequence goes on from PWWL01000169.1 coordinate 901, forward strand.
GCCGAAGTGGTGTTCGATTTTTACGACAAGCTAAAAAGCGGTACACGCGGTTACGCCTCATTAGATTACGAACTTCTCGAATACCGAACAGGCCATCTTGTGCGTTTGGATATCCTGTTGAACGGTGAGCAGGTAGATGCGCTTTCAAGCATCACTCACCGGGATAAGGCGTATTACCAGGGGCGAAAGATTTGTGCCAAACTAAAGGAACTTATCCCCCGGCAGCAGTTTGAAGTAGCTGTACAGGCCGCTATCGGATCGCGGGTTATTTCACGGGATACGATTCGCGCGCTGCGTAAAGACGTAACTGCTAAATGTTATGGTGGTGATATTACCAGAAAGCGGAAGCTTATAGAAAAACAGAAAGAAGGAAAACGAAGGATGAAGCAGGTGGGAACCGTTGAAATCCCACAGGAAGCATTTCTCGCAGTTCTTTCTATGGACGATGATGAACGATAATGTAAAAATGATGATGATCAGAAAATTAACTCTCACCCTTTTACTGGTATTTGTTTCAACTGCAGCATATGCTCAATTCGACGATCCGCAGTTCAATAAAGTCGAACCTCACGAACGTGCACAGTTCGAGCGTATGTTTGCCGACATCAGCTGGACAGGGCAAGGACTCTATAATCCTACTACAATCGATCGGATTCCTACTGTTGAGCTGCGATCAAGATTGCAGGCAGTTTTCGGTGAACCCACGCAAACCATCAAAGACCTTATCAACAACAATTTCCGTCCGGGAAAAGCTGTGCAGTTCGAATATTGGTTTATCATTGACGGTGAAGTGCCTCTCATGATCCTCGATCTGGACGGGCCATTTGAAAACGGCCTCGTTTATGTGGGTGCAAGCCGATATATTGACCTGATGCCGCAGGTTAAGCGTACGCTGAATCGAAAATTGATGAATGAGGTAGGCGAGCTGGCTCCATTTAGCGACTACTTTTTTTCTCCTGAACGGGATCAATGGTATAAGGTAGAGTACAAAAACGGCGAGTTTAGTCATGAGACCATCAACAGGCCGGCGACATTTTAACTAACTATCACACAAAGCGTTGAGCAGAAAAAAGGATCTCACCAAAAAAAAGCGGTTTTGGGAATCTGGAAACAGTAAAAAAGAAATGGCAGAAGATGCCAAGGCAAAGCATTGGGCGCGTGAATGGCTCGATGCGCTAATTTGGGCTGCAATAGCAGCGATTATACTGCGTACTTTTTTCTTTGGGGCCTATAGAATTCCTACTCCATCGATGGAAAAAACTCTTCTGACGGGTGATTTTTTAATCGTGACTAAATTAGCGTATGGCCCGCGAACACCCATGACTCTCTCGGTACCTTTCACCGATATCTATGTTCCCGGTGTAAATGTGCCCTGGTTCAGAATACCGGGATATTCTGAAATCAAACGTGATGATATCGTGGTATTTAATTATCCGATCGATGTTGCACCGGTATCCGTAAAAACGAATTACATAAAAAGGGCTGTAGGAATACCGGGCGATCGCGTTGAAATTTCCAATAAGCTGCTCTATATAAATGGCGAGTTATCCGAGCAATTTGAGACCCTGATGTATAATTACAGGGTTACGGCGCGAGACCGTGTACGATTAAGCTCCGCAAGGATCAGAGAGATGGGAGGCAGTGTGTTACAATCGGGTAACGGCGGTTACATCATAAATATGACGCCTTCAGTTGCAGGTGATATTGCTGCGTGGCCCGAAGTGGAACAGGTAGAAAAATATATTCTGCCGGAGGAGTTTGACATTTTCAACCGCAGAGGGTTTAACTTCTCGAGAGGGTTCAACAACCATGATCACATGCGCGAGTTTACGGTTCCCTACAGCGGGCAGCAGATAGAACTCTCTTCAGACAACTGGCATATCTATCAGGATATAATCGAGAGGTACGAACGCAACACGGTTCGGCGCGATGGTGATACATTCGTCATCAACGGAGAGGAGACAAACAGATATACCATTCAAAAAGACTATTACTTCATGATGGGTGATAACCGCGACGACAGTGAAGATAGCCGTTTTTGGGGATTTGTACCCGACGACCATGTGATTGGAAAAGCGGGCATGATTTACTTTTCCTGGGATGGGGAAAGATTTTTGCCCAGAGTGGGAAGGATGTTCAATTTGATACATTGATAGTTGTGAGTCGTGAGTCCTGAGAACCTCACGACTCAGGGTTCACGACTCAAGACTAGAGAGAGTCTATTTCACCAAACTCTTCCCTTTCTGCTGTCCCTCGCGGATAGCAAGCTGGCCGCAGCCGGCATCAATATCGTCACCGCGGCTTCTGCGAACGGTGGCAGTTACGTCGTTGTCGGTCAGGGTTTTCATGAACCTGTTCAGCCGTTCCTCTCTCGCCCGTTTCAGCGTAACACCTGCCACGTTGTTATACATAATGATGTTCACTTTTGAGGGTGCCCACCGGGCTATTTTAACAAGGTTCAGCGCATCCTGCTGCGAATCATTGAACTCATCGAATAAAAGGTATTCGTAGGTAAGAGGTTTCTGCGTTTTAGAGAAGTAATATTTTACCGACTCTTCCAGCTTTTCCAGATTCAGGGACTCATTGATCGGCATAATTTTGTTCCGCTTTTCATCATCGGCGGCGTGCAGCGACACGGCAAGATTAACTCCGGTATCTTCATCGGCCAGTTGTTTAATCTGCTTTGTTAAACCCACCGTTGAAATCGTGATTCTGCGCGGTGCAAGATCTATGCCCATTGGATCGGAAATGATCTTAGCCGACTCCACCACGGCTTTGTAGTTGTGCAGCGGTTCTCCCATGCCCATGTACACAATATTTGTGATTTTCTTGCCGAACCTCTCTTCAGCAATTTCATTGATGATTTGCACCTGGTCTACAATTTCACCATGCGAGAGGTTTCGAAAGTAGCCCATTTTACCTGTGGCACAAAACGAGCAGCCAAACATGCATCCCACCTGCGATGAAACACAAACGGTAAGCCGGTTTGCGGCGCCGTCGGGATAGAAATCCGGGATCAGCACGGCTTCAACCTTGTAGTCGTTGGGATCATCAAGCTGAAACAAAAATTTTATGGTACCGTCTTTCGACTCTTGTCGGTTAAAAACGGTGAGGCGGCGGATTTCAGCAAGTTCTGGAAGCCTTGCCCGAAGTTCTTTCGAAAGGTTGGTCATCTCATCAAAAGAGTGTACTCCCTTTTGGTAAAGCCATTGAAACACCTGGTCGCTCCTGTATGAGGCAAGGCCTAGACCGCTTAAAAAATCAGCGAGTTCGGCTTTTGAGAGGGTTTTCAGGTCTCTCTTTTTAACTGCGTTTAGGATGTCGGTTTTCATTCAGGAAAGATACAAACAATGCTGCGGAAACGATAATACTGACAAACTGATGGTTAACTGCGTTTCCTTTAGAATTTATATTGTACTGGAGTAATGAGTCAGGCCCTGTGTGGGAGAAAAATTAAGTATTAGAACCGCGGGTTTACAATGTTGTTATAAATTGAACCAAACGTGTATGAGAGCCCGAAAGAGATTCTGTAATCGTAAGAAGTTGGCCTTTGAACACCACGCAGAATAGATTCCGGATCGTTTGGATCCACGTCTGATGGCAGCCTAAGCGATAGCTGATCGTTGATGATGCGGTAGCGGCCTGAGAGATTCACCGATAAGCCTCTGATGATCCGTATATTGAATGAGGGGTTGAATTCGAACCGGTTGATGGAGGAATCGTGGAAAAAGTGCTTTCCTGAAGCTCTGATATCAATTCTTCCCCATCGCTGGTCGTAGCGCAAACGGGCGCTCAGTTCCTGCGACATAATCAACTCTTCATCTTTCAGAAAAATTGTGGTATCGAAGTAACGGCGGTACAAGGGTGTAATCTGGTATTGAACCACGAAACGCCTCTCCTGAAATTCGTTATACGGGAAAAAATTGTATTCGAATGCGGGTGCAATGTATGTGCTGAGCGCGATATTGTTTGGCCTCGAAAAATTCGCGCTTCCAAAGAGCGCCACGGTTGCGTGATCGCTGATACTGTACCCGACCATACCCCAGGTGTTACCCCAATCGCGATTGATGTTGAGCGTACGGTCGCTCAGTTCGAGATTTCTTCTGTTTATTTCGCCCCGCATGCGCCCACGAATTTTCCAGATATGTGTGGTCCTTTCAGCTTCAAAACCGCTGAAGAGCCCGAAGTTAAATTCTCGTTCCTGTCCGTTGATGTTTGAGCGTACATTTACATCAAAAACCCAATTGTTCCATGGATCATCAATTTCATCATCATCAACGGCTGTTTCATCAGAGGGGGCTTCGTAAAGAATATTTAAGGATCGCATGGCAACGGTATTCGTTACGAAAGGTACCAGCCCGATTTTGATGTATCGGTTCAGCCCCATTCTTCTTTCATCTCCCGTGTCTGTACTCGACGATGAGTATCTTAAAGTGTCGGATCGAGCCTGCTCATTGCCGATATCTGAAAATATGAGGGTAAATTCACGGCCACCGCCTCCTGTACGCTGATCAGTAATTAACAAGTAAATACTTGCGTCGTCCTGATCTCTCACATAGTTTACAAAAGTGATGTTGGTACGTATGTAATTCACATCGCATGAGCCACAGTCGAGGTACACGTTGGGTATGGGTGCTAAGCGGCTGGTACTTTGGGCTTCAGCGTATCCGTAAGAGAGCAATAGCAGTAAAAAAACAGCAGATATTGTACGTAACACTTTCTGTGCAAAGAATATTCGGGATGTAATAAGACTTCAAAAGTAACTATTTCAGGGTGTGAATTGCCAATGTGTAAGGAGTGAAATTTTCGAATCTTACTTTTTTTAGCAGGATATTTGAAATATTTTACAACGCAATTTAAACCTGTACTTCACTTCGCCTAATTTGAAATTTGTAACATCGCAACTTTCCCATTTCTTCAGCAACAGACGAACCAAGACAAATGTGTGGAAACTGCTGAAATTTATCTCGGTTCTGTTTCTGGTCTACGTGTTCTATTCGGTTGCCTTCCATTTTGTAGCTGTTTATGAGGGAATTGCAGACGAGCATTCTTGGGTCTCCGGCTTTTATTGGGCACTTGTAACCATGTCTACTCTGGGATACGGTGATATTGTTTTTACAACCGACCTCGGCAGGCTCTATTCAATGTTCGTTCTTTTTACGGGCGTCCTGTTTTTGCTGGTGATGCTGCCCTTTACGTTTATTGAGTTCTTTTATGCTCCCTGGATGAAGGCGCAAAATGAGGCCAGGGCGCCCAAACAAATTCCCGATAATACCAGGGATCATGTTATCATCACAAATCTGGATGCCGTTAGTGAAGCCTTGGTAAGAAAGCTGAATTCCAATAAAATCGATTACACAATCCTTGAGCCCGATCTCCAAAAAGCAGTCGATTTATCGGACTTTGGATACAAGGTGGTGAATAGAGATCCCACGGATTTTGATACGTATAATAGTCTGAACATTCAGCATGCAAGCCTGGTGGTTGCAACTAATAGCGATATGGTAAATACCAACATTGCTTTTACAGTTCGTGAATTCACCAAAGATGTAAAAATAGTTGCTACGGCTGCCTCATCCGATTCGGTCGATATTCTCCAGATGGCGGGTGCCAACCAGGTTCTTAAAGTGGGTGAAATACTGGGCAGGTCACTGGCACGGAGAACACTCGGTGGAAATGCAAGAGTTCACGTGATTGGCCATATCGACGAATTGGTGATAGGCGAGGCAACTGCCCAGGGTACTCCCCTGATCGGCAAAACCCTGGCCGAAAGTAAGCTTCGGGAAATTACGGGTGCGAACGTGGTGGGCATGTGGGAAAGGGGAAAATTCAAGCAGCCACTTCCCGGCACTATCATTACGGACAAAAGTGTGCTGGTGCTTGCAGGTACAGTTGAGCACCTCAGGGCATATGATGAGCTTGTTAGCATCTACCATGTATCCGATAAGCCTGTCATCATAATAGGTGCCGGGCGGGTTGGCCGCGCAGCGGCAAAATCACTTTCGGAGCGTCAGATCGATTACCGGATTGTAGATAAGGATCCCGCACGCATTCGTGACAAAGAGAAATATGTACTTGGTGACGCCGCTGACCATGAAGTGCTGAAAAAAGCAGGTCTTGAAGAAGCTCATACTGCACTCATTACCACTCACAGTGATGATATAAACATCTACCTCACAATCTACTGCCGGCGCCTGAGCCCCGACATGCAGATTATAAGCCGGGCCACATACGAAAAGAATGTCAACACACTACACCGCGCTGGCGCCGATTTTGTAATGTCGTATGCTTCAATGGGTTCAAATTCGATCTTCAATATTCTGGAAGGTCAGGAGGAGGTTATTCTGGCAGAAGGGCTCAATATATTTAATCATAAAGTGAATAAAAGCCTTGCTGATAAGAGCCTGATCGAGTCTGATATCCGTAAGCAAACCGGCTGTACGGTGATGGCCATTAAGTGCGAATCGGGTTTAGTGGTGGGCCCAGAGCCTGGCAGGGTACTGAAGATGGACGATGAAATTATATTAATTGGCCAACCCGAGGGCGAGAATCATTTCAATGAGCTCTACGAGAAGTAGAGTTTTCGAAAGAGGGCCGGATTATGAAAAATCCGTCAGCAGCGTTTTGCATTCTTCAGCCATAAAATGACCCCTCAATGCCATGTTTCTACCCGAGGCCTTCAAAATCTGCTCTGAGTTCAAATCTATCTGAAACATAAACCTGGATATTTCAGCGATGGAACAGCCGTATACGACTTCATCAATTCCGGCCCATATGGCTGCACTCATGCACATCGGGCAAGGCTCGCACGTGGTTATGAGCGAACAGCCCGTAAGCCTTGCCGAACCAAGCAGCTTGCCTGCCTCGCGAAGGGCACATACCTCCGCGTGGGCTGTTGCATCGTTTAACTGCTTTGTTTGATTGGCTGACCGGATCAAAATATCGCCGTTTTTTACAATTACGGCTCCGAAAGGTGTTTTGTGATTCCCGGCAATATCAATCGCCGCCTGCATATATTTTTGGAGATCCATGCTGTTTTTTTGATAGTTAACTTTCCAGAATAAACCGGCTTTTCAGCTTTCCGGTTCATTGCAGTGCAAACTGATTCCGCTTTTTCCTAATTTCGGATTGCACAAAATCCACTTCATTTCAAAGCAACTATACAATGGCAGTTCCAAGATTTCATCTCGCATTTCCCGTTAAAGAGATAAACAGTACGCTCACCTTCTACAAGGATGTGTTGGGGTGTAAAACCGGGCGCAGTTCAGATAAGTGGATCGATTTCGACTTTTGGGGCCACCAGGTAGTGGCCCATCTCAGCCCCGAAGATGCCGGTAAGTCGGCCTCAAACGAAGTTGACGGCCATGCTGTGCCGGCAAAGCATTTCGGGGTTATTCTTGAGTGGGAGCAGTTCGAGGAGCTGTCGGAGCGGCTCAAGTCTCACAGTGTGGAATTTATTATCGAACCCTATATTCGCTTTGAGGGTGAGCCTGGTGAGCAAGCCACTATGTTTTTGCTCGATCCCAGTGGAAACGCTCTCGAGTTTAAGGCGTTCAGGGATGAGAGCCAGATCTTTGCCGTTTAAATTTAGCTTTTACTCGTGCTCAAGCTGATTCAGTTTGTACTCAGAGAGCCTGAGCCTGGCGTTGGTAACTACCTCTTGTGCGGTGCTACGATCTTTCCTCTGAACTTTCAGGGTCAGCTTACCCTGTTCCGCCCCCGGAATATCCTGAAACGTTTTCATGGAAGAGGCCGCAACCTCAATTCGGTATGAGAACCACTTTTTGGCCCCGCTGATGGAATCGATCTCCGAAAAAGGCACTTCTATCTCCTTTACATCCGACTTCATAAAGCCGACAAATCCGTCGCGTTCATCAAATTCTAGCACAATCTTTTGGTCTTTTAACTGAAATAACCCCTTCACAACCACAAAGCCGTGGTTCACATTTGGGATTTCGAAGGGTACAGATCGTCGTTTCATGAGCGTTAAGGCGGTTTTTAGTTTACTTCACAATACCGAAAAAAATTAAAAAAAAACTGTAAGGGATTTCACTTTTTTGGTTCATACATATGAGAACACGATACACAAGAGCAATTATTGAGAAATGAATGAGCACATTTCTCAATGTCCTTATGGGGATTGCGGCTGACCCCGCACTCCCCATTTCTTTTTGAAGCAGAGAGTTCATGTCGAAATAGGTTTTACACATCATGAGAAAACCGTATCACTGTGTCGCAATTTTACTGATGTGCGCGGGCATATCGGTCTCTTCATTAACTGCAAAAACAAACGACACTCATTTTACAGGCCCTGATATTGTGTTTGCCAATCTTTTCCATATAGATTCCATAGAGGTAATTTTTGACAGGGAGATAAATCTAGTGCCTGAAACCCGTTTTACTATTGGCAGTCATTCACTCAACATCATTATGTTTGAAACAGGCAATGCCCGCAGGGTTGTGATTGATGCTCCTCCAATATCCCCGCACAAAGAGTGGATGTTGCTGGCAGAAAACCTGATCGGAAACGAATCGGATATCACCCTTTCTGTTCAGGCTCCCGTTGCAAAGCCTCTGAAACCCGGAAGTCTGATGTTCAATGAGATCATGTACAGGCCGCTGGTCGACAACCGCGATGGTATTCCCGATCAGTCGGAATATCTTGAAATCTACAATCGCGAAGTGTACAGCGTTTCCCTCGAAGGGATCTATCTGCATGATGAACCTGATGAAAACGGAGATGTCACGGTTATCTCACCTGCATCAACCGACCACAGATATCTGAAGCCCGGCGGGTACCTGGTGATTTACCCGGAGCCGATAGAAGTGCAACTGAGTGAAAGCAGGACGGGAATCTTTTTTGGACTTGATGCTTCAGTCGACGGGAGGGGGCTTCGGGTGCATCGATCAACGCTGAGCCTGTTCAACTCGGGCCGGGAGGTGTACCTTGCCGACAGCACCGGTTCTGTGATCGACATGGTTCACTACATGCCTGAGTGGCACAACCCAAATCTAATCTCCACGCTGGGTATTTCGCTCGAGCGCATTCATCCGAAGATGGGCAGCAACGATTCAGAAAACTGGAGTTCGTCTGTTAATCCGCTTGGCGGCACTCCGGGCGGAGAGAATTCGATTTACCAGGATCTGCCCGAAGTCGGAGGCGCCGAATCACAGGCAGGCACTTTAACGCTTTCACCAAATCCGTTTTCACCCGATGATGACGGTTTCGACGACCGGCTGTTCATACAGTACGATCTCGACGAACATGATTACCTGATCAGGGTGAGGGTTTTTGACCGGTATGGGCGGCTGGTAAGAACGCTGGCCGACGGTATTCCGGCCGGGATTTCCGGCAGTTTAATTTGGGACGGGCTTTCTGACGACGGTCAGCGAAACCGAGTGGGTATCTACATCATCCATCTGGACGCCTATAACAGCGCAAACGGCAGGCGATCGGTTCTAAGGGATGTAGCGGTTCTGGCGCGAAGATTTTAGAGTAAGAGTCGCAGATTCATCAAAGACCAATTCTTTCTGCAAGCTCGTCGATGAACTCTTCATGCTCCTCTTTCATAAACACGCTTCTGAGTATTGTGACCGTTTCACTGTCTGCCCTGTAGTCCGGGAATTTTTCAGTGAAATGATCTGACGACAGCTTGAACAAGCTGAGGTGATATCCCAGATGACTCGGTTTTTTCATTCCTTGATCAAACACTTCCTTGTTTAGCCGGCTCACTTCGGATACCGATTTAGCTTCAGGTATTCTGAAATAGCCAACGATATCAAGCTCAGGTTCGGCATAAATCTCAAACCGGGTGCTTTTTCTAACAAGTCCGGCAAAATCCATGGCGGCATTTCGGGTACTCATCAGCACCTTCCCAAGTCCATCCATGGTTAGCGGCAGCAGCTGCAGGGTTGCCCAAAAGGCTGCGGCTGAAGCTCCGGCCCTTGAACACTCAAGGCTTATCTCGCCCAGATGTAGGTCGCCGGAGGTAAAGTAGGTGTAGGGTGAATCGTGTTTGTAGAACCGGCCGGCGGCGGGATCCTTGAATAACACGCTGCCGCACCCATAGGGCTGAAGCCCGTGTTTATGCGGGTCAATTACAATGCTGTCGGCCAGGTGAAGAGCGTCCCAGTCGGCCGGGGAGTCGAGATGTTCCGAAATCAATGTGAAGAATCCTCCGTAGGCAGCATCTACATGAATTCGGATTCCATGATCTGTTGCCCATAACTGGAGCTGCGCGAGAGGTTCCACAGTGCCAAGGCCGGTAGTACCCATCGTAACCACCAGAGTTCCGATGTCGCTGGCCATGCTGTTCAGGGTGCCCATGTCGGGTTTGCCATCAGCATCCACGGGTATTTCAATAAAAGAAACGCCAAGCACGTGGCACATTCTCCTGTGGGTGTAATGTGCGCCCGCCGTGGCCGCAATCGCCTTACCGGGATGGATTTCACGAGCCACGAAGAGTGCTTCCAGGTTGGCGATGGTGCCGGCCGATGTGAGATGGCCCAGTCGGGGTTTCGGGTAGCCGCACATCTCCGCGAGCCGATCCACACACTCCCTTTCCATTTCCGATGTAGGCGGTCCGCCGTCCAGGGCGTGGTTGTTCGGATTGATAGTGGCGGTTAGCAGATAGGCCAGCCATGCCAGGGCATGGGGAGGTTTCAACATCTGGCCCGCGTATTGCGGATGATGAAACGGATAGTTGCCTTCGAGGCGTGAAACCAGGTCTGTCAGAATTTTTTCAACCTCTGCCGAATCGGGTTCCCTGTGAACAACTTCTCCATATGAAGAACGCCACGCATCGAGTGAGCGCAGCGCTTTCTCAAGTTGAGGCAGATATCGGGAAAAATTATTCAAACCGTATCAGAGCAGGATAAATGAGATTCCGATAGAAAGTACTTGTGCAACCTGTATTTCATTCGAGAAGTCATCATCATAGACAAGATCGAGTCTGAAGGATGCATTCATGAAGTTATTTATTCTTCCCGTTATCTGGTTGAGAAAATAGACATCGGTACTGCTTACTGATTTATTGAGACTGGTGAAGGTTTCTACAGAAGAGCTCCAGCTTAGGTTTGTGGCAAGCCTCATGCTGTAGGCAGCGGCAAGCGTTATACCCGCTTCATTTCTGATGTTATCACCCTCCGGCACACCGTAACGATTGGTTTGTCGAACTTCGCTGTTACTCACGATGGTTTGCTGCATACCAAAACCGGCTTCGAATGAGAAATTATCGGTTGGAACATAGGCGAGACCGGCGTTTTGGTTGAAGTAGGCAGGGGCGAAGAAGTTGGATATCAGCAGATCAGTGTCATTGGGGCCTCCGCCGTAGTCAAAACCTTCGGCGAACTGGGTCCGGAAATTGATGTTTGCGAAAAGTTTAAAGTCAGAACCATCGTCAGCCAGGTCGTAGAGAAAACGGTTTCTGATGGCCAGTCGATCGTCGGTTTTTCTTACGCCTTCATCCTGTATTCGTGTTTGACCAAATCGGGATACAAACTGAAATGAGTAGGAAAAACGGTTCTCTTTATACTTAGCCCTGAAATCGGAGCTTCCAGTAGCAGCTATGTTGTTAATTCCACCCTGAGACCAATTTGAATACGATGCCTGAGAGCCGTTTAAACCCACCTCCCAGCTCTGAGACCAGCCAGACAGCGTATCGGGTACCGAAGGTGCGTTTTGTGCAATAGACACATTATGCAGCACCCAGAAAAGAATTGAGAAAAGTATTAATTTTTTCATATAGTAATCTGTTATTTATGGTTTTAAGTAGTTATACTTTTTCAAGTATTACTTTGTCGGGTTTTTTATCGGTTAGCAAAAGTTTTACCTGCTCGTTCAGTTTCGTAGGTATATGAACGCCGACAATCGCAGCGTGAACGGGAAACTTTCTGTGTCCGCGATCTATCAGAACAGCGACACAGATTTTTTGAAAATGATCTAAGTCGGGGATTTTATCTATAGCTTTTTGCAGTGTTTTACCGCTAAAAATTACGTCATCTACTAACACAAGAACCGGGTTATCTTCAGGGAGCTTTTTAAAGCTGAAGGTCTCTTCCAGATCCACGTTCAACTGATCGAGCGGTGATTTTTGGCCTGTCGCTTTTTCAATAACCTGCTTCATTCGTAAAGCAATTACAGAACCGCGATTATTTAGGCCAACCAAATGAATGGGTGCACCATGGGCTTCTTCAACAATCTGATAAGCCATGCGTTTTAGGGTGCGTTGAATACGGTTACCATCAAGTAATATCATCAGCAGATTAGAATCTTAGTTTGGTATCGATAATTTTCGATTCAATGCCTAAGTTTAGTATTCAAACAACAAATGTTCGGAGTAAGATAATCCAAAATCAGGAGTTTATGAACAGTAACTTCTAAGTCAGTAATTGAAGTTCTGAACAAACCCTACTTAGAGTGGGCGGTTTTCGTTTCAAAAAAGAGAAATCAAATAAACTACCGAACGTAAACTGTTTACTGGTGCGATCTTTAGTACACCAGGCAGAATGTTTTAATAAGCAGACGATTATTCTGCGAGATCAAAGCTTTATTGACAGGCACTAACATGCCAGTCATGATTACCGCGAAGAGTCATCTTTTAGAGAAGAGCAAGGGGTTAACATATTTGAAAACGAGAAAGAACACATACCGAGAATCATTGCTTCAATGGATTTGGGCAAACCGTGAGTTTGATTCGAACAAACTCAAGTCTGTGGCTGGTGAAGAAATTGAGATTTTGGACACCGGTGAATGGAATAATGGAGAAGGTCCTGATTTTCTGGGTGCATCTCTGATTATTGGAGGTCTGCAATGGCATGGCAGCGTTGAAATACACCACAATGCGGGCGAGTGGTACACTCACGGCCATCACCTCGACCCAAATTTCGATAATACGATTCTTCATGTAATACTTGCAGATGCCCACAAACGTGCTGTTACTATAAGTGGTTCGGAGCCGTCCGTTTTGAATTTGAGTCACTACCTTCGCGAAGCTCTTCATAAGCTTATTCGTGTAAAAAACAGCCGGGAACTCAGTTGTGCCGGAAACGTCGTGTTTCTAAACCAAGAGGCTTTCAGGGTTCAGATTGAAAAAGCCCACAGAGAATATTTTGACTATAAAGTGCAGGA
>PWWL01000401.1 GCA_003561515.1 Balneolaceae bacterium
ACTGGGCATCGGTGAAAGATACGCGTGAAGCCTTACTCTATGGAACAGACATCGAAATGGGTACCGAACTGCTGCGTGATTTTGATAACCCCGTCTATGAAGAATTCTACCTTGCTCGTCCTGCAAAAGAAATGATTGAGAGCGGTGAAATAGATGAACGTTATGTGGATGACAAAGTGCGACGGATACTTCGGTTAATGTACAGAACCACTGCATTAACAGGCCATGGTCCCGGCCAACGAAATGTGGAAGAACATCAAAGAATTGCGCTTGAGGTAGCGCGTGAGGGCATTGTGCTGCTAAAAAATGACGGTTTACTGCCTTTTGAAAAAACTGAGATAGAAACACTTGCAGTTATCGGGTACAACGCAACAAGGCTTTTTGCAGAAAGAGGAGGCAGTTCACAGGTTCGGCCGCTCTATGAAATCACTCCCCTCGAGGGTATAATGAGTCTCGTTGGAGACGACGTTGAGGTGATATACGCTGAAGGATACGAGCCATATTACGATCAAAGCCTGTTTGCAGATATACGGGGCGATGCAGCGTCTCAATCCAGAGAAAATGTAAGAGATGTTGAATTGGCACAGTCAGCTAACAGAGAACTCATGGAGGAAGCCATTGCTTTGGCTGAAAGAGCCGATGCTGTAATCTATGTAGGTGGATGGATTCATGGACACGATGGGATGCCATGGGGCGAGGGAACATACGATGCCGAAGCACGGGATAAATTAAATTTAAAGTTGATTTTCGGCCAGGAAGAACTAATACAGGAAATCAATAGTGTGAACAGTAATACCGCGGTTGTTCTAATGGGCGGAAGCAACGTAGAGATGGAAAATTGGCTTCCAGACACCCGAGCCTACGTTCATGCCTGGTACCCGGGTATGGAGGGCGGCACGGCTCTTGCAGAGATCCTGTTTGGTAAAGTGAACCCATCGGGCAAACTCCCTATGACCTTTGCAAATTCTCACATGGATTATCCATCTCATTCTATTGGTGAATTTCCAGGTGAAAACACAGTCCGGTACACCGAAGACATTTATGTTGGCTATCGGTATTTCGATACCCATGAAAGGGATGTTTTCTTCCCATTCGGATTTGGACTCTCTTACACTTCTTTTGAATTCTCTGACATGGACCTTTCAATAAACGATGATTTGGTAACAGTTCGCACAACCGTTACAAATACCGGTGACCGTGAAGGTGCCGAAGTAATTCAAGTATATGTGCACCATGAGAATCCTTCTGTAGACAGACCGGTCCGTGAACTGAAAGGATTTGAAAAAGTGCATTTGGACGCTGGAGCCTCGATCACAGTTGAAATTGAACTGGATGAGACATCTTTTTCCTACTTCCATCCGGAACAGCTGGAATGGGTGTTTGAATCTGGATCCTACCAAATTCAGGTCGGCAACTCTTCTCGAGATATCATGCTCACTGAAACTATAGAGCTCTGAATCTGAATCGTGATCTGATTCTCAAGTGATTTGAGAATCCTGTAAAACCAAAAAAACTCATCCGATGACGGGAAGTCATCGGATCAGGCTCTTACTCAATTCCCAGAATCTTCCGGTTCAGGGCTTCGTCGCTGCCGGCACCGGCAAAGTCGTCGAATGCTTTGTCGGTAACGCGGATAATGAGATCCTGGATGATCTGAGCTCCCTCTTCGGCTCCCTGCTCGGGATGCTTGATACAGCACTCCCACTCAAGTACCGCCCAGCAGTCGATGCCGTACTGACTCAGCTTAGTGAAAATCCCCTGGAAATCGATCTGTCCGTCGCCAATTGAACGGAAGCGCCCCGGTCGATCCACCCAGCCCTGGTAGCCGCCATACACTCCGGCCCTGCCGGTTGGGTTAAACTCGGCATCCTTAACATGGAAAGATTCTATATAATCCTTGTAAATATCAATAAAAGCAAGGTAATCCATCTGCTGGAGAAGGAAGTGGCTGGGATCGTACAAGATTCTAGCCCTTGGGTGATTGCCGGTGGCTTCCAGGAACTTTTCGTATGTGATGCCGTCGTGAAGGTCCTCGCCCGGATGCAGCTCGTAGCATACATCCACGCCATGCTTGTCGAACTCGTTCAGAATTGGCTTCCAGAGTCGCGCCAGTTCCGCAAAGCCGTCTTCCACAAGTCCGGCCGGACGCTGCGGCCAGGGGTAAACCGTATGCCACATCAATGCCCCTGAAAACGAAGCGTGTGCATTTAATCCAAGATTGCCGCTTGCCTGAGCTGCCATCTTGAGCTGGTTTACTGCCCACTTCTGCCGCTCATTCCGCTTACCGTGCACCTCTTTGGGGGCAAAATTATCAAACATCACATCGTAAGCCGGATGAACCGCCACAAGCTGTCCCTGCAGGTGCGTTGAGAGCTCGGTGATCTGCACACCGGTTGCTTCAATCTTTCCCTTGTACTCCTCTGCGTAGGTTATGCTTTCAGCCACCTTCTTCAGGTCAATCAGGCGCGACTCCCAGGTGGGAATCTGCACTCCCTTATAACCCAGCGATTTTGCCCACTTACATATGGCTACAATGTCATTAAACGGAGGTTCATCACTTACAAACTGCGCCAGAAAAATGGCGGGTCCTTTAACTGATTTCATGTTGGTTTAATTAAATTTGAAGTTAAAAATACATGCTTTGCAATGAATTCCCCTCCTTTTTCCCCAACGGGATCCCTTGCGGGGCAAGGAGGGGTTAGGGTTGGTTCATAATGGGCCAGGATGTTGAAAATAGTCCGTATGAAGGGGCATGTCCAAATGCATTCAGACCCACAGCGGTCGTGAGACGAGGGGGAAGAGAGGCTTCGAATCCAAAATTAATACATGGTCCGTCTCAACGCCCCCGATCATCCCCCAGTGAGTTCGCTCAGCGCTCACTCATCTCCCCCTTCAAAGGGGGACTTAATCAACGCTCCATACTACACTACAAACTCAGTCCATTTCTTGTCTGACTTATTCGAAGCAACCATGGTTACAACAAATGCCATTCCGCGCACACCGTCATCCACATTTGGAAAGTCGTAATCTTGGGCTGATTTGAATTTGCCTGATTTAAAATCCTGAACGGCATCATGAAACGCCACGTAAATGTTGGCAAACGCTTCGAGATAGCCTTCAGGGTGGCCTGACGGCAGACGCGTATTGACCTGTGCCGCTTCCGAGAGATATCCGGTTCCCGCCCTCAGGATTTGAGTGGGCTGATCCAGCGGTTTCCAAAGCAGGGTATTGGGATCCGTATGGGTCCATTCCAGGCCTCCCTCCTCCCCGTAAACGCGCAACTTCAGGTCGTTTTCCTCACCGGCTGCAATCTGAGTTGCCATTAGTACGCCGCTGGCACCGTTGCCGAATTTGAGCAATGCAGCTGAATCATCATCAAGTTTTCGTCCAGACACGGTTATGTTAACATGGGCACAAATTTTGGTGATATGGGCACCGGAAACATACTCAGCCAGATTTGCGGCATGCGTGCCGATATCCCCAATAGCCCCACCTTCGCCCGACTTTGAAGGGTCTGTTCGCCAGGAGGCTTGCTTATTTCCCTCCTCCTCAAGCGGCGTTGCCAGCCATCCCTGAGGATACTCCACATACACCTTCCTCAACTTTCCAAGCTTTCCTGATTTCACATATTCACGCGCTTCCTTGATCATCGGGTAACCGGTGTAGGTATGCGTGAGCGCCAGAACATGGCCCGTCTCTTCCACCACTTTTTTAAGCTCTTTTGCCTCATCAAGTGAAAAAGCCAGCGGTTTGTCAATAATCACATGAAACCCGGCT
>PWWL01000046.1 GCA_003561515.1 Balneolaceae bacterium
GAAATCGGGCCTTTGAATGGCGGGCGCATTACCCCGCTGTTCGCGGTTGAATACGACGGTGAAATCTATCAAACCCAGGTCACTACCCTTCAGGAAAGCTTTTTTGATGAAAACAACCGGGAGTTCATACGTTTCTCTTTCAGACCTCAGGAGGTCATCTCAGAGGCACTTCCGCTTCCTCTCAGATGCTTTGAGCTCGACACCGATATCATTTATATCGAATATCTGCATATAGGCCCTGTAGATGAAGGCCAGGTAAACCTTGATAACCTTCCGGTGACAGGAAAACGTTTTATCGGGTATCATGAAGAAATAGAATCGGTGCGCATTGATACAGCCTGTGCTTCTTATGACTTGTGTTTTTAACTGATTATTTCTTGCTGATGAAAATGAGCGCTGTATTGGTTTTCTCAGCCAGTTCAAGAGCTACGGCACCGAAGGCCTTTTCCCGCGGACCCGGTTTACCTAATCCCATAATTACCAGGTCATGGTTTTCGGCCTGTCTTACAAGTTCTTCCGTTACGTTGCTGCTTGTAACAACAAGGTTCTGAGAGGTTCCGGGGATTATTCGGCCGGAAAATCTTGCAAGGGCGGCTTCATTTTTCCGGATGGTGCTTTGCGGCGTATTCGGCGGCAGGATCTGAATAAACGTGAACTCTGGCTTTGAAGCCCTCCATAAGCTCCCCGCCACCCTTGCCCGAAGCGGGTCGTGGCTGCTGAGACCGGCTACGGGAATCAGTACCTTCTTAACTTCCGTAATCTTCCAGCCGGTGTAAGGCTGTCGAAAGACCACAACATCCGATTTCACATTCTTCACCAGTTTTTCAAGGTTCTGGCTGGTTTCAATATCGTTCAGATCACTCAGTCCCAGCAGCAAACTCCGGCAGTTGTGTACCCTTGCAACCCGCTCAATCTCTTCCCAGGGATGATCGGCGATAGTTGTGAGAGAGTCGGGCCGTAAACCGGCATCAAATGAGGCTTTCAGTGCCTGTGCGTTTACATCCCTGTTGCTTGCAAGGCGTCGATCAAGGTCGTCTTTCTCACTGCTGGGTATCACAATGGAAAGAAGCAGAACGCGTCCCACCACCGGCGGTGCAAGCGCATTGGCCACAAACACCATCGACTCTGCATTGGCGGGGTTAGCTACGGGAAGAAGTACAAGCGGGCTCAGCCCTTTCAGACGAACCAGGTCAGGATCCAGTGCCTGTTCGGAAGCCTCGATGACTTCCGCTTTTTTCACGAAAAATGATACAAACAGAACCGCACCAATCAATAACCAGATCAGTGAAATAATTCCGGCTGCCGGTACCACGATGGCCTGAAACAGGGCCAGTGAAATACATGCAATGCCGCCCGCAATCGGGAGGTAAGGATAAAAAGGTGCACGAAAGGTTTCACTCTCTTTGTATGACCTTTTACGCATCAGCATCATGATAACGTGTGCCAGAGCAAAGGTAATGAGAAAAATCAGACTGGATGCTGCACCCGCCGCAGCCACATCGGGCAGAATTATTACCAGCAGAGAAACGATGCCGGCCGTTACCAGAATGGAAGTAACCGGGGTGCCGAATTTTTCATGAATGTTAGATAGCTGGTGATTAAGCGTTCGGTCGACCGACATTTTTAAAGCAATGCGGGAAGCCGCGAACAGGTTCGCCTGCAGTGCCGACAACATTGAAAAGATACCTGCAATCAAAACCAGCCAAAAACCAAATGCCCCGAGGTAATTCTGAGCTGCCACAGCCAGGGCCGTTTCAGGATTGGCTGCACTGAGTTCCGATATGGAACTGCCCGGGAGCACCCCCACGGTCGACATCACAAAAAGCAGCGGAATGTATACCGCAAGGCCCACAGCAAGTGTACCCACCATCGCTTTCGGTATAATTTTTTCCGGGGTCTTGATCTCTCCTGCCGCCGAACCAATCAGGTCAAAACCCTGCAAGGCAATAAAGGTATATCCCATCGCTGCAATCACTCCCGAAAAGCCCTCGGTAAAGAACGGGTCGAGGCTGTTCCGGATATGTGAAAATGGAGTCTGAACCGTCACAGCGAGTCCGCCGGCAATCAGAAAGGCGAATACAGCCAGTTTACCCACATTCACAATGAGTCCGCCGGTTGCGCTGCTGCGGATCATTTTCCAGGTATAGAAGCCGATGGCTGCAAGGGCGAGTAAAACAGCTGCAAATCTACGTCCGGTAAATGAGCTTATCCAGTCCATGGGGATCTGCTGCAGGGCAAAAATGGCAAATGCTCCAAAACCAAGAGCATAAAGTACGGCGGCTACCAGCGATGCAAACCAGACGATCCATCCCACTCCAAAAGCCACCTGGAGAGAAAGAGCCTTTTTGGCATAGGTATAGGTTCCGCCCGACTGCGGGTTGGCAGAGGCCATTTCTGCAAAGCTGAGTGCTGTTACAAATGCGATAAGCCCGTTCAGCAGAAAAGCCAGAATGGCCGACGGACCTGAGGCCACGAAGGCCACCCCTGCCAGTGCCAGGATCCCCCCTCCCACCATGGCGCCCACGCCGATCCCGAGGGCTCCGAAAAAGCCGATGGTCCGTTCCGTTTTAGTGTATGTGGATTGAGTGCTCAATTCGTGATCGTTGAAAATATTTTACAGATTTACGGCAGGAATATAGCCGAAACAGAGGTATGCAGAAAGTATTGTTATCAGCAGAGAAATGAAGTCAGTTGCTAACTGCGCTACGATAAAACCAATCATCATACTCAAAAGACTTTAGTGTCGTGTCAAGTATAAATAGTTGGTTGTGCGGGACCTAGTCCCCATCGCCGAAGTATCGGGATCAAGTGTGGCTTTTTAAGGGGCTCCGAGCGCTCATCTTCTAAACATGGAGCGACAGCGAAATGAAACGATTCCCACGGAGTGCTCATTTTTTGTACGCGTAAGCGATTTTGGAGTGGTTCATGTGATGTATCCACCAATTTTAACAATCACCTATACAAGGGGTAATACCATCCAACTACCCCTGCTTATGCCGAAGCGGCATCGCGAAGGCAGGCCCGGCTCCTACTTCATAAGGAGTGGAGATTGGTTGTGTTTACCCAAAATTATATGCTTAACACGACCCAGCATACATGCAAAAAAATCCGGCCGGTTTACATATCAGGATGAATGCGTTCTATTCAAATTATCGTGATTACTAGATCAGTGAAAGTACAAAACTGCAGTGATTTGCTTCTCTCATCATAATTGATTATTAGGGAATAAGAATTAAGAGCTCCGAACCCTGGGGTAATACAGTTCGGGACAGGATGTGTGTGAATATAATTGGAGAGGTGGTTTGTAATGACTCAAACTATAAGGAGTTTGGCCGATCGTTTTGTAAGCATAAAAAAAATACGTTCAGAAATTTCAAAGACCGATGGTAAGATAAGAACCCGGTTCTATCTGCTGCTTACAATATCCATAAGCTTTACAACCTACTGGGGATTCACCTACAATTATTATGTACCGGTTTATAATCGGGGGCCTGCCAAAAAAAGCAGTTGTAGAGTACTTCGCTCCGATTTTCGCACTTTTCGTTACTAATTACCGGAATCATGGACTTCAAAACTGTTAACGGATGAAGATCAAGCAAAAATCGAACAAAAAGGTTTATGCAGATGACCTTTGGACTCACTTGTGATCAAAATTGAATTTAACCCCTGAATTATCGATTTATGAAAAATCCATTCTTTGCATACCTGGCGATAGTTGCATTGTTTTTATTCAGTTGTACGCCACAAGATCAACCGAATCC
>PWWL01000055.1 GCA_003561515.1 Balneolaceae bacterium
ACGGTGCATACGGGCCACGGACCCGGCGCGGTGATCAGCGGGCAGACCATGGTGGTGAAAACAACCGGTACCACGGTTGACCAGGCGGTGTTTGGCGACACCAAAATGCTGGCTATCACGCTTGGTGCAGGGGTGAGGAGCAATTTCAGTTCTCCGGGTACCCGATCCAAAACGGTGGCCGTACTGCGTCAGGAGTTGATCCGCGCACAAGACTACGCCCAAAAGCGTGCCAATGGTGAAACCAACGGAACCGATTTGAAATCGGAAATCATGGCCGATCTGATTGACGGTAACGTCACTGCGATGGTGTATGCGCAAACCGCGCACGATATCATGACCGCCCTCAGGATTCAGCGCGAGTTCGGTTTCCCGATGGTGCTCGAGGGAGCTGCCGAAGCCTATCTTGTAATGGATGAGATTAAAGAGGCTGGAGTTCCGGTGATTATTCACCCCACCATGGTTCGTCCGTTCGGCGAGGTAAAAAACTCAAGCTTTGAAACGGCCGGTATGCTTCACGAGGCCGGTATTCTGGTGGCGTTCCAGAGCGGTTTTGAGGGGTATGTCCCCAAAACGCGCGTTGCCCGGTACGAAGCCGCAATTGCCGCGGCCAACGGTATGGGTATGGAAAATGCTCTATATGCCCTCACCAAAGGGGCGGCCAACGTTCTTGGAATTGCAGACCGGGTGGGAAGCCTTGAGCGCGGAATGGAAGCGGATGTTGTTCTTTTCGACGGTGATCCGTTTGAGTACCTGACCGAAGTGGAGGCTGTCATCATTAACGGAAACGTGGTTTACGAAAAGGAATAGCAGTTACCGGACCCGTGCGCACCGTCTCGGGAGGAGTCTGGTCGGTAGCATAATAATGTGTCAAACCACCACAAACCCCGAGGCGAGGTTTATATCAACGCCCAAATCCATTTCGAGGGGTTGACGGGAAAGCCTCATAGGGGTTGGTTCCCGGTCCGCCCATTCCGGGGTTTCGTGAACTGCCTCCGCATTATGTTGCCGTGGTTTTTCGAAGATCGCGGCCGGAGGCTGGGGCGGTTGGGCACCGATGGTGCTACCGACCAGGCGTTCCATCCGGAACGAACATTACAAATAGAAATAGCCCATGTGAAATCAGAGATTTTGGTAAACACTGATTTTGGATGGCAACGCACCGGCTTCGGAGGAGTCACTGGTCGGTAGCATAAAGATGCGTCAGCCACCACAAACCCCGAGCCGAGGATCATGCCAACGCCCAAATCCATTTCGAGGGGTTATTGGGAAAGCCTCATAGGGGTTGGTTCCCGTTCCGCCCATTCCGGGATTTCGCGAACTGCCTCCGGGTTATGTTGCCGTGGTTTTTCGAAGATCGCGGCCGGAGGCTGGGGCGGTTGGGCACCGATGGTGCTACCGACCAGACGTTCCATCCGGAACGAACATTACAAATAGAAATAGCCCACGTGAAATCAGATATTTTGGTAAACCCTGATTTTGGATGGCAACGTACCGACTCCGGAGGAGTCACTGGTCGGTAGCATAATAATGTGTCAACCCACCACAAACCCCGAGGCGAGGATCATACCAACGCCCAAATATATTTCGAGGGGTTGACGGGAAAGCCCATCAAGTGATAGCCTTGGAACGGAATCTCTTCCTTAAAATGTCAACGTTCATATATCAGGCAGTTCCCTCCGGAGCTGTGGTATTATCGGCTGGTTTGCTTCTACAAACAGGGGACTCCTCTGGAGTCAGTCAGCTTCGTTGCGAGATATATCCAGCCAGAAGGTGCAAAGGCTTGCTATTCCTTAGGTACGATTTAAAAAAGATTTCATATACCAATAAACCTGTTGGTTATATCCATTCTGTAACCAGTAAATCAAGCGCTTTTTGAACATGAATCAGATAAACTTTTCCTGCATGATGACTCCGGAGGAGTCTCCTGTTTGTAGAAATAGAGATCAAATCAAAGTACAAACCCCGAGGCGAGGTTCATACCACGCTCAAATCCATTTCGAGGGGTTGACGGTAAAATCCACCAACGAAGCCGATCACTCCCACCCACAATAGGCTATAGAAAAATATCCACCGCATTCAGAAATATCTTCACCCCCAATTTGCAAATCGTGGCGAACAATGGCTACATTTTCTCACCGCTCACCGCTCACCGCTCACCGCTCACCGCTCACCGCTCACCGCTCACCGCTCACCGCTCACCGCTCGCTCCCACCAAACAGAACGCCACTACCACACTTGTTTGTTACAGCACCGTAAAGAATAAACAGTTCAGAAATCCCCGCTTTTCTGCCGAATTATTCCTAATTTTCAAGATTTGAAATGAACCTCATTTGATGTCCCAAATCGACGCAAATTCCGTCAACTCCGTCTCTTCAAACGGCGCCTCTTCCTCCGCTGCAGACCGTCCGATTATTGTGAAAGGTGCCCGTGTTCACAACCTCAAGAACATTGACGTGGAGATTCCCCGGAATAAACTGACGGTGGTAACCGGTGTATCGGGTTCGGGTAAATCGAGCCTTGCGTTCGATACCATCTACGCCGAAGGCCAGCGCCGCTACGTGGAAAGCCTCTCAAGCTACGCTCGCCAGTTCTTGGAGCGGATGGACAAGCCCGATGTCGATTTCATGCAGGGCATCTCGCCGGCGATGGCTATTCAGCAGAAAACCACCAGCAGCAATCCCAGATCAACCGTTGGTACCTCCACAGAAATTTATGACTACGTTCGGCTGCTGTTTGCCCGTATTGGCAAGACGATCTCACCGGTTTCGGGTAAGCAGGTACAGAAGGATTCTACAAAAACCATCATCAACGAGCTGTTCGAAAGGTTTGAGGAGAAGACCCGGTTTCATGTACTTTTTCCCCTTGACCTGCGCGAGGGCCGCAAGATGAAAGAACAGCTTGATGTACTGAAAGAGAAGGGCTTGGTTCGTCTGCTCAATATCGGGGATGAGTCGATCACAGATCTGAGCGGGGGAGATGTGGATCCGAAAAAAATTAAACCGGAAACTCACCGAATATTGGTTGACAGTCTTGCCATCAAAAAAGATGACGAAACCCGCAGCCGTATTGCCGATTCCATTGAAACCGCATTCCGCGAGGGGAACGGCCGATGCTCCATCAAAATCAGGGATGGAGAAGAGCTTCACTTCAGTGAGCGTTTTGAGCGCGACGGAATGGAGTTTCTTGAGCCCACACCTCAGATGTTCTCCTTCAATAATCCGTTTGGAGCCTGCGACACCTGTGAGGGATTCGGACGAGTGGCCGGAATTGATGAAGATCTTGTGATTCCCGACCATGATAAAACCATCAGAGGCGGGGCTGTGGCGCCTTTCGATTCTCCCAAGTTCTCCAAATATTTGCGCGACTTTATCCGTGAAGCGGCCAAAGACCAGCTCCCAATAGATGTGCCTTACAAAGATCTTGACAAAGCAACACGACGAATTCTTTGGAATGGCCGCGGCAACTATGCAGGTATCCACGGTTTTTTTGAGGATGTAAAAAGTCAGTTCTACAAAGTGCATATGCGCGTTCTCTATTCTCGCTACCGGGGGTACAGCCGCTGTCCGGAGTGTGAAGGATACAGGGTGCGGAAAGATGCGTTATATGTGAAGATAGGTGAACTACATATCGGGGAAGTGTCGGAGATGACCATTGGCCATGCGCGTACTTTTTTCGATGAGCTGGAGCTCACAAAATTTGAAAATGAGGTAGCCGGGCAAATTCTCTATGAAATACGAAAACGCCTCAAATATCTTGACGAGGTAGGTCTCGATTACCTTACGCTCGACCGCCTCACAAACACACTTAGCGGTGGTGAAGCGCAGCGGATCAGCCTGGCCAACTCACTGGGCAGTTCACTTATTGGCAGCCTCTATGTGCTGGATGAACCCACGATAGGCCTGCATCCGCGCGATAACGACAGGCTCATAAATATTTTGAAATCGCTTCGGGACATCGGCAATACGGTTCTTGTTGTGGAGCACGATCCGGAAATGATTAAGTCGGCTGATAACGTAATCGACATCGGGCCGTTTGCCGGGCGATATGGCGGTGAGGTGGTTTTTACAGGCCCTTACGACGATCTGCTCAAATCATCATCCCTGACCGGCAAATACCTGAGCGGGCGTAAGGAAATCCCCGTTCCAAAAAAGCGGCGAAGAGGGAGCGGCAAAGTTCTGAATGTAGAGGGTGCCTCCGAACACAACCTCAAGAGTATCGACGTAGAGTTTCCGCTTGGCAAACTGGTTTGCGTGACGGGCGTTTCAGGCTCCGGTAAATCTACGCTTGTGCATGACACTCTTTACGCCTCCATTCAGAAAGCTCTGGGCACCTGGAAAGAGAAAGTGGGCCGTAACCACGGTGTGAGCGGTATCCGCCACGTGGAATCCGTGGAGATGGTAGACCAAAGCCCGATTGGCCGGTCCACACGATCGAACCCGGCCACGTACACAAAAGCGTACGACGGCGTGCGTGATCTGTTCTCCAACACCCGGCAGTCGAAAATTATGGGCTATACTCCCGGCCATTTCTCCTTTAACGTGCCGGGCGGTCGCTGTGAAGCATGTCAGGGAGAGGGCGTTCAGAAGATTGAGATGCAGTTCATGGCCGATATCGAGCTCGTTTGTGAAGAGTGCGGAGGCACTCGGTTCCGCAAAGATGTTCTTCAGGTGAAATACCGCGGAAAGAATATTCACGATGTGCTGGAGATGAGCGTGAGTGACGCAATCGAATTTTTTGTGGATGAAACGACCATCATCAACAAACTACAGCCGCTCGAGGACGTGGGGCTGGGCTACCTGAGGCTGGGTCAAAGCGCTACCACTCTCTCAGGAGGAGAGGCACAGCGCGTGAAGTTGGCAAAGTTTCTCTCCAAAACAAACACGGATCATACGCTCTATTTCTTTGATGAGCCCACAACGGGATTACATTTCGAAGACATTGCCAAGCTTCTCAAATCCTTTAATGAGCTAGTGAATCAGGGGCATTCGGTGATTATTATTGAGCACAACCTGGACGTGATAAAGTCGGCCGACTGGCTTATTGACATCGGTCCTGAAGGAGGATTTAGCGGCGGACAGGTGGTTGCAACGGGCACTCCGGAAGAAATCGCAAAAGTCGAAAAAAGTCACACCGGGCGGTTTCTGAAAGAGGTATTATAGCGAACCAGTCTTTGTAAAATCCATCTGTATAGTTTTTTCAATGTTGCTGTTATGGCTTCGAAGGAAATCGTGTACAGAAATAATTAAAAAGGCCGTTTTCATTTTCCACAGAAAACAATTTTATTTGTGTAACAATAACAGGAATCTGTAGTCTTGTTACATACCCCAATACATAAACAAACAGATGGAGACATGAAAAAACTCAGAATCACTCTTCTAAGTACGGCATTACTGTTCTTTGCCGGTACGTTTACCCATGCAATGGCACAAAGCCCGGTCAGTTTCGGGATTCAGGGCGGAATGAATATCGCTAACATTACAGGAACTGATGACGACCTGGATGCACGCTTTGGCCTTACAGCCGGTGCTGTAGTCGATATCAGCCTGCCAATGATGCCTTTCGGAATACAGTCGGGTGTCTTTTACACGCAGAAAGGAGCGAAAATCGATAACAACGACGGCGAAGGTACATTCCGTTTCGATTATATTGAAGTACCGGTAATGGCCCGTTTTCAGCTTGGCCCTCCGGGCCCAATTAGCCCGCTTCTTGTGGTTGGCCCCTATGTCGGTTTTAACGTGAATGCCGAAGTGGAGGGAACCGGAAACGGAGTATCTGCCTCGTTCGATCTTGACGATGAAACCCGATCTACCGAAATCGGCGGAACCATTGGCGTGGGACTCGACTTCAATCTCGGCCTCACAAAACTGAACGCTATGGCGCGATACAGCTACGGATTTACCACGATTTTTGACAGTGATTTCGAGGATGGTGAACGAAACGCAGTTCTCAGCGTAACCGTGGGTATTAGGTTTTAGTAACGTTTTTTACCTTTTCCGCTGAAATGTTTTATCGTTGAGGCGGAAATAAAGAACTGGATGAGCCCCGGTTTCGAAGCCGGGGTTTTTTGTTGTGACGGCAACCATGATAGAGAAGCTGCTATATCTGAACTGGAAGCTTTTTCTTGCAAAGCTTACTAAGTTTCAAACGATTTTATTGATAGGCTACGCCCTGTTTTTGCTCATCATGTTGGTAAACCTGATGGGGTCGGCCTTGATTGTCATTTTTCTTGACAGCACCTCTTCACTGCAGCTCGACCTGGCCTGGTTAACACCTGAAATTCATAAGCTTATCCTGCTCACCTTTGCGACGGTGTTCTGGATTCTGCACTTCTCCTTTACCAGCACACGGCTCCTGAATATGGAGGAGAACAGAAAGCTGCTTGCACTTGGCTATCCCGCCGGCAAGCTTTCACGGCATCTGAACCTGATGTGCCTGTACCACCCGGTGAACGTAATCTATAATCTGACATGGCTGGTATTTCTGTCACTTCAGATCAATAGCATGTGGAATATTCCAATCGTTGTGGCTGCGGTACTTCTAAACTATGGAATCATTTATTCCATAAAACACCGCTTTCTGCACATGGTCGAGAAACGGTTCAAAATCATTGTGTTCAGCTTTGTTTTTGTCATTTTCGGCGTGATCTCCGCACTTGCCATAATTTCAAGACAGACACAGGCCATTCTGGGAGAGGTCGCCATTCAGATGTCGCAGCTGATTGACGTGCTTCTGCTGCTGCCCGGCGGGCTTCTTTATCAGGCGGCAACGTATTCTCACACCCCAATTTTGACGGGGACACTCTTCTTTTTCCTGGTGGTTCTGACCTATATGGTGTTCAGAGATCACTACTATAAAACCAAGGAGGGCCTGATGACTCCGTCATCAATAAGAGTCAGGAAAGAAGTGAGCCGCCTCTGGATATTTCTGCGACGCTGGCTTGGCTATAACGCCGGTAAATACTATTACTATGTGATGACGCACTCATACAACCGTCTGCAGTTGTTTGCCATAGCGCTTATTCCGTTAATTTACATACCGTTGCTGTTGGCAGTTGATTTTGGCGTGATTTCCCTCATCTTGATTGCCACCATGATTGCAGCTATCCCCGTAGCGCTGCTGGGGATGGGGATGGCCAATATGTTCGGCTACGAACACCGCGAACTCCTGCTGCATCTTCAATTTCCTGTCTCGTTCGAGCGTCAGTTAAAAGAACGTTTCCTTGGAATCATTACCGTGCCACTTTTTATTTTTTACGGAATTACAATTTTTGAGCTTCTGCGATTGCCGCAGCTCGGGTCTGCTTTTTCTATTTACATTGCCAACACCTTCTTCTTTATGTGCTTTATGATTGTATTTCTGTGGAGCTCATTCTACCAGTACCAGAAAGCAAGCTATAGCTCTTTTAGTTTTAAACATCCCATTATACCGCAGAAAGTCACTTTCACTATGTCGACCGCCATTTTTATTCTTGGATACACGGTATTTGTACCGCTGGGTGAATGGCATTCCTACAGGCTCTGGGTTATGACAGGCCTTGTAATTGCCATAACATTCTACATCATGAAGAATTTCGACCTTCTTGCAAGGGCATTTAAAAAGAGAATACTACTTAAACTGTGGAGTGATTTTTAAACTGATGCCCGGCATGTTTAAACAGTTCATTAGCCTGAATACCAAACTTTGGTGGAGATCGCTACACACAGCGGAGATTGGCGCCATTCTTTTCTACTCCGTGGTGCTTCTGCTGATTTTGGGACAGTTTATTGCCGTTGCCATAACTTTGGTATTTGCACCCGAAGTGGAGATGCTTACTGAAATCTACCCATGGTATACTGAGGATGTACACCTGATGTTTAACCTTGTTTTCGTGAACATGCTCTGGTTTACCCAGCTTTTCTTCACAAAGATAAGCCGCTTGCGGCTTCATGATAACAGAAAGCTGCTGGCCTATGGACTGCCGGTTGCCCGGCTCAGCACCTACCTCAACATCGCCGGATTCTTCCACCCCGTGAATCTGCTGTTTACGCTTGTATGGATCTACTACCTGGGGCTTATGACGAGTACAGTACTCCAGTTCATAACGGTACTGCTTTTGCTTGTTGTGAATTATGGCGTCATTAACTCGATAAAGTGGAGATTTAAACTGTTTGCTTCAGAAAACCTGAAGTGGATTAATAGTGCGCTGGGGATCATCATTGTATCCATGATTATTATTGCTTCAACTTTTGATCTGCAGCCGTATTTTAGCAGTCCGCAGCTCATTGCGCCATCGGTGAATGAGTGGTTGAAGTTTTCGCCGGGTGTTATCTTTTATGGAATTGCAGGTGCAAACATGTCAGCCGCGGTTTATTATGGCCTCTGTGCTGCTTTCGTTGCGATGCTGATTCTGCTACATTACGACCTCTACCTCAAAACCAGGGAAGCCCTTTTGGTGCCCGTAGGTTCCGTTTCTTCATCAAATGATAACAGCACGGTGTACAGGTTTATCAGCAGGCTGGGGCACCAGGGAGGAAAGTATTTTTACAGCGTGTGGAATCACCCCTACAGTAAAACCCAGTTTCTGCTCACGTATGTACTGGTGCTTCCTTATATCATATTTCTGAATGATGGAAGCACTGTGAGTAATTATATGGTAGCCGTGTTTCTAACGCTGATACCGGTGGTTTTTCTGATGGTGATGCTCACAAACCTATTCGGTTTCGAAAACAGGGAGCTGTTGCTCATTTTGCAGGCTCCGATCACACGATACAGCATGATACGGGATCGATTTAAAGCCGCCCTGGTTGTAAGCACTATTGCATTGTTGACGTCCCTAATCGCAATCCCGTTTCTGTATGATACTGTTTATGAAATGATGCGGGTTTTTACAGGCCTGATTCTCCTCAACCTGATTTTCATGCATTATATCATGAATAGCTGCATCAACAACTACAAGAAAATTGAGGAAGTAAGCCTGATGTCGGTATCCAATCCAATTGTACCGGCTTCAGTAACCTTTTTAACCATGTTCATGGTTCTCATCATGGGAATCTTTACGTTTCTCCTTTTTGATCAGAATCCCCTGATTCATATCCTTGTAATGATATTTATTATTATACTTTTGGGTGCCGCATTTATAAAAAAATTCAGAGAGATCGAAAACCAGTTTAACAAAAAAGTAATACCCCGCTTATGGAACGAGCTTTAGTTATTCAGCAGCTTGTAAAATCGTACGACAAAAAAACCGTATTGAAGGGCCTGGATCTTGAGATTCCGTCCGGCAATATTTTTGGGCTGATAGGGCCAAACGGTGCCGGTAAAAGTACCCTGATAGGAATACTTACCGGTCTTCTCGATTATGATGAAGGCTATATTGAAATCAACGCACTTGAGTATAAAGCCTCTAACGAACTTGCAATCAAAAAAGATGTTGCATCGGTTTTGCAGCCGCCTTTGCTCTTCGAAAACTTTACAAGCTACGAGTTTGTAACCTATGTTTGTGAAATGTATGGAGTGGATGGGAACGGGTTGAACGATAAGATCAACTCCCTCTTTAACTACTTTGAGATCGATGAGTTTACCCATGTAAAGGCCAAGCAACTCTCTTCCGGAAGCCGTAAAAAACTGGCCTTCTGTGCCGCTATACTTACCGAACCAAAGTTGTTGTTCCTGGATGAGCCCTTCGAAAGCGTGGATGTAATTTCTATAGGAAGAATGAAAAGCGTGCTGCGCAAGCTAAAAGAGAAGGGAACAACGATATTTATTACCAGCCATATACTTGAGGTGGTTGAAAATCTATGCGACGATATTGCTATTCTGCATAAAGGTAAAATTCTTGCCTACCTCGATTCCAAGACCCGGCGCGATCTGGAAAAAGACTCGAACCTCGGCGAAATTTTTGAGCAATACGTTGAGGTAAAATCCGCCAACGAAGAGCTCCTGAACTGGCTTTAGCACCTGCGCAGTCATCGGATGAGTCAATACCGAAACAGTGCAGGAACCTGAGTTCGATTTAAATTTGTGGCAAAAAAACCTCCCCTCCTTCGTAAGGAGGGGCCGGGGGTGGTTCATTGCTCTTTATTTAAGTTTGTGAGATTGAGAGTTAACTCTTAGCCTGTTTTTAACCACCCCTAAATCCCCTCCTTGAAAAGGAGGGGACTTTTATGCATCACATAAAACAGATCATTAGTCGAACTCAGGTCAGGAGTGTAAAAATGGCCGGCATTTCGGAAAAACTCATCCGATGACTTTTCGTCCCTACACCCGGGCCAGTGCTTCTTTAATCTTTTTGCGCCGTTTTTTCGAAATACCAATCACTACGGTTGGAATCACAAAAAGCGTGAGAATGGTAGCAAATGCAAGCCCGCCAATTACCGACCTTGCCAGCGGACTCCAAATTTCAGAGCCGGTACCGAACTCAAGTGCCAGCGGTATCATAGAGAAAATGGTTGTAAGCGCCGTTAGCAGAATTGGACGCATGCGGCGTTTACATGCTTCGAGGAAGAGAAGCAGATAATCTTCAGTGTCTTCACGGCCTCGGGTTCTTTGATGTATATAGTCGAGCAGAACGATGCCGTTGTTGACTACAATTCCTATTAATATCACGATACCAATATTTGCAGGAATGCTAAGCGGAGTGCCGGTTATATATAAAAAGACCAGTGATCCAAAGAACGCAAGCGGTACAGAAAACATCACGATAAACGGATCGCGAAGGTTTTCAAAAAGTGATGCCATAACCATGTAGGTGAGAAGCAGGGCGAGTAATAGTGCGATCATAGCTTCGGCCGCACTTTCACGCTGTGAAAATACGGAACCACCGAATTCGTACCTGTATCCATCGGGCAAGAAGAAGTCATTTTCCATAATCTGTTCAAGACGGGACTGATATTCCTCAAGGTCGCCGCGCACCATTACCATCACATCGAGCAGTGTCTGCCTGTCGCGCCGGGTGATGGTAGTTCTGCCCTCTTGGGGAATAAAATCTCCCAGTCCAAGCACAGGGATTCTTTGATCCTCGTACTGCAGTAGTTCAAGCGCGAAAAGATCATCGCGGTTCTGAAACTGATCACGTACGTTTCGAACCTGGATTGGAATTTCACGACCTTCCTCCCTGTAAAAGCCAGCCCGGGTTCCGCGTGCCTGATTGCCCAGCTCGCTTGCTACATTCTGCGTGCTGAAACCGGTACGGCTGATTCTGTCGCGATCGAGCTGATAGATCAGCTCGGGGGTTGGCCTCGATCTTGGATTACTTACCGACATCACCACGGGGTCGTCGATGATAAGGCTTTCTATTTCGAGCGACAGACGTTGGAGAACATCGATATCAGGTCCAATCAGGCTTAGTCTGACACCCCTGCCGCCCCATTGGCGCTGTGTGGGAATACCGCCGCTTCCTCCAAGGTTACGTATTTCAACCTCGATATCGGGCTCTATCAGAGATTCGCGTAAATTGGACGCAATGTCGGATGTGGTTTCTTCGCGCATTCGCTCATCGACAAGAGTAATACTAAGCGTGCCTGCATTGGTTACCGTACTTCTCCCGCTTCGCCCGATATTGGTGATCACGGTTTGAACTTCGGAGTTTTCCAGAATGCGATCGGTAAAACTGCGCATCGTTTCGGCTGTGGTTGCAAGTTTTGTGCCTGCAGGCAGTTCTATACGTAAATCGAATTGTCCCTCATCGGTCTCCGGAAACTCTTCTTTCGGAATGGTCTGGAAAACGGTTCCTGTTCCCGCGATAATGAACAGCACCGCGAGCACGACGATGTATTTTCTGCCCAATATCCATTCCAGTACGGACACGTAGTTTTTTTCGAGTGATTTAATCCAGGAGAAGGTGAAGCTTTTCGTTTCGAACTTTCCGGGCTTCAGGACCAGTGACGCCAGAACAGGAATGAGGATGATGGATGCCAGAAAAGAGCTTGTTATGGCGATAGAGATGGTAACGGCAAGGTCACGGGCAAGAACACCCTGAAAACCTGAGAGCGTAAGGAGAGGAACGAAAACAGCCAGTGTGGTAAGGGTGGCACCCAAAATGGCACCGCCCACTTCGTTGGTGCCGTCGAGTGCGGCCTGGAACCGGCTTTTGCCTTTTTCAAGCTGGTTGGCAATACTTTCAGAGACCACAATGGAATTATCTACTAGCAGACCTATTGCAAGCGCAAGCCCCGTTATGGAGATAATGTTGAGGGAGATATCGAACGCGTACATAAATGCGAACGTGGCAGTAAGCGAAACGGGAATGCTCATGGCTACGACAAAAGCGATGCGCCAGCCGCCCATGAAAAGAACCAGAATTAAAATAACGACCATCAGGGCGATAAGGGCCGACTGCGAAAGATTAGAAATCGAGTTTTCGATAAACTCACCCTCATTACTCAGAACCTGCATGGTTACGTTGGATGGCAGGTTCGGGTAAAATTCGTGTACGGTTTCAATAATGGCCCTGGCTACTTCAAGAGTGTTGGCGTCCGACTGTTTTTGTACATCAACAGTAACACTGTTTCGGCCATTAATCTCCACGATGCTGCGAATGTCCTCATAGTCATCGCGCACAACGGCTACGTCGCGTACACGTACGGGAACGCCGTCGTTCATGGTAACAATCGTTTGATCAATCTGATCCACGCTGGTATACATCGACTGGGCTCGGATACTGTAGCTCGTACGGTCGGCTACAAGACTGCCCACCGGCTGCTGAACGTTATTGCTTTGGATGGCGGTAATGATCTGGCTGGGTACAATGCGGTGACGAGACATGGCCTCAGGAAGCAGGTCTACGTATACATTCCTGGTGAGGCCACCTCGCGTTTCGGCAGATGCCACGCCCGGAATTCGTTCAAAACGCGGTTCAATGAAGTCGATTGAAAGCTGTCGGAGTTCATCAAGCCCCAGAACATCCGATTCTACACTGAGGCGCATAATCGGGGCCCTGTCCGGGTCGAACTGAAAAATAAATGGCTCATTGGCTTCGGAAGGCAGCGTGGGGCGTATTCGGTCAACTGCTTCGCGCACCTTCTGCTCTGTGATCATGGTATTTGTACCAGGCTTCAGCCTCAAAATCATAAATGCGCCGCCCTGCCTAACATTGGAATCAAGCGACTCTACGCCCTCCACACCCATTATTACCGACTCAATAGGCTCCACCACAAGCCTGAGCATATCATCGGGCGACACATTCGAATAGTTTACTGAAACCGCCATTACCGGTATATCAAAAGATGGATACAGGTTAACCTTAAGGTTCATTAGCGAAAATACACCGAACCCAACCACAAGCAGCGACATCATGATCGCCGTAACGGGGCGTTTTAGAATTTTTTCAGTGATGGAGACTTTTTTCATAGCACAATTTTCTTTTTACGCAAAGTGGTTCAACGTTTAAAGTTCAAGGTTCTCGTGGTTAAAGATTCGGAGTTAAAACATGGCGGATCATGCTTAAATGTATGAGATCCTTTGAAAGCGCTCTTTTTCAGGTAATTCATCATGGCCAAAATCTTGCACTAACTTCTTTCTGTTGTTTGAAGCGACCTGTCAGCATTTCTGTCACTGCTTTTGGTGACAGAATTTTGACTGCGTCGGGATTTAAAACCTGTTGGGTTCTTTGGCAATGTCAATTCTCGTCCACGCTGTCAGGACCTTCGGACGCTGACAGGTGCTTGGTTAAACTCAGGCATCCGCCTGCAGCGGATCTTCCTTGTGTACGGCATCGAAGCCGGCTTTTTCGACCCACCCGTTGATGATGTTGTACATGCAGGGAACTGCAAAGAGCATCAGCAGGGTACTCATAGTGAGTCCTCCAATAACCGCCCTTGCCATCGGGCTCCAGGTTTCGGCACCGGCACCCAGCTGAAGGGCAAGCGGAACCATGGCTAAAATGGTGGTGAATGCAGTCATCAAAATTGGACGAAGCCTTCTTCCCGCTCCGTTTACAATGGCATCGTGGCGGG
>PWWL01000010.1 GCA_003561515.1 Balneolaceae bacterium
AGATACGACTTCAGCGCCTCCGTATACTGCTGCATCGCCTGCATCCCTGATGTTGTAATACTGGCGGAGGTCTGCGGTTTTTTGCCCACGAATGTTTTCTGAACCTCGATATATCCTGCTTCTTCCAGGTTGGTGAGTTGAACGCTGACATTGCCACGGCTTGCACCGGTTTTAT
Source organism: Balneolaceae bacterium (assembly GCA_003561515.1). Lineage (GTDB taxonomy): Bacteria > Bacteroidota > Rhodothermia > Balneolales > Balneolaceae > Rhodohalobacter. Next base: position 176 of record PWWL01000010.1, read on the forward strand.
CAACAATGTAAGAGAAGGTTACCGATTCGTTTTGAGCCAGCAATGCCATAATCGACAAGCGAAGCTGGTTGTGCAAAAGCGGATCGAGTTCTTTCATTTTATTTCTGTCTCATCATCAAATGGCCAGGAATTAAGTAGCTGGAAAGAATTGCCGCAGCCATGAGTAACAAAATTTCCGGGCCTGTAAAAATCAGCAATAAAACAGCTATGATCCAGGCTGCAACACCACCCCAAACAAGTGGCTTAAATTTCAGAAGGCCGCCACTGATGAATGACCCCCAGCCTATTATTGCCGCAAAAACCGGATAGGCATAGAACCAATCATAGATCAAGCCAATGCTAACCGCGATGGCAAACGGTGCTAATGACCCAAGCCATAAGTACCGGTTCATTCTGTCCACGTAGGATGTGGATCTGGCCTTTTTGCCTTGCTGCCAGCCTGTGTAAAACGATGTAATTATCCCGATTGCAATCACAACCGGCCAAATATAGACTCCCTGATGATATTGTATCACTAATGAGATATAATGTATCAGGCACCCGGCAAGGATGACCCACCCCCAGATAAGGAAAAAAACAGCATCTTGTTTTATGTTGCGTCTTCCCGTATTAACCATCTGCTGAATAACAGCAATGGCTTCTTTTTCATTAAACGCTTGTTCTTTCATAATGAAATAAATTATCGGTGTCTTATCGTAATGGTTGTATCCTTCTGAAATGTAAAAAGCTGCCGGCGAAATGCTGGTTCACCCATAAATCCTCTTACATTGTTGGAGTAACCATACCTTTCTCTGGGGATTCCAAACAGGGTAGTGTCAAGGCGTCCATTCCCATTCTCGTCGTGAAATGATCGAATAGCATATTTTCCCGGTTGTAGCCGAAATTCAATGGTGGTAATATCTTCTTCCGGGGTTACACTTTTTCGGGCTACCATTTCACCTTCTTGATTAAACAACTGAGTGTAGATAGTTCCATTTGTTGATTTGAGGCCGGTGAGTTGAACCTTCAACACTGATGTGTCGTCATGGAACGGTGTTGAAATTATCAGAAGAGTTAGTAAAAAGATTTTCATTTGGCAGGTGTTTGAGTTGAAAATTTTGCGTCCCATACCGGCAAAAACCGGTAAAAGAAAAAGCCGCCGATCCCGGTCGTGAGAGTAGCAGAAACGCCAACCATCATGAAGAAAAATGAGTTTGGAATACCGTCAATCACCACCACCATTGGCAGGCGTACGAACAGTTCTGCAAAAAAAGCGGCATAAAGGCCAATTACGCTCCAATACATAAAACTGAAATGAAGGGAGATATAGCTGCCAGCCGGTTTTTTCAGCAATATGGGTAGCATACCGGCAGCAATTGTAGCCGTGCTAATCACAGCCGCCCAGTGAAACATCCCCCACCCGCCAAACAATCTGTAGATCATGAAAGCTGTGATCAGCACCACGAACATGCAAACTGTGTAGAAATAACCCATCCTGATGTGAGCGCGAGAACCTTTAGCCATCATCAGCACGCCTGTGCCCGAAATTAGCGCAGCAATGGATGCTGCAATGTGAATGGAGCCGGTAATTGAATCTGTAATCATTGATTTTCTTTTTGGTTGATGTTGTTAATATAAACATGTTTATAAAATAAACATACTGTTTAATTTTAATATTTCACCACAACCAGTCTCAAATTTTGGCGCCCTCAAAACCACCCCCCTTCCTCCAATTTCGATGATGAAATCAGGTCGCCCATCTTTATTCCGCAGCTGCAGATTGCCCTACGTATTTGAGATTTTTTTGCGTTCAGATTTACTGTTGAAATTTTTACCATCTCTTAAGATAAAGCGCTATTATTATCAGCCTTACAATGATAAATCTGAACATTTCAGCTATGGCAAAAATAATTCATTTCTTTCGTTTTGCACTTCCAGTTATTCTTCTGATTTCAACAGGCTGCGCAACAGCCGAGCCTTTACAGGACCGGGATCGATCATCCGACAATAGCGACTTTACCCCTCTCTCAGCTGAGAAACTTTGGGAGATGAAGCGCATCGGCGCACCAGTCATCTCACCAACCGGCGACTGGGTGGTGGCACCCGTTACGCATTATACCATGGATGATGACCGCAGCCACACTGATCTTTGGCTCTTCAAAACGGACGGCAGCGTGGAGCGTCCGCTTACACGGCATGGATCAGCCGACGGCCAGCCAACGTTCAGCCCCGACGGATCTAAACTGGCCTTTGTAACCCGCCGCGATGGGGATGATGCCGCGCAGATCTACATTCTGCCGATGGATGAACCGGGTGAAGCGTCACGCCTTACCGAAGTGCCTACAGGCGTGAGCGCCCCGAAATGGGTGGGAGATCACATCTACTTTATCAGCCGGGTTTATCCGGGTATGGATTGGGATGAAATGGCGGAAAAGCTGAGCGAGAACCGAAGCTCGCATATGTCGGCCCATACTTGGAATGCCTTGCCATACAGTTTCTGGGATCACTGGATTGATGAGGAGCGGGAAGCGCATATTTTCCGCATTCCTGCTGTCGGCGGCGACACGGAAAATATTACGGAGCCGACCGGCTGGCAGCTTCCGCGATCGAGCCAGGGAGCGGGGAACTATAATGTGTCGCCCGATGAATCGCTGGTAGCCTTCAACACCAACAGCACACGCGATGAGACCAACGTAAATATGGACCTGTTCCTGGTGGAGCCGGGAAGCAGTGAGGCGGTCAATATCACCCCCGAGAATGAAGCGCCCGATTCAAATCCAAAGTTCAGTCCCGACGGTCGCACACTTGCCTACACCTCTCAGCGCATCAAAGGTTTTTACGCCGACACCCGCAGGCTGGTGCTCTATGATGTGAATGCCGACACTCATAATGAGATCACTACCGACTGGGACCGCTCGGCCGACGGCCTGGTCTGGAAACCGGACGGAAGCGGCTTCTTCGGAGCGATTGATGATGCGGGTACCCGTCGCATCTATTCCATTCCGGCAGATGGAAGCACTCCGCAGCCCGTTACCGCCGATACCGATTTTCCGTCTGTGGATGTCTCCTCAAACGGTGCGCTAGTTGCGTTAAATCACAGCTTTCTCTATCCGCCACGGATTGTGACCGTAAATACCTCAAGCGGCGAAACCACCCGCCTCGATACCATCAACGACGAGATACTTGCCGAAGTGGACATGGGTACTTATGAATCGGTGACTTATGAGGGTGCCAATGGAGAGGAGATCCAGATGTGGGTGCATTTTCCGCCCGGATTTGACGAAAGCAAGGAGTATCCGCTCTTTCTGCTAATTCACGGTGGTCCGCACAGCGGCATCACCGACGGATTCCACTTCCGCTGGAATGCGCAGACCTTCGCCTCATGGGGATATGTAACGGCGTGGCACAACTTTCACGGTTCCTCCGGATTCGGACAGGATTTTACGGACTCCATCAATCCTGACTGGAAAACACTTCCCTACGAAGATACAATCAAAGCGGCTGATTGGTTTGCGAACCATTCTTGGATTGACGGCGACAGAATGGTTGCCGGCGGCGGAAGTTATGGCGGATACCTCTCCAGCATTTTGCTTGCCCAAGAGCATCCGTTCAACGCGCTTCTAATCCACGCCCCGGTGTACAACATGTATTCGCAGATGGCGGCCGATTTTGTGGTTCACAGCGAGCGTTTCGGCTATTTCTGGGAAGATCCATCGATTTATCAGGATATTTCACCTCATTACTTTGCAAGAGACTTCCACACTCCGGCACTCATCATTCACGGTCAGTTAGACTACCGCGTGCCCGTTGGACAGGCATTCGAACTCTTCAGAACTCTCCAGGCTCAGGGTATCGATTCGCGGCTGATCTATTACCCGGACGAAAACCACTGGATTCTGAAGCCCAACAACTCCATCTACTGGTACGAGCAGGTCCGCAAGTGGGTTGAGCAGTATGCCGAGCCGGGTGGGAGGTAGTAACTTATCTCTCGAGCTGCACCTTTTTCGTACTGCATCGCCGGTGCGGTACGCCCATCGGCACCTCTGGTTTGCTTACATCGCACCAGAGGTGCGGTGTTTTCGTCTCACACCGGAGGTGTGGACGAGAGAAGATATTCCTGGCATCTGGATGAACCGAAGCCAATACAGCATAATCGACAAGAGTAATTTGATCTCAGTTGGAAAAGATGTGTGCGATAGAGGGGGAGGTCTCGGCTCCGAAATTGGAAAATATTAAGCAATAGCTTAAATTTTGAAACGTAATGCAATCATAATCAAGGGATCTTCTGATGGTAGTCGATCTATTGCTGTTGACGAAAAGAATGCAAAGGAGTTGCTGCAGTTCTTTTGGCAGGATAAACGCTATCAAAGGAAATTCAATCATATTTGCGAGCTGATACTGGGAAATCACATTAACCGTGAGCTCTATGACAAAGAAGAGCCGGATGAAAAAAGTAAAGGCGTAAGGGCAATGAAGTTTTTTAAAGGTCAGGAAAACGCCAGGGTTTATTGCAAGGAAGTGAAAACAGCCGATAAAACCATTGTGATTGTAGCAGCTAAAGTATTAAAAAGAAAAAATGCAAACCAGGCTTACTCACAAGGAAATCAACATCATACACCGGGTTGCACGTTATGAATACGAAACAATTAAATAGTACTGAAGAAATCCGTAACGAATTTCAAAAGCTTTTCAAAAAGTCACCGGGAGAGAAAGTGGAGCACAGGGCACAAATGCTTTCCTTTATCTTTCTTAGTGAAGCGCAGAAAGTTATGGACCATAAAGGCTGGACCCGTAAGAAGCTTGCTGATGAAATAGGTACGTCCGCCAGCTATCTTACACAGCTTTTTCGGGGAGACAGGCTGCTGAATCTGAAAACCGCAGCTAAAATTGAAAATGCTTTGGGAATAGAGTTTGATATTACGGTTTCAGAAATTTCAAATGAATATCATGACACTAAAGATCTAAAGCTCAGATCAACTCAGGTTAATGAGCCTTCCTGATTTATAAACCGCTGCGCAATCTCCGCGATCACTTCGCTTATGAAAGAGAAACTTCATGGTTTTATAGTTAAATGGATTAAACTGGAAAGTCGAGAGACGTATAAAATTGATTCTGATGAAAATGTTAAAACCAGACTTCACTCAAATAATACGATTCGAATTATTACACATGGTGATCATACTATTTCAGTTAGGCGTAGAATATCGCAAATCCCGGATGCTATAATGTTTTTCCTCATGGGAGAAGTGACATTGAGGCTTTCAGAGAGAGATCAGCTTGTAAAACTAATAGAAAGTCCGTCAGTTGTAGCATCATGTGTTTCTTTTTCCACTTTAGTTATCTTCATGTCAGCCTCAGTATATATACTCACTATTGACGTAATAGCTGGGACCATTGCTAGCATTATTTCGATAATAATCTATCTGATAAGTATTACCTATGTCAGGGCTTTTAACGATTTGCTAAAAAAGCGTGTGTTAGAAATTATCCGTTAATATTGTTCAATTTTTTCTTCTTCTCAGGAAATTGAGTGGCTGTGGGTGTAATTCAGGCAAATGGCCCGAAATAGCCCTTTTGCATTTGCTCCTTTCCCCGTTTGGCCTATATTCTTCTCACTACCATATACCCATAATCAAATTTTGTTCAGATGAAGAAGTACCTGTTCTCCGTGTTCGTGATGGTATGCACCGTCCTTTTCTGCATTTCAATTCAAGCTCAGCCCTCTACTCCATGGTTTACAAGCCATCCAACGCTCACCCCTGATGGCCAGACAATCATTTTCAGCCATGAAACCGACCTTTGGAAGGTGCCTTCTACGGGCGGACTGGCGGTTAGACTGACGGCTATGGATGGTATGGAGACGCGTCCGGCAGTCTCACCCGACGGTAAATGGCTCGCGTTTTCATCAACCCAGTACGGGAATATGGATCTATATGTGATGCCGCTGGAGGGGGGAGAGATCAGCCGCCTTACACGGCACCAGGCGGCCGATGAGGTTGAGGGCTGGTCATGGGATTCAAAGTCGGTCTACTTTACCTCCGGCCGAGAGAACAGGTTTGGCACATGGAAGGTGTCGCACGAAGGTGGAACGCCGCAGCGACTGTTTCGGCACTTTCACATTACTGATCACAACCTGGCTGCACACCCCGAAGGATACTACCTGTTCAACACATCTTGGGAGAGCAAGAATCAGGCTCATCGCAAGCGATACCGGGGATCTTTTGCACCACAGATCGAAGCGTGGCATCCCGGAAATGAAGAGTACAGGGTGCTTACCGATCACGACGGTAAGGACATGTGGCCTTCGGTGGATGAGAACGGGGTGATCTATTTCGTGTCGGACGAGTACAACGGTGAGTACAATCTTTACAGGATCATAGAGGGTGAAAAAGAGCAGCTCACATCGTTCGATACGTCCATCAAACATCCGCGGGTGAGTGCCAACGGGGAGAAAGTGGTGTTTACACGCGATTACCAGATCTGGCTCTATGATGTGGCGAGCGGTGAGGCCGGCCTTGTTGAGTTTTCGGTGTTTGGCAATTCCACTCTGGAGAAAGAGCAGGATTTCAGGGTACAGGGCAACATCACGGCTTTTGATGTTTCACCCGACAAGAAAAAGCTGGCGTTTGTATCACGAGGGGAGCTGTTTGTGTCCGACGCAGACGGCAAGTTTATCCGTCAGGTGCCCACCGCGGCCGATGGCAGGGTGATGGAGGTGAAGTGGCTCAGCGACAATCTCAGCCTCATTTTCAGCCAGACCTGGAATGGCTACCAGAACTGGCACACCATCAGCGCGGAAGGATCGGGCAGTGAAGTTCGCCATACGGAGGATATGCAGAACAACCGGTCGCTTTCCCTGAACAGTGATCGCAGCAAGGGCGTGTACCTGAGCGGCCGGGGTGAAGTGCGCTTGATCGACTTGGCCACGTTTGAAAGCCGCACGGTGGTGGAGGATGAGATCTGGGATATTTTCTCATCGGCTCCTTCCTTTTCACCTGATGACCGCTATATCTTATTCACTGCCTTCAGAAACTTTGAACAGAGAATTTATGTGCACGATATGGAGGCAGGCAGCACAATTGCCATCACCGACACCTATGTTTCTGAAACCAACCCCGTGTGGTCGCCCGACGGCAAATACATCTATTTCCAGACCAACCGAAGGCAACCCTCTTTCCCTTATGGGATGCGGGATTCCGATATTTACAGGATCGCCCTCACCGATATTCAGCCGGAGTTCAGGTCTGACCGTGTAAACCGTTTGTTCGCAAACGATGAGGATTCCGATAATAATGATGAACCTGAAGTGATAGTGGAGATTGATGAAGAGCGGCTGCGGGACCGCTGGGAGCGTGTTGGCCCAGGTTTCGGGTCGCAGAGCAGCCCGTTCGTTTATGTTGACGGGGAAAAAACCTATGTGCTGTACAGGTCGAACCACGGCGAGGGCCGAAACGCCTGGTGGAAAACCATGTTTGAGCCGTTCGAATCACCCAAAACGGAGATGATCAGCGGCACGCAGATGGGGTCGGGCCAGGTTCTTGAAGTGGATGGCTCGCACTGGGTGTTGATGGGCGGCGATATCCACAAACTCAATATTTCGGGCGGCAGTGTTGACAAGGTGGATGCCCGGTACACCTTCCGCCGATCTTTACGGGATGAATTTGACCAGATGTTCGACGAGATGTGGGCCAACCTGGAAACTAACTTTTATGAGAGCGATTTCCACGGAATAGACTGGGAGGAGGTTCGTGAACACTACCGGCAGTTTCTGCCCCATGTTCGCACCCGAGCTGATCTGCGCGAAATGAAGAACGATATGCTGGGTGAGCTCAACACCTCCCATATCGGATTTTCATCATTTGGCAGTGAAGAACAGGTTTTCCACGGTTCAACCACACTTGCCACGGGTATCCTGTTTGAACCGGATGAGCCATACGTGGTGCAGCGTACTGTTCGGAATTCACCCGCATTCAGGTCGGACGTTTCTGTTGAGCCGGGAGACCGATTGATACGGGTGAACGGCACCGATGTGGATCCGGCAATGAACCGTGAATCGTATTTCTCGTTTCCTTCGTCCATAAATGAAGTGACGCTCACCTTCAGTCGCGGAAACAGTGAATTCGATCTGACGCTGGAACCGGTCAGCTTTTTCGCTGTGCGCAACCTGCTCTACGATGAATGGATGCATGAACGGCAGCAGATCGTGGATGACCAATCGGAGAAGCGGATTGCCTATGTGCACATGAAGAACATGGGGCAGGGCGAACTCCAGCATTTCATGCAGGAGATGGTTCAGCAGGGTGAAGAGCGTGATGCCCTCATTTTCGATTTGCGATATAACACAGGAGGTAACGTACACGATGAAGTGCTGCGGTTTCTGTCTCAGCGGCCCTACCTGCAGTGGGGCTACCGCGACGGGCGCCTTGCAAATCAGTCGAACTTCACTCCGTCAGCCAAACCGATTGTGCTGCTCATTAACGAACAGTCGCTCAGCGATGCGGAGATGACGGCAGCGGGTTTCAAGGAATTGGGTCTCGGAACCGTGATGGGCATGGAAACCTACCGGTGGATCATTTTTACCTCCGGCCGTGGTTTGGTTGATGGCTCAGCGTACAGGCTTCCTTCCTGGGGTGTGTACACTTTTGAGGGCGACAATCTCGAGTTCACCGGGGTTGCTCCTGATATTGAAATCCCGAAAACATTTGATGACCGGATGAATGACCGTGATCCCCAGCTGGACCGGGCGATTCAGTACATTATGGAACAGCTTGATTAATGCGCTGTCGGTTAAATGAGATCTTGAAACATCAACCGAAACTAAATCATAAAGCTCCATCGCATTCTGCCATGACTCTTATATTCTCTCTTCTGTTCACTATCACCCCTCTGAACCTTGAACAGCCTGCCCAAACCGACCATGAGGCGATCGAAGCCGCCATTATTCAGCTGTTTGATGCCATGAGGGAGAGCAACATGCAGAAGGCGGCGGAGGTTTTCCATGAACGGCTGCAGCTTTCGACGGTGGTTGACCGCGGTGCCGGCGCCGAGCTGATTGAAAGCAGTGCCGCTGAATTCCTGGAGGCGATAGGGCGGCCTAAAGAGGATGCTTGGAATGAACAATACTCCGGCCTTGAAATCCATGTGGACGGCGACCTGGCTGCCGCTTGGATGGACTACCGCTTCTACCGGAGTGATCAGTTCAGCCACTGCGGGGTGAACGCTATAAAATTCATCCGCACCTCAGCCGTATGGCAGATGTACAGTATCACCGATACGCGGCGCGAAACCGGCTGCTGACGACTATCCGCAAATTTGGCAGCTCTGTCTTCGGCACAACCTGAGCCTTCAAATAATTTCAGGGTGACATAGTGTCGTCACCAATTGTTTCTAATTTTCGAATCGTTAGCAGACAAGGCCCTTGTGTCAGGGATAAAATTAAAAGCCCCTTCTCGGGTGGGTATCCCATAATAAGTACGAAATGGCTTGTCATGTACTTATTTACCTCGAAGGCACGAATACAGACAAGCGTGCGAAGTGTAATAATATCATAAAAAAACTTTGTTTTATCGTGCATTCCCTTGAGCCTTTGTGTATTAAAAAGTTCGAATTACAAGCCAGTTGACAATTCTAGTTAAACGATTACTTAAAACGTTCCATGAACCTCTTCCCGCCAGAACCATTTCTCGAGCAGCGGCTTGGATCGGAGGCCTTTCAGCACATTCCGAACTCTCCCGGTATTTACCGTTTCTATGACCGAGACGGCCGCTTGCTCTACGTGGGTAAATCGATAAACCTGAGACGGAGGCTGTTCGGGTACAAGAGGGCAAGGGCAGGCTCGGTGTCGCGCAAGGTTTCGGAGATGATCAGCCGCATTCACCGGTTTGAGCTTGAATTCGCAAAGAGTGAAAAAGCTGCTCTCTTATTAGAAAATCGGTGGATCAGGGAATTCCGCCCGTCTTACAATCACGCCAATAAGGAGACCGAGACCTACTACTTTGTCTATCTGAAATCTACGGATGAAGCGCTGGAGTTTCGTCTTGCGATGCGGATTCACGACGAAACGGACAAAAGGCACTGGCACGGCTGTTTTAAGGGACACGCTCCAGTCCGGCTGTCGATGGGCTGCCTGCTTCGCCTTTTCTGGATGGCCGAACACGGTGCTGAAAATCCAATGCACCTGCCGGTTCAGCTCACCCGCAACCTCACCCCGGTCCGCTACCGGATGCCGTGGCGAAAGGAAGAATCACCGGCACGCAAAAACGAAGTGCATGCAATGCTTGAAAGATGGATCAGCGGCGAAAGCAGTGAAATTCTCGACTGGTTTATAGTACAGATCGAATGCGGCCGCCGGCTAACTACATTCAGTTCTCTCCACCTCGAATACCACCTGGAGTGCCTGAAACGGTTCTACGATCGCAAACTGGTTCCGCACCGGATAATGAGGGAAGGGAGTAAGCTGATCATGCAGGATGAAATGGATGATAAGAGGGTATTACACGGTTCTGTTTAATTAAAAATTTGCCTTAACGGGCTATAAACTGTTTAGAGGTGAGAGTAAAAAGTCCCCCGATGAAAGGGGCTCATTTTTTGAACCTGCCTACCGAAACGGCTGTGCAGGCAGGCGCGCTAGCGATTTAGGGTGGTTGCCCCGAAAGGGATCCCGTTGGGGAAAAAGGCCGATGAGCTACTTTCTTAAATTGCATCATCTATAAAAGTTCTTTAACCACCCCCGGCCCCTCCTTAAAAAGGAGGGGAGTTCCTTTTTTCAAATTCCTATCTTGCCCCACAGGGGATCTCTTTAGGAAACTCGAGTTGTAAATACGCCCCATGAAAAAGTGAAAGAATGCATTCAGCCATCAAGCCAGAATATTTTCCTTGCCTGAATCGGCTACAAAAACACAGGCCGATTTTGTAAGCTCCAGATAGGAGCGCAGTTCATCGAGATTTGGCTCTTCCGGAAGGCCGAAGAAGTCGACATCTGCCTGTGGAGCTGTTTGAAGGGCTTCCTTGAACGAGCCGATTTCAACGTGGGCGGTTACTTCAGGCAGCCTGGCAACATCAATCAGGTTTTCAAGATATTGATGTGCATTTTCAACTTCACTCTCTTCAACCACCGTGATGACGCGTAACTGAGCATTCCAGTTCTTTTTAAGCTTGTAAGCGGAAAGAAGGGCAAGATCCAAATTTCCAAGATCCATATCAAGACTCCAATGAGGGCTTTTTTCCCTGATCCAGACGTTTATGGAGGCACGCTGTCCCAATTGAGCAACGGGATCCTCAACATACAGCTGTATGCCCATGTTGTAGTATCGGGCCTGTTTAATGACACTGTGGGTTTCATCGTCATTTTGCCGCGATTCGGAAATTCTGAGAAACAGGATATTTGGCTTAAAGAATGTGCCCTGCAGAGTCTGCAGTGAATTTAGAACCGCTTCTTTAAAGTTATCGGTATCGATTACCGACCATCGGGTGTATACGTTTTCACGGCTGAAGGAGCTGGCCAGTGTGAACAAAGAATCTTTTAGCTCGTCTGAGCTCAGCTTGTCTGCGATGCCAATCAGTTTGATAGACCCTTTCGGATAGACCAGGTTTCGAATCAGGCTGAAACTCCCCCGGAGTTCACGTGAAGAGCGCACAGGAACAAGCAGGTTTGCTTTCCACGCCCGTTCGTTGTCTTCGGGAAGAAGTGATACACGTTTGGCGGCCCACTCGGCAAGTGACACAAAGAGGCCGCTTCTCATATCGCCATAGGGCACTACCAGTTTCCGGTTGGTAAGATAGATATATGCTGCAATCACAAATGCAATGGAAATGAGCCCAAAGGTTGGATTGATGATAAACATGGTAAAAAGACATCCTACCGTGCCGATAAGAGGCACGAATCGCGGCACCGGAAAGGTGGGGCGAAAACTGATCATGTCCATACGCTGTTCAATCAATACCACCAGATTGATCATCATGTACGTTATCAGAAAGAACATGGTGATGAGCGGTGCAATGGTGTTGAGATCGCGCACCATCAGTGATGCAATCACAATACCGCCGGTGATGAGAATGGCGTTGCGAGGTTCACCATTACCGGCAAGCCGCGACAAAAATTCTCCGCCGGGGAAAATTCTGTGATCTCCCAGAGCCTGAAGAATTCGGGGAGCGCCAACAATGGATGCCAGTGCAGAAGAAAATGTTGCGCCAAGGAGCCCAGCGAGCACGGCGGGCGGCCAGGCCGCATAATCGATCATCACATTGTAATTGGTTAGAAGCTCCTCGGTTGTTGCCACGCGCGAAAGCCAATAGGCAGCAAGTACGTAAATGATAAAGGCGATCAGAACTGCAGAGAGGGTACCAACAGGTATGCTTCTTTTCGGATTTTTGAGTTCGCCCGACATGTTTGCACCGGCCATGATTCCCGTTGCCGCCGGGAAAAAGACGGCAAAAATGATCCAAAAATTCACGCCCGGGAAATCCTCCTCGGGTGCTCCTGGAAACTCTCCGATCAGCTGTGGCTCATGCTCCAGTACCCCAAAAAATACGCTTGCTGCGACCGAAAGCAGTGCCCCGATTATAACCGCCAATATAATATACTGTATTCTGAAGGCAAGCCGAGCACTTAAAAAAGCAACAGTAAAGAGCGTTCCAAAAACCACAATATCCACCAGCAGTGCCGGATGCTCCGGAAAGATGTAGAGCCAACCCTCCCTGAAACCAAAGATATACATGGTAATCGCGAAGGTTTGTGCCAGGTACAGCGGAATACCAACGCTTCCGCCCACCTCTAATCCCAATGACTGGGATATAATTGAATAGGCACCACCAGCCTTAATCCGTATGTTGGTGGTAATGCACGACATGGAAAGGGAAGTGAATGTAACAATGATAAATGCAAGAATAACAATGCCGATACCGCCGATAAGGCCCGCATTGCCCACAACCCATCCATGCCTCACAAATAAGATTACTCCTAAAATTGTGAGAAGTGTGGGAACAAAAACTCCGGCAAATGTCCCGTATTTTTGTTGAACAGTAGATTCACGCTCGTCAACCTGCTCCTGAAGCGTGCCGACCTCGGCTTCTTTCATGGCTGTGCTTCTAAAGTGAAATTGTTTGTTGTCAGATTTTTCAATTGAATGTATGGACTGAATTAGTTTGCGTTACATGATTGTTAACGTCACGCCGCTGGCAGGTAAACGTTATTTGACAAATTCATGCTATCGGCAGTGAATACTTCAGAGTTCGATCATATATGCTAAGCAATTTTACAAAAAGAGGTTTACAAAAAATGCGGTTGCCATTGCCATTAGTGCAGAGAGCAGTGTACCGATCAGGATATATTCAGCAAACGTCCTGTTTTTGAAATCGGGGTAGCGAACCACTCCTTTGGCCGCGAGTATAAAACCGATGGCAGCATACTGCTGAAGGAGCACAAAAACGAAAATGAAGATTCGTTCGAGAAACCCGATCACCCTGCCGGTTCTGAACTGATGCTCGTTGATGGCACCCCTGCTCCTTCCGATAGGAGCCAGGCCAAGCTCTTTCAGTATCAGCCTCACCATGATGTTTACTTCATTTAAAATCAAAAGTAATCCGAATAGAAAGGCGTGAATTGCGCGCCAGTTTGGAGTGGGTGAAATATCCCCGATCGCAAATACTCCGGCAAGCCATATTTCAAAGGAGGGCAGCCATGAAACGGGTTGAAGAAAATAGAGTGGGCTGGTTAGCATCCCGATGACAAAAAGATGGATCACCAGCATGGTAAAACGGTTACGGTTCAGGTG
>PWWL01000037.1 GCA_003561515.1 Balneolaceae bacterium
CGACTGCACTGTACCCTCCGATGCCGAACGAATCGACGCTTCCGGCAAATACATTACACCCGGTATGGTGGATGCCCACGTGCACTTTTTCCAGACCGGCTTTTTCGACGGGAGACCCGACGCGTTGGACATCACCGATGTTTACCCGTTTCCCGAAATTGTGGCGTACCAGCAACTGAACCCTCAGCGATACTATGATGCCTATCTTTGCTCCGGGATCACGGCAGTATATGATGTGGGAGGGATGTCGTGGTCGGTGGGTCTGCAGGAATCGGCTGAGATGAATCCCAATGCACCGCATGTGGCTGCCTCCGGTCCGCTGATTACCCCCGCGCAGGGAGCCGCGTTCGATCTTCCTTCCGATAAGGCGCTGGTGCCCCTCAATTCGACGGATGACGGTATCAAAACGGTTCAGTATATGTCGGCCCTGGGAAGCACGGGCATTAAATTCTGGCAATTGAGGGCGGGGGATGAAGAGTACATGCAACGTGTGGAGGCTACGGCGGAAGAGATCCGGCGAACGGGAAACGTGATGATTGCCCATGCCACCACGCTCGATCAGGCAAAGGCAGCCCTAAGGAACGGTACGCGGCTCCTGGTTCACAGCGTGAGTGACCGTGAGGTGGATGATGAGTTTATCGAACTGGCACTTGAGAACGGCACCGTGTACAATCCCACCCTCATTGTGAGCAGCGGGTACCTGCTGGCTTACCGCGCCGCGGCCGGCATTGAGCCGTTTGAGATCAATGATCCGAACGGATGTGTGGATGAGAAAACCAGGGACGTGCTCGAAAATGCTTCACAATTCAGTGATCACCCGCGGCTGACGGATGCGTTTGTGGAGAGGCTCAGGAACTTCGACCCCGAAACCGGCAGGGTAAGTGCCGTGGATGCGGCAAACCTAAGAAAAGTGTACGAAGCCGGCATCCCCATCGCGGTGGGTACCGACGCCGGAAACCCGGGTACCCTGCACGGTATCTCCATTTTTGATGAGCTTGAGGCAATGCAGGCTGCCGGCATTCCGGCCAACGATCTCATAATAATGGCTACCCGCAATGGTGCAAAGGCGATGCAGCGTCTGGATGATTTCGGCACGCTGGAGGCGGGAAAACTGGCAAACCTGGTTATTCTGGATATGGATCCGTCAGAGGATATCTCGAATATGCGAACGCTGACACGGGTGATGATAAAAGGGAATATGAAAGTTTTGATCTAAGATTATTTGAGTTTGATAAAAAATACAGTCATCTACTGGTTACCGATATTATCTGGGAAGAAAAAGAATAGAGCTCTAAACTCTTTAACACTATTTGCATTCAATTCAACTGTCTTCCCCAACGGGACACCAATAGACCAGCGCCGCTTCATCCCGATCGTTCGGGACGAACCGGGAATTCAAGGCCGATTGAACTCATCAGATTGGCAGACCATCTTTAGTTGTATAAGTGGCTCATATCCATGCGGGACATTTTATTATTCAATTCACAGCAATCGCCGAACCATCCAACCCGTGCGACACAGAAGCAATCTTTTGCGACCTTCCTGATAGGTTTATTCCGTGGTTTTCGCTAAATAGAGCAAGGTGTAATCATTAACATAAATCACGGGGATTATGAACTACTCACTATCTGAACAGTACAATACAGTGATCATCAGTTTTAAAGGGAAAGCAATGGGAGGCCCGTCATCCGTGAAGTACATGGATGAAATAAAATCCCTGATAGAGAAGGGGAAAACCAATGTTGTAGGGGATCTTAGCAAAGTCAATTTTATGAACTCGTCGGGCCTTGGAATTTTGATCACGTCACTGACAAGTCTCAGAAAAGCGGGTGGAGACCTTCGGATTTGCGGGGCGTCCGACAGGATTGAAAGCCTGCTGATGGTAACTAAACTGATTACCGTGTTTAAACATTTTAAAACTCTTGATGAAGCTGTAGAATCATATCAGGAATAGAAGAAGTTATTGATCAATCGAGTCATTAAAATGCACCGACAATACGGTGATGTCGTCTGATTGTATTGCGGCACCAGAAAATTTCATAACCTCCAGAAAAAGGCCTTTTAATTTGGAATCGAGGCTTTTGTTGGCGTGTGTTTCAAGAAATTTGATAACCCGCTCTTCATCAAAAAAGCCACCGTCTTCATTCTCCGCTTCGGTAACCCCGTCGGTGAATGTAACGATGGTATCACCGGGAGAAAGCTTGGTTTCACCTGTCTGGTACGGAGCGTCCTCAAATTTTCCAAGCAGCAGGCCGCCGATATCACCGAGTTCGGTTACGGTTCCATCCGGTTTTTGGATATAAGGAAGGTTATGGCCACCGTTACAGTAGCTCAATTCGCCTGTCTTCAAATTCAGCACACCATAAAATACGGTGACAAAGGTTGATATGTCGCTCTCAGGAATCAGCATGTTATTCACCTTGAAAATGCATTCGGCAGGATCAAACACTTCAGAGCCAATGGATTTAAGCATGGTGCGGCACACTGCCATGTAAATGGCTGCCGGCATGCCTTTTCCGGCAACATCACCGATAAAGAATGCAAGGTGATCGTCATCGTATTTGAAAAAATCATAAAAATCGCCGCCCACCTGCTTGGCAGCAATCATGTTGGCAAAAATGTCGAAACGTTTGTCATCAGGAAAAACGGGGAACTCCTGGTGAAGGATTTTTTGCTGAATTCTGGCCGCCATATCAAGATCATAGTTCAAAGACTCGAGCTGGGCCTGCATATCTTTCACTTTTAAAAGCTGCTGAATCTCTTTCAGGGTTTTTTCGATCGTGATTTCAAGATCTTTGAAGTCGATGGGCTTGGTGACAAAGTCGTACGCCCCGCGGTTCATGGCAGTCCGAATATTGTCCATGTCGCCGTATGCCGATACCATCACTGTTTTCAAGTCAGACCTGTTCAACTGCTGCAGTTCATTCAAAAGGGTCAGCCCATCCATTTTAGGCATGTTAATATCACTGAGAATCAAGGACAGATCCTGATTTTTTGAAACAGTCTCAAGAGCTTCAGCACCATTCTCTGCGAAAAGAAATTCGTACTCCCTGTTTCGGACTTTAGCCCTGAACCGTTGCAGCATCAGCATTTGCAGATCCGGCTCATCATCGACAATCAATATCTTATATGGTGAATTTGTCATGAGATTTGAATTTGGCTAATAAATTAATTTTAAAATTTCTTCCTTAAGCGAATTAAAATCGATAGGCTTGGTGAAGAACGCCCTGGCACCGGATTCCATCGCCCGGTCGTAATTATCCTGATCGCCATATGCCGAGATCATACTCACCTTAATATTCGGATAATCCATTTTTATCTTTTCCAGGAGTTCAATTCCCGACATTCCCGGCATGTTAATGTCGGAAAACACATAGACCACGTCGGGTGGATTTCTATCGTTTAAAATCGTGAGCGCTTCCTGTCCCGAAAAAGCAAACAGCAATTCAATATCACCATTTCTGATCTCTTTTCTGAATTTTTGCCGAAACAACAATTCAACATCCCTTTCGTCATCTACAACTAAGAATTTCATCATTCCTCATCACTGGTTTAGTTTCATACTGTAATCATAAATCGTGTATATGCATCTGATTCGGTTTCAATGAACAACTCTCCACCATGCGCCTTCACAATATCGTTGGTAATACTCAACCCTAGCCCGGTACCCTCCGTCCCCTTCTTCGTCGTAAAAAAGGGTTGCAGGATTTTGTCTTTGATGGCGTCGGGGATGCCGGGGCCGTTATCTTCGATTTC
>PWWL01000258.1 GCA_003561515.1 Balneolaceae bacterium
CCGAACGACATCTTTCCAAGATCGATCGTTGGCTTGTTTTCGTGCACACGCTTGTCGAGGTCGGTTTGTGCAAAAGCCTCAAGGCCGAACTTGTGATGTACGTCGATCAGGTGGGAGGTTTCCACACCATACCCGATCGGGAAGGCAATCTGTTCGAGAACTTCGCGACGAACCGCATACTCACCGGAGAGCGGCTGGATGATGGCTGTCAGTTCAGGGAAGAAGAGAGAGAACAGCGGACGTACAAGTATCTCAGTAACTCGTCCGCCGCCCGATGTCCGTACATTCCCAGAGATGGCCAGCGGTCGGTCGTAAAATGCCTTCACGTACTTCACCTCTTCCCGGTAGATGAGCGGCGCCACCAGTCCGTACACAAAGCGGGGATGGATGTTGCTGATATCGGCATCTACATATACGATGATGTCGCCCTTGAGCTGGTAAATGGCTTTCCAGAGATTTTCACCTTTGCCTCGCTTCGGTTCAAGATTCGGCAGAATCTCGGAGGCGAGATAGGTGTCGGCGCCATATTTCTTAGACACTTCAATGGTTTTGTCATCCGATCCGGAATCGATCACGGCAATCTCGTCAATGAGAGGATACCGGTTCATCAGTTCCGACTTGAACAGGATAATCTCCTTTCCGATGGTTTTCTCTTCGTTCAGTGTGGGGAGGCACAGTGAAATGGTAAGGTTATTCTTTTCCTTGGTCTCCACCAGCTGCTTCAGGTCCCAGAAACGGGAGTGATGATAGGTATTCTTGTTTATCCATTCCTGCAGGTTAATCACAGAGGCCTCCGTCAATTGATTTAATAATTCCGATAAGTTGCGCCAAGCCCTTGAAGATGGGTTCGATCATAATTGATTCGTCTGATTTCTGAAGTCTGTCGCCCTCAGTGATACCAAGCGTAAGAGCCGGTATCTGTTTGTCGATTAGTGCAGCCAGTTCCGATGTACTGGGGGCAAGTCGCGGCTCAATTCCCAAGCTATCCATCACATTTCTGGCACATTTGTTTAGCGGGTGAGCGTATGGAATTCCACCGGGACTTCTTCTTGCGAAGATATCGAGTTCCACTTCGTCGCCGGTTTTTGAGGATACTTCCATCACAATATCTTCAATGGTTTGCCCCGTCGAGTCAACCACTTCCTGCGACTCCGACCGGACCTCAAAACCAAGAGTGGCATCTCTTGCAATGGTGTTAAATGAAGTGCCGCCCACAATAGATCCCATCACAATACTGGTGCGGGGACGTTTTGGAAGGCGCATGTCGTTAATCTTGTTGATTACCTCATTCAGTGTGAGGATAGCACTTGCATCGCCAAACCGCGACCAGTCGTAGCTCTCGGGAACACGGCAGGTGATTTCGCCCCTAAGCATTCCAATGGAAGAGTAGCTGAGCCGGCCGAGCTGAACACCTTCAACACAAATGGCTTGGGAAATTTTGAAGTTGTTGTTGTTCAGAAAGAAACGGATACCCTGCAGATCGCCGCGGCCAAGACTCTTTGTCCCTCCAAGTAGGATTAAATCGTGGTTCAATTCGATCTTCAGCTGTTCAAGTAAGTATGGAAGCGTAGTGATTACAGCAAGGCCAAGCGAGTTATCGGCCACTCCCGGGCCAACGATCTTGTCGCTTAATACCTGCATGGTATGATCTGTTTTGGCGGAAAATACCGTATCGGCGTGAGCATTGATCAGAATTGCGTTTTCCCCGTTCGTTCCCTTCAGAAGACCGATGCCATTACCGCCATCATCCACCGACGATTCAGTAAGTCCTGCTTCGTTGAAACGGTTCAAGAGAAATTCAATCCGCTCACTTTCTCCAAACGTAGGTGAAGGAATCTCTCCCATCATAACCAAATTGGCCAGAAGCACCTCTTTGTGTTTTATGAGCTGTTTTTCAAGGGCAGGCAGCTCTTTTGATAGTGTTTTGGATGTCATCATTATTTTTTAAGGTGATTGTTGCTTCGCGGGCGCCTATAAAATGATAAAAATTCCGACACCATTCAGAAAAATATGCGAAAGCGCTTTTTTGTTAAATATTTTACACAGAGATAATTTGCTGGAGGGAATTGGTTATCTGTAGTATTGACAAACGCCGTACAAACAGAGAAGAAATGATCGCTTACTGTTGTGGAAGAGGAAACTTAGAAAAAGTTACTGACACAATGGGTGCCCGGAGAACAGAAAATATTTTTACACAGCTACAGTTTCCCTGTTGTAAAACTCAGCAATAGAACTTTTCCTGATGGGCCGTGCCTTGAGAGTGGCCGATGTACTGTCTATAATTTCCACTTCCACATAATCCCCTTTTTGATACTCCTCGCGGTCGAACACAACCATCTTGTTGGTATCGGTGCGGCCGGAGAGCTGCTCTTCTGAACGCTTGCTGGTTCCCTCAACCAGAACAAGGTGACGGCGGCCGATCTCTTTTTCATTGTTTTTCTCCTGGATCGACATCTGCTGCTGGATAATCTGTGTGAGCCTCCGCTTTTTTACATCTTCGGGTACATTGTCCTCATATTTTCGGTGGGCAAGGGTTCTCTCCCGTTCCGAGTAGGCAAACATGTAGGCCAGGTCGTACTCCACTAATTTCATCAGGCTCATGGTTGCTTCATGCTCCTCTTCTGTTTCATCGCAGAATCCGGCAATCATGTCTGTTGAAAGTGATACATCCGGAATGATTTCGCGCATGCGGTCAATCAGCGAAAGGTACTGCTGCCTCGTATAAGGCCTTCGCATTCTTTCGAGCATGGTGTCGCTGCCTGCCTGCGCTGGTATATGGATGTAATTACACAGATTGGGCCGCTCGGCTATCAGGTGCAGCAATGGCTCGGGAAAATCTTTTGGGTGCGGTGACGAGAACCGGAACCGCACTTCAGGGTTCACTTTGCTCGTTTCATCCATGAGCCGGGTGAAATCAATATCCTCGTATTTGTAGGAGTTTACGTTCTGTCCGAGCAGGGTGATCTCTTTGTATCCCTGGTCGCTGAGCTCCTGCACTTCCCTGAGAATACTGCTCATTGGCCGGCTTCGTTCTCGTCCGCGGGTGAAGGGGACCACGCAGAATGCGCACATGTTGTCGCAGCCGCGCATGATCGATACAAACGCGGTTACGCCATTGCCGCTGGTTCGAACCGGCGTGATATCGGCGTAAGTCTCTTCGAGCGATAGCAGAACGTTTACCGCTTTGCGCCCATCTTCCACTTCTTTGAACAGGTTAGGTATGTCGCGATAGGCGTCGGGACCTACAACGATATCAACAAGCTGCTCCTGGTCAATAATTTTTTCCTTAATGCGCTCGGCCATGCATCCCATAACGCCCACGGTGAGATGGCTCTTCTCCTTTTTCAGCGAACGGAACTCCTTAAGCCGGTTCCAAACCCTGGTCTCAGCGTTTTCACGAATGGAGCAGGTGTTTACAAAAATAATGTCTGCATCTTCTGCGGCTTGAACCGGACTCATGCCATCATCCATCAGGATAGAGTTCACCACTTCGGTATCGGCAAAGTTCATTTGGCAGCCGTATGTCTCTATATAAAATCGCTTGTTGCTCATGAAAACGTGCTTGGAAAAAGTAAATAAACGGTAATACGCTAAGCTGATTGCGGATCAGCTGACAAAGATACAAATATTCTTCACGGTTGTACACTGTACATCGGACAGCCTGTCCGACAACTCGTAATCATAAAATTACTGTAATCTCCGCTAAGGAGTGAATGGTCCCAACAAGTACGTCGGTCAGCCTGTCCGACATCTC
>PWWL01000163.1 GCA_003561515.1 Balneolaceae bacterium
AAGGATCTCCCACCATAAGGCAACTAGTGTCCCGGATGCTCGGAATCGTTCACCCTCATCAACAGGTCTTTTGATAATCAATGAAAGATGAACTACCCCAAAAAAATCTTTGACGCCTCGGGGCAAGGCCCCGCCTTGATAACTTATAAATCATAGTTCATTCATGCCCTGCGTGGCTTAGGATTCGTAAGGCACCGCTCCGCCTTACGAACCGGGAATTCAAGGCCGGCAGATCTTATCTGAAAAGGAGACTTTCTAAGGCATTATGCGAGCTCAAATCCTTTCGGGACACCTACACATTCATTTTAAGACACGTAATTGATTGATTATTAATACCAGAAAATTTCACTTTTAAAAAGTGAGGAAGTCAGGAGAGAGTCAGCCGGTTTTTTTGTGCCTATACTGCAGATATCATGGAAGCATTTCAACCTGGTTTTCAAATAAATTTTCTTTAAAAGGAAAATACTTGTTGTTTATCAATAAATATTTGGTGATGTTTGATAAAAATTCAATTAAAAATATGAAAGAGATGAAACCGTCATTAACCACAAAAGTTTTAATCTGGATCTGCAATTTTGTTTTGGCTGTCTGTTTGGCCGCGGTTTTTTATACACTTTACCTTGCAGTGTTTGGCTTTTCTCTTTTCGATAAGAAAATAAATGAATTGGAGGGATATAGCCGAGCTACCAATATGTCGCAATCCATGTTCGGCAATACGTACTTTTATCAGTCTGTGTACGATGATGAAAGCGACTCCTACAAAGAGCAGTACTACATTGCGCCCGGTAATATGGTTTATCGATTCAGCCAGGATGAAGCTCCAAAAGTGCAAGCGCGAACGCTGCAAGAGGATTTAAGCAAGAGAAACTGGTTTGGTTTCAGAACGGTAAGGGTCTATACAGATGCAACTGAAGTGCCTTTAATTTTGGCAACACCGGGATTTGAGGTTGAGGATAGAAGTGAGTTAAATCGTCTATTCAGGCTGGGATACCTTTCGTATGCTGGTTACGCACTCTATTTGATACTTCTCTTCTGGTTTGTACGAAAATTTCTTACAGGCCTAAAAACAAACATTTTTTTTACTTCTGGCAACAGCTTTAATCTGAAGGCTGCCGGGTTCATTGTGCTGGCCGCGCCGTTTTTACACTATCTGTGGTATAAGATTATTGAATCTGTTCCAATTACGATGCTACGCATTGAAGGGGCGTCACTTTCCAGTACAGTGGGTTACGCATTCAAGTTTGAATTATTGATTGCAGGGTTAGTGCTTGTGGTGATCGGTAAAGCATTCGATTATGGCGTCAAACTCCAAAACGAACAGGAGCTAACAATATGAAAGCTACAGGAAGGTGGTCGGTTGTTTCGTTCATTCGCTTTATCGTACAGTTTGCATGGGCTGTTACGCTTGTAACACTTTTTGGGCAGCTGTTATGGCTTGGGGTAACTTTGTTTATATCAGAAATTTTTCATTTACCGGCACCCGTCTTTCTGTCGGCACAGGAACTCAACCCGATGTATGAGGATCTGATTCGCGAACAGGGCGTGGCTGTCTACTCAAGCTCTGTAATCAGTGCCAACTATGTTTTAGCAGCTCCCGGCGGCCTCTCTTCAATCTTTATATCCATCATGCAACTGGGGCTTACGGCCTATCTGTTTTATGCGCTCACGGTACTGAAACGACCGCTTAACGCCCTGGCTCTCGACAAGGTGTTTGAACCGGAAAACGCCATTCAGCTCAAAACGGTTGCGCTTCTTGCCCTTTTTGCAGCGCCGCTCAAGTTTTTCTACCAGTGGTTCAGCTCCCGGCAGTTCGACCGGCTGGTTGATGCAGACATCATTCAAACCACAATACCACCCTTCGATTTTACTCTGCTGATGGCGGGACTGGTTTTATACATCTTTGCAGAAATCATGAAAAAGGCAGCGACACTATATGAAGAACAAAAATTGACGGTGTAGGATATGAATTCACTCAGAGACAGAAATTCAGTTTTTTACTCATACGCCATTATCAATTTTCTGTGGTACGCGTTTTGTGGAGTCGCAATATTATTCATTGGTGCCATATTTTCTAAGCATACATTTGGTCTCGCAATGGAGGCTTTTAATATTAAAGTTCCAATAGATGCCGGACAAGTAACCCTTAATGCTGCTATCGATTCGTCCATGATATCGATAGATTCAGCCGTGGCTTCTCTTGGTATCGGGTATATCGCAGACAATCACTTTGGCCTCTATATTGGGATAATACTTTCACTTATTATTGCAATTGCCCTGTTTCTTACCGGATTCTTTCAGTTAAGAATGATCCTTAAATCTGCACTGAATGAGGATGTCTTTTCATCTAAAAATATTACTCGTCTCAAAATAATCGCCGGACTTATCATCATATACACGCCATTTCAATGGATAGTGTACCGATTGTTTGTACTGCCTATAGATAGTGAACTGATAGCCAGTGAGATCTCCATCAGCCTGAATTTCGAGCTTGGTAGCTTTATCTATGGACTCTTGCTACTTGCTTTGGCTGCGGTATTTGAAAAAGGGCATGATATGTATCAGGAATTAAAACTTACGGTATAACCATGCCCATCATCGTAAATCTCGACGTAATGCTGGCTAAACGGAAAATGAGCCTTACCGAACTCTCTGAAAAGGTAGATCTTACCATTTCCAACCTTTCCATCCTGAAAACCGGAAAGGCGAAGGCAATCCGCTTTTCAACGCTCGAGGCCATCTGCGAGGCGCTCGACTGCCAGCCCGGCGATATTCTCGAATACAGGGATCAAGAATGATCCGGTGGTGATTTATACACGCCTGCGAAAAAATCAGTAAAACTCCGGCGCTTATCTATTATCTAAGCTCCAAGAATACTTTACACAATGATTAAGCTGTGTCCATAATTAACTGCATGAAGCATTAATCTAAAATTTCTAGTTGCCGTGGCCTTGAATTGATTGGCGGGAACAGCGTGGCTGGAGGAGGACGAACTGAAAAATTTCATCAGCCGCTTGTGTATGTTCAAATGCATTAGGATTTAATCGGCCTTGAAATTTTTCCGTCCTTCGCCAGCACCCGCCGCCAAGCAATTCACCGCCTTGATTTTTTCGTTCTTTTGTATCAAGACAAAAGAACATAACAAAATTCAGATAACGGAATGATTTGAATGGGTGGCAGGTGTCTTTATTGTGATAATAGGATCTTGGACAAGATTTGTGTAATCAATTTTTAGATTCTATAAAAACGCGAAGTAATGCAATTCGAATAACCAATCCGGCAAGGCTACCGCTGGTGCAGAAGCCGGACCGAAAAAAAATTCACATTTTTTTGTAAGGGATTGCCGATTTCCGGTTCATACTTATAAAGGACTGAGAAAACTGATGATGCAAATGAACACTGAAGAATTTGATGCTTTGCGGTACAGGGGGAAAACGGTACGAGAAATGCTGCCGGGTGAGCAGCCGCGCGAAAAGATGCAGCGGTTCGGTGCAGAGAGTCTTTCCGATGCCGAACTGCTGGCGATTTTACTTCGAACAGGCTCACAGGGGCTTAATGTTGTGGATACCTCCCGTGCACTGCTCGACCACTTCAACGGGTTACGAAATCTGTCCAAACAGAACTGGCAGGCGCTAAAGGTTATTCCGGGCATCGCAAAAGTGAAGGCGATTACCCTCGAAGCGGTATTCGAACTAACCCGGCGGGTTCAGATGGCTTCGCTGGGCGATCGAATCCTGG
>PWWL01000091.1 GCA_003561515.1 Balneolaceae bacterium
ACCCTACACCAACTCCCCAACCGGTGTAAGTGGGTGGGACCATCGTTTTTAATTGAAAAATTTACCATAAATGACAAATTCCTGTTGATCTATAATTTTCACACAGCCTCTGGAGAGGGGACAGCCAGGAGAAAGATCGCGAAGCGAGGCTTTCGACGGCAGTGGTGTGTCGGGGGAGCGTTGACTTGAATTTCCGGGTTCGTTCAGGAGATCTTTCGACTCCACCCTTTTCCGCTGCGCTCCAAAGGTTTGCGCTCAAGATGACTGAGTGCCTGGAGTATCATCGGCGGCGCAATTGCGCCGCCGCTTTTTAAATTACTCGGAGCTGTCATCCCGACTGAACGAACGCAGTGAGTGAATGGAGGGATCTCCATGGTTAAGGAGAACAAAAGTGCGTTCACTTAGATTTTCGGGCAGACCCTGCTTCTCGCCCGTGCAACACACCCCTGTTTCTCGCAAACGATGCTGCGCATCTTTGTTCGAATCGGCCCCCTCTCGAGCCTGCCCTCGAAACATCGGGGAGGGGATTTTCCCCCCTACATCAATAAACAACCCAACATTTCACAAACAATTCTGAACAACTACGTTTCCCATTCTCAATTGGCTCATTTTTTCTATTTTACCGCGCAACCGAAAACCAAGATTTAAAATCCATGCAACGATTCTGCTGCGCCGTTCTGCCACTGCTCTCTGTCCTGTTCCTTGTTGAACCCGGAACAACCCATGCCCAGGATGTACCCGAAAACCTGACCCTCAAAGAGATTTTCCATGAACCGGTGATTCCGGGTATCCGCCCGCAGTTCCGGTTTTTTAACGCCACCAAAGACTCGATTTACTTTGCCTGGAACGACTCCTCCTATTTCGACACCGGAATGTACCGGATGGCGGTTACCGGAAGCGAGCCCGAAGCAGTTGAGAACACACCTCCCCGGCCCATCCACTCACCTAACCTGCGGCGGATTGCCTATACCAAAGAGGGCAACATCTACGTGGCTCAGGCCGACGGTTCCAATCCACGCCGCATTGTTGCCACCAAAGAGCGGGATATCAGCCCGGTATGGTCGCCCGACAGCCGCAAGATTGCCTTTGTGCGCAGCGGCGATGTGTGGGTTACCAGTGTAACGGCGCCGGAGGTGGTGCAGGTTACCTCAAAAGGAGATAGCGATCCCAACTTTTCCTTCGACGGATGGGCCGGAAGCAGCAGCCTGATTCTGCGGCAGTCCGACAATTCAGACGCCCGCACCGTTTACTTCCCGGAGTATGTGGGTGAGTTTGTGACCCCGGGGGCATCACGCCGCGGCATCCCGGAAGTCACTTTTTTCAAAGCGGACCTGGAGTCATCGGCTATCGACACCCTGCTAACCGGCTGGAACCGCTCTTCGGCCTCCGGCAGCTTTTCTGGCAATTTCATCCTGATCGACGCCCAGGACAATGCCCTCAAAAACCGGAAGCTCTATGCGTTTGATCTTCGCAATGGATCGGAGCGCGTCATTTTTGAGGACAGCACCGACGGATGGTTGCACGGAACCTTCCGCGAATTCGCCCCGCGAACCGACCGGGTGCTCTTCATGTCGGAGCGGTCGGGCTGGAACCACATCTATATCGCCAACCTGATGCGGGGCACATACCGGCAGATTACTGAAGGCGATTTTGAAATTACCTGGGCGCGGTGGCTCGATGATCAGACCATCATCTATGCCAGCAATGAAGCCGATTACGGTGAGCGCCATCTCTTCATTCACAACCTGCGCGACGGTTCCACACAGCAGCTTACCGACCGGGAGGCCTACCGCTACATGTTTGTACTCTCTCCCGATAAATCAACCCTCATCTACGCAAAAACCTATTTCAACGAACCGTACGACTTCTACATGATGGATCTTGAAAACCCGGGAGATGAAGTGCGAATAACCAATTCCGTTCCTGACCGGTTTTCGGAGTACAACTGGCAGAAAGAGGAGTATGTGCATTTTACCGGACGCGACGGTGAAACGCTGCTGCCGATGTCGGTTCTCTATCCGCGCAATTTCGATCCGAACCGGCAATACCCGGTTGTGGTATTCGCCCACGGTGCGGGATCGCTTCAGAACGTGTACAAGGGGTGGTCGAACAACTACTGGCGCGAGTACATGTTCCACCAGTACCTGCTGCTGCACGACTATATTGTGGTAGAGGTCGATTTCCGCCACAGTACCGGCTACGGCCGCAAGTTCCGCGAGGATGTGACCGACTGGATGGGCAAGTACGAAACGCAGGATATTGTGGACGGACTCGACTGGGTTCAGGAGCAGACCGGCGGTGCACTCGACCTCGACAGGGTGGGCATCTACGGCGGAAGTTATGGCGGTTTCATGGCCCTTTATGCCGTAACCGATAAGCCCGACCGTTTCCATGCCGCAGCGGCCCTGCGCAAGGTTACCAACTGGAGAAATTACTATTGGGCCAACCCGTGGTACACCCTGCCAAGGCTGGGAGACCCTGATGAGGTGCCCGGGCACTACGACCGCAGCTCACCTCTCACTTACGCACCGGAGCTGGTGCGGCCCGTGATCCTGCTGCACGGTCTTATCGACGACAACGTGGGGGCACAGGATGCATTCCAATATGCCGAGGAGCTGATTCAGTCGGGCAATACCAATTTCGAGATGATGATCTACCCTTCGGAGCGGCACGGTTTTACCAGCCCGCATTCGTGGTATGACGAGTACCTTAGGATTTTCGAGTTCTTCGAGAAACATCTGAAGTGAATTTATAACTACGATGGTCACTAAGGAAAGCATGATGGTCACAAAGATACCGGAAACATAATTTCCCTTCGTGACCTTGTGTAAAACTGCTCCGTGCTCCTTTTGGTTAAATCAATAAAGGTTTTATTTAGGTATCGAATGATCTGCGTCGATTTTAAATCCTCATTTCAATCTGCCTTCCCCACATAATCTGTTTTTCTCATCTGTAAACTTTTTCTCAAAAAAATCGTTAGTTAAGAAGAAACGACCTGTTATCAACCAATCAATAACTGATTAACCAATGAAGGCCGTTATTTCCGCTTTTGCATTTATCTTCAGTTTATATCTGATCTTTATCACACCTGAAGCCGTGGCCCAGGAACGTGAGTTGCAAATGAGAAATGTTCGTGTATCCTTTGTTCCGGGGCTCAGCACAAATGGCATTGATGCGCATGATTATACCGCGCGCTTCTCTCTGAATATCCTTGCCGGATACAACGGCGGGATGGATGGATTTGAAATTGGTCCCGTGAACGTAAACCGCCACTATTCCCGTGGAGTACAGCTTGGTGTTATCAACTATTCCGGAGGGATTATGCAGGGTCTGAATATCGCCGCAGGTGCAAATTATTCCCGACGCGATATGAGAGGTATACAACTTGCAGGTTTCGTAAATGCATCGGAAGGTGTGATTCAGGGAATTCAAATGGCCGGCATAGCCAACTCTAATTGGCAGAACACACTCGGTTTTCAGGTAGCCGGTATAACAAATATATCTCGCAGAGAAGTTCAGGGAATACAGTTTGCGGGTGTGGTAAATGCAAGCACTGATAATGCGCAAGGGATCTACTTTGGAGGATTCGGAAACGTAAACACGGGCAGAGCCTTAGGCTTTTTCTTTGCCGGGGCAGCCAACGTGGCGCGCGATTTCCAGGGTATTTCGTTTGCCGGAGTCGCCAACGCCACCCGTAACATGCACGGAATCCAGATTTCAGGACTCGTAAACGGGGCTTATCGGGCTACGGGAATGCAGATCGGACTGATAAATTTTGCACGTGAATTCCAGGGAATCCCGGTCGGGCTCATCAGCGCATACGGCAACGGTCGTCACAATATCGATGTCTGGACCAGCGACAGCGGGTTTTCACACATCGGCCTGAAACTGGGTACCCGTCACATCTACAATATGGTTTCTCTCGGATACAATCCGCTCATTACCGATCGCGACGTATGGAGCTGGGGCTGGACCATCGGCTCCTACCGCAACCTGGCCGAGCGGTGGAACAATCCCCGCTGGGAGGGTTACTTCTCCATGAGTGACTTTAGCATACAAAACATCCAGGAAGTGCGCGCTGCTATTTCGCTCGATAACATATTCACTTACCGCTTTCTGTTGGGCAAGGATATATCTGGCGGATTCAAAATGTATGCAGGCCCGACTCTAAACCTGCTGGTATCGAAGCAGGAAGAGGCCAATCAATATACCTGGTACTCCCTCCTGTCAGGCAGCACGCGCGACCGCGGATGGCGACTTTGGATTGGCCTTTCAATCGGTATGCAGTTCTTCGGCCATTAAGCTTTGTCGGGAAATTCCCCATCCAAATAATATTCCTCACCTGACAAATCAGCTCCTCTCAAATAATTAATATTATTGCAGTGGGTCCACTAAATTCAATTAGTTCAGTATATATTGAACCTAATGAACAATCTTCATATATTGGGTTATGGACACATACAAACTCAATTTTATTGAAGAATCGGGCCTGGTACTTGAAAGGCTTGGAATGACCCGAATGGCGGGCCGGGTTTTCGGATATCTGATGATTTGTGACGAAGATCAAGTCTCATTCGATGACATACGCGAAGCCCTTCAGGCAAGCAAGGGCAGCATCAGCGCAACCACCAAACAGCTACTGCATGCCAGACTGCTTGAACAGACCACCATACCCGGCGACCGGAAAACCTATTACAGGATCAGCCGGAAGAAGGCCGGCGGAATGCTGAAGGAGAGGCTGAAACTTTTTATAACCTTCTCCGAACTCCTGGAAAAGGGATTAACGCTGAAGCAGCGCGACGATGAAGTAGCCGACTGGCTTCTTGAGGTGTCGACCTTTTACAGCTGGGTGGGTAATGAAATCGATCAGATTCTTGTAAAGTGGGAAAACACGAAAGAGGAGATTATACGGGAGAAACAGAGCCATGAAAGAAATAGATCGGAATAGGAAAGTCACCGGCCTGCTTAAATCGGCTGATGACAGAATCGAAGCATGGGTGCTCCACATGATCAAAGAACTGGAGGGCCTCAAAAATCAAAACCGAAAAACAGAAGGGATAAAAAAATGATCGGGAAAAAAATTTCGGGATTATCAACATACCTCTTAACTGCGTCAGTCATTCTATTTGCCACTTTCGCTCTGACAGAAACGGATCTTAAAGCCCAGTCGGCCGCCGAAATACTTGAGCGGTCGGAAGAGATGATGAGGGGCGATTCGCAGTACGCTGAAATGACCATGAGAATTGAACGGCCTCGATATAACAGGGAAGTTTCAATGCGATCCTGGCTGAAGGGCCGCGACTATTCGCTGATCCTGATCACCGCACCGGCACGTGACAACGGAACCGTATTCCTGATGCGTGAAAACGATATCTGGAACTACGACCCCCGGATTGACCGGACTACACGTCTTCCTTCGTCTATGATGGCGCAGTCGTGGATGGGATCCGACTTCACCAACGACGACCTGGTTCGCGATTCCGATATCGTAGATGATTTTGAGCATCAGATTCTGCGAACCGAGGAGTATAACGGGTATGAAGCTTACGTCATTGAACTGATTCCAAAGCCGGACACACCGATTGTTTGGGGCAAGGTTTTAATGTGGATCAGTAAGGACGATTACATTCACCTTCGCATTGAAAACTACGACCAGAGAGACCGCCTGGTAAACACCATGGAGCTCTCAGAAATCAAGGAATTCGGACAACGTAAAGTGCCAACAAGAATAGTTGTAAAACCCGCCGATAAAGAGAATGAAAGCACTGTTCTGATCTATGAAAAAATAGAATTCGATATTGATATTGATGAAGCCTTTTTCAGCAGGGCAAATATGCAGCGGGTGAGGTAATGATGAGTTTACAAAATTGAATCTTGGCAAGAATCTCCCCTCCTTCGTAAGGAGGGGTCGGGGGTGGTTGAAATTCTTTATCCAAGGGTAAAAGTCAAAGATAGCACATTAATTGGGCCTTAAAGAACCACCCCTAAATCACTCCGTGTGAATCGCTTCGCTCGGAGCCCCTCCTTAAAAAGGAGGGGACTTTATATCCTGCCAATAGGAATTGACAAAGACGTGAGAGTAAACTCAACATTTTTAATCAATCTCAGATTGAAATTAACGGGAGTAAAATCAAAACGGGATAATCATGGCGACATTTATAAAATTAGCCTGGGAATGAACCTTCAAGCGTGCGTAAGCTCCTTGAGGCGTTCATTTGCGACATAGTGACGCTTGAAGGATCCCGGAAAAGCACCGGAAACGCTTCAAGGTCACACAAATCAACTGAGATTTAAATCAAAACGGGATAATCATGGCGACATTTATAAAATTAGCCTGGAGAAATCTTTGGAGGAATAAGCGCCGTACCATCATCACCATTACTGCAATCATGTTTGCAGTGCTGGCTGCCGTCTTTATGCAGTCGATAAACAGGGGAAGCTACGAGGTGATGATCGACCGGATGGTGAGCTTTAACACAGGGTATATCCAGGTTCAGGACTACAGGTTCGATGACGAATCATCTCTCGATAACTCTTTCTACTACGACGAGGAGCTTCGGGACAAGATTCTGAATGCAGACTGGCGAATTGACAAGATTGTGCCCAGAATTGAAACCTTCATGCTCGCAGCCAACGACGTTTCAACAAGGGGGGCAGTAGTTCTTGGCATAGATCCCGATAAAGAGCATGAGTTTAATGAAATTAGGAATATCCTCTCCGACGGACGGTTTTTCGAGGCAGGCGAACAGAGCGTGGTGCTCGGGCAGGGAATGGCCAACCGGCTTCAGCTCAGCGTGGGCGATACCCTTGCCCTGATGGGCCAGGGACGTTTCGGGATGTCGGCCAGCGGCCTGTTCGAAATTACAGGCATAGTGGACCATCCCATCCGCGATTTCAATAACCAGGTAGTCTATCTGCCCCTCGATACCGCACAGGAACTGCTCTCGGCTTACGATCACGTAACTTCGGTTCTGATTACTCTTCAAAACGAAAGGCATACCAATCCGGTTGCAGCATCGCTCAAGAGCGCACTCGACGGCGGTGAACTGGTGGTGTACACCTGGCCCGAGCTGATGCCCGAAATCCTTGAGCTTATGGAAATGGATCTGGCCGTACCCCGGCTGCTCACCGTAGTACTCTACATTGTGATCGGGTTTGGCTTTTTCGGTACCGTGCTCACCATGACGATGGAGCGGCTCAAAGAGTTCGGCGTACTTCTCTCAATCGGGTTAAAGCGGCTTGGCCTCGCCTCGGTACTCTTCCTCGAAACGCTGCTGTTCAGCCTGATGGGCGTGCTGTTCGGGCTCGGTTTTGCATGGAGCATACTGAAGCTGATCGATCCCATAAATCTATCGGGAGAGGCAGCACAGGCGGTGATCGATCTTGGGTTCGATCCTGTGATTCCGATGTCGTTCGCTCCCGATCAGTTTTATACACAGGGTTTTTACGTTTTCATCATTGCGATGATTGTGTTCCTGTTCCCCCTGATTAAAATATCAAGACTCAACATTTTAGAAGCCGCGAGGAGCTGACATGAAAACACTCGTAAACATATCCTGGAGAAATATCTGGAGGCACCCGGCAAGAAGCAGCGTGTTGATTGCCGCAATCGTTGCAGGTTTGTGGGCCGGGGTTGTTACCGTTGGGCTGGTAAACGGACTGATGCTGCAGCGGATCGACTATCTCATCGAAAGTGAGGTTACGCATGCACAGCTGCACCATCCCGAATTTTTAGCAGAAGGCTATTCGTGGCTGTCCATACCGGATCACGATGAAATTAAGAACTGGCTTGAAAATGACGGTCGGGTGAAAGCCTTTTCGTTCAGAACAATCACCGATGGTATGCTGCAATCTCCGGTAAAAACATCCGGAGTTCGCATTCGCGGCGTGGATTCCGAATCCGAGAGGCGTACAACCACCTTCCATGAAAACATCGTGGAGGGAAGCTACCTGGATGATGACACGCCAAGTGCAGTGATTATGGGTAAAACGCTCGCAGATGATCACAATATGGAGATCGGAAACCGGATAGTGCTCACCTTCGAAGACACCAACAATGAACTGGTATCGGGCTCATTCAATATTGTGGGAATATTTCAGTCGGCCTCCACGACGTATGATGAGCGGAATGTATTTGTAAGATCGAATGACCTGATCAGACAGCTTTCCGATTCACCCATCTACCACGAAGCGGGAATAATGCTCGAAAATGAAGAACTGGCTTCAGCCGTGGTTTCCGAACTGAACAGCAGCTTCAGCGGCATCGAGGCACAAACGTGGCGTCAGCTTTCGCCAGAATTGAGCATGCTGGTGGAACTCGGCGGCGTGATGGTAATCCTGATCACGCTCATCATCATGATCGCGCTCGCATTCGGTATCCTGAATACCATGCTGATGGCGTTGTTTGAAAGAATGCGCGAGCTTGGAATGCTCATTTCTATCGGGATGAGCCGTCTCAGGGTGTTCACCATGATTATGACAGAGGCGGTTATCCTCACCATAACCGGCGCAGCTGCAGGAATGTTGCTGGCATGGATTACGATCCGGCATTTCAGTACATCCGGCGTAAATCTCGAAATGTTTGCTGAAGGTGCCGCACAGCTTGGATGGGACTACATCATTTACCCGGTACTCACACCTATGGAATTTGTCGCAATTCTTGCGGTGGTTGTGGTGATCACCCTGGTTGCCTCCGCGTATCCGGCCATGAAAGGAGTCCGGATCAATCCGCTTGAAGCATCCAAAAGCGCATAGCTTTCAAATATTATTTTAACTGAAATATTTAAATTCTTTTGCCATGTCAATCATAAAAACTGAAAACCTGTCGAAAGTTTACAACCCGGACACGGTACCGGTTCATGCACTCAACAATGTGAACATCTCATTTGAAGAGGGGGAATTCACAGCAGTGAGAGGCCCATCGGGATCGGGGAAAACCACCCTGCTAAATATGATCGGCGGCCTCGATAAGCCAACTGAGGGGTCGGTAACCATCGACGGGGTGGACATCTCAAAGTTGAAAGACAGTAAGCGGATCGATTTCAGGCTTCATAATATCGGCTTTGTATTTCAGCACTACAACCTGATTCCCGTGTTTACGGCGCGCGAAAACGTCTCCTTCATTATGCTGCTACAGAAAAGAGGCAAAAAGGAAATCCGGGAACGTGCCGATGCCCTGCTTGATAAAGTAGGCCTTTCAAAAAAGAAAGATTCCAGGCCGGTACAGATGTCGGGAGGGGAACAGCAGCGGGTAGCCGTGGCGCGTGCGCTGGCATCCGAGCCGAAGTTCATTCTGGCTGATGAACCCACCGCCAACCTGGATACCGAATCCGCCATGAACCTGCTGGATATCATGAACAGGATGAACAAAGAACAGAATGTAACCTTCATCTTTTCCACACACGATCAGAGAGTGATTGACCGTGCGCGGCGCGTCATCACAATGGTTGATGGCGCCATTCATAAAGATGAAGAGCAGCATGTGGCTGAGCAGGCCTAACTGACCTTGAAGCGTCTGAAGCATAGCGTCCCGAAGTGTCGGGAAAGCGTCACTGTGTGGCCGTTAAAGGAACGCTTCAAGGATCCCGACAGCCGTCGGGAACGCTTGAAGGTTCAATTTTCGCTAAACACGTACGAATATGAGTTGGATATTTGATTAAGATTCGTGGCCAGGGACTCGAATCTAATAACCTGACAGCACCCATCCCGAGGCATCGGGATCAGCGTTATGGGCTAAAGGAAGTTTCCCTCGACGCTAACAATAGGTACAGAAAAGCACTGTACCACGCTGTCAGGTCGCTAAATAAATACGAAAAGAAGGGGACTTTTCTCTGTCCTATTCCAAAGACGTTTGTAGAAACCACGACCTTAAACAATCTTAAAACGGCTTAAATGCACCTAAAACTCGCATGGCGGAACATCTGGAGAAACAGGCGGCGGACCATCATCACGGTGAGCTCGATCCTGTTTGCCGTGGTTTGTGCTCTTTTCATTGAATCGCTTGAAAGGGGTGCCCACAACCTGATGATCAACAACATGACGAGTTTTCACACCGGCCACATCCAGATCCAGGATTACCGGTACGAAGATGAACCCTCGCTGGACAACGCATTCCTGTACGACGAAGAGCTGTTGCAGGAAATTGAGCAATCATCCGCCTTTATCGATTTTACGGTGCCGCGGATTGAAGCATTTATGCTGGCTGCCGGAGATGACCTGGCCCGCGGGGCGATGGTGCTGGGAATTGATCCTGATGCGGAGCAAAAGTTAAACAGCCTCGAAGACCGGCTCACTGAGGGATGGTTCTTTGAGGATGGCGATGGATCGGTTGTACTGGGGTCGGGCCTTGCCGGCCGGCTGAACCTGAGCGTGGGCGACACCCTCGCACTCATCGGTCAGGGCCGCTTCGGAATGACGGCGTCCGGCCTGTTCGAAGTGAGCGGCCTTGTGAACCACCCGGTCAGGGATATGAACAATCAGCTGGTTTACATATCCCTTTCCGATGCGCAGTGGCTGTTATCAGCCGATGGCTACATCACCAACCTGTTGATCTCTCCTCAGCGGCTTCGCGATACGGACGAACTGGCCCGGCAGCTCAAAGCGGGTTTAAGCGATGAAGAACTCAGGGTATTAACCTGGGAAGAGATGCTGCCCGACCTGATAGAAGCGCTTGAATTCGATGCTCTTCAAACCCGCTTCATGATGGGAATCCTCTACGTGGTGATCGGTTTCGGAATTTTCGGAACCATCCTCACCATGACACTTGAAAGAATGCGTGAATTCGGGATACTGCTCTCGGTTGGGATGCAGCGGCTGAAACTGGCAGCAGTGGTATTCATGGAAACGTTTATGATCAGCATCCTCGGAATTGCAGCCGGTTCAGGCCTGGGATATCTGATCCTGCTCTACTTCTACTATAATCCGATTGTAATCGGCAACGACATGGGCGATCTGTTCGAGGAGTTCGGGTTCGAGCCGATCATCCCGGTAGCCATAGAATCCGGCATCTTTGCATGGCAGGGATTTGTGATATTTGTGATGGCAATGCTGATAAGCCTTTATCCTGTATTCAAAATCATAAGGCTAAAAATTCTGGATGCTGCACGCAGATAAAATGACAACCCCAAACTGAATTGCAATGAAGACGCTCCTTACAATTTCCTGGCGCAATATCTGGCGGCACCCCGGCCGCAGCGGCGTTCTTATTGGCGCAATCATCGCGGGGATGTGGGCGGGAATCCTGGTTTCTGCATGGATAAACGGGATGATTGAACAGAGGGTTAACCGCGTAATCCAGGAAGAGCTGACCCATTTGCAGATTCACCACCCCGAATTCCTCACTGAACGCGAACCCGCCATGTTCATTGAACCGCATGAAGAGATCTTCTCTTTTCTGGATGAGGATCAGCGCGTGAAATCCTACACGGCCCGAACGCTTGTGGATGGAATTGTGCAGTCGCCGCAAACGGCTTCCGGAGTAACCATCAGCGGTATTGATCCGCAGAGCGAGCGGGAAACAACCACATTTCATGAAAACCTGGTTGAGGGAGAGTACCTCAACAGCAATATCAACAACCCGGTGCTGATTGGCAGAAAGCTGGCCGAAAGGCTGAACGTGGAACAGGGAAACCGGCTGGTGCTTTCATTCCAGGACCTGGAAAGTGATCTCACTTCAGCCGCATTTGTGATTTCAGGTATCTTTTACACCGGAATGCCCGCTTTTGATGAGCGAAAGGTGTATGTGCTTTCGGAGGATCTCTCACGTATGGTTGCCGGAGAACCGGTTTACCATGAAATCGCCGTGATGCTGCACGATATTGCCAACAGCGAAGAGGTAGTGTCTGAACTGAATGAGGCGTTCGGTACAATCAAAGCGGAAAACTGGATTGAGCTTTCCCCGGAACTGAGGCTTATGACCGGCGCCGGGGAGTCGTACATGTTCTACATCATGCTGGTGATCATGTTCGCACTGGCTTTCGGGATTCTGAATACAATGCTCATGGCCATTTTTGAGAGAATGCACGAACTTGGTATGCTGATGGCAATTGGCATGAGCAGGGTCAGGATATTTGTAATGATCATGATTGAATCGGTGGCACTCACACTAACAGGAGCAGTTGCCGGAATGCTGGTTGCTCATTTCACCGTGCGGTATTTCGCCGAATACGGCCTCGACCTCACTGTGTTCGGCGGCGACACCATGGCCGAATGGGGATACGACGCCATCGTTTACCCGATTGTAAGCATGGAAGAGTACATAACGGTCACCATATTGGTAATTGTAACCGCCATACTCTCTGCTGTGTACCCGGCAATTAAAGCCATTCGGCTCAACCCGGCATCCATCGTGATGGAATAAATTTAAATGAAGACATCAATTTTTTTATATGAGCTTGATAATAGTTTAAAGGCAAATATCTCCCCTCCTTTCCAAGGAGGGGCCGGGGGTGGTTGGACAAGAAATGAACCTTCAAGCACGCGCAAGCTTCTTGAAGCGTTCTTTTGCAACGAGGAGCCGGGCTTGGTTGCAAATTAGTGCACACTTTACAGCCAATCACCGCTTTGTCCTCTCCCCAACCCCTCTCCCGCGGGAGAGGGGCGAAGGGGTGAGGGCCAAAAAGGCAACTTTATCGCTTTGGATTTATGAATCAAAACCAATTACTCCCCGCTTTTGGAAGAAGTTTGTAGAGACCTGACAGCACCAACCGGACCTGCCCGACTGATGGCAGGTGGGTCTGTCAGCGTTGTAGACCATAAGCATAGCCCTTCGACATTGGCCGGGGGTGGTTGGACAAGAAATGAACCTTCAAGCACGCGCAAGCTTCTTGAAGCGTTCTTTTGCAACGAAGTAACGCTCTAAAGGCTAGTAAAAATTGATAGATGTGTGTTTTGAACCACCCCTAAATCTCTTCCTTGGAAAGGAGGGGACTTTTTCGCCAAACTCTGAGATTATTAAACAAATGTTTTTAAACAAGAAAATGAAACACCTAACTATCACCTTACTCCTGCTAATCATAGTAACACCGCTTCACGCACAGACCGACAACCTGCGCATCAGCGGCTATGTGCAGGGAATGCCGGTGTGGATCAGTGCCGACCTGCCGGAACCATTCGACACCGATTCGTTCTGGGAGTTCCGGCTTCAGAACCGGCTGAATGTGCAGTGGTTCATGACATCCAACCTCACGTTCAACTGGCAGATGCGAACCCGCTTCTTTGCAGGTGACCTCGTAAATGAGCTTAATGACATCCCCGGTTTGAGCTATGCCGACCTGATCGACATCGACGACGGAATCGTGAACCTCTCCTGGGTGATCGCCGAACGCGATAGCTGGCTGCTGCACTACATCCCCGACCGTCTGAACCTCGAGTGGCAAAACGGCGACTGGCGCGTTATCGCCGGACGGCAGCGGGTGAACTGGGGCATCAATATGGTCACCAATCCGAATGATCTGTTCAACATCTACTCGTTTTATGAGTTCGACTACCCCGAGAGGCCCGGCACCGATGCCATCCGTATTCAGCACTTCATCGACTGGGCATCGCGGGTTGAGGTGGCGTTTAGCCCGGCCCGCGACATGCGAAACTCCGTTGGTGCGGCGCTCTACGGGTTCGACGCACGCGGGTATGATGTGCAGCTCATTGCAGGCTACTTCAGGCACATGCTCACCGCCGGCGGTGGTTGGGCAGGAAATATCGGAGAGTCAGGCTTTAAAGGTGAAGTGATGTTTTTCGCCGGACTTGACGAAACCCCGGACGGCAACCGTGAAACCAACCTGATAGCTGCTCTCTCGGTTGATCACATGTTTGAGAACAGCCTCTTCCTGGTGGTTGAAGGCC
>PWWL01000342.1 GCA_003561515.1 Balneolaceae bacterium
AGGAATTTGGTGCTTGGTGCTTTGGGGCACTGGTGATCAATAATCAAATTTTCAAGTAAGAATCATTTTAATTAAAACCATGAGCACACTTTTAACCTATATCTCTGTAAACGACGGGAAAATTAAACGTTCATCGCTTGAGGTGCTTTCTCGATGTAATGAACTGGCAGAAGAAAACGGGCTCAGTTCAGCCGCACTCGTTGTTTCAGACAATCCATCGGAGGTAACCGATGAACTGAAGAAATTCGGGCCAACCATAA
This sequence comes from Balneolaceae bacterium, assembly GCA_003561515.1. Classification (GTDB taxonomy): domain Bacteria; phylum Bacteroidota; class Rhodothermia; order Balneolales; family Balneolaceae; genus Rhodohalobacter. The sequence continues at coordinate 261 of PWWL01000342.1, forward strand.
TTTACACCATTCAGAACCCGGTTTTCAAAAACCACCTCAACACTCCCCTTCTTAAAGCGTTGTCGGCAGCGGTGGACCATGTGAACCCGAGGCTCGTTGCATTTGCTTCTACCGAGGGATCGAAAGATATTCTCGGTGCATTGGCTGCAAGCAAAAGTGCAGCTGCTGTGCCCGATGTTTCTGAATTTGACCTGACCGATAATGGCGTGAAAGGCAAACGTCCGGTAATGGCTTCCAAGATCATCTCTTCCGTAGAGGCATCCGGCTCGCCCGTGATGATTTCTGTTCGATCCGGATCATACGATGTAGCCGAAAAAGCTGGGGATTCAAAAGTGGAAGCAATTGATTTCAGCTTCAGCGATGCCGATCTCAAGATCACGCTGAAAGAGATTATCAGTGCATCATCCGACCGGGTTGACCTCTCTGAGGCCGAAGTTGTAATCGCTGCCGGACGTGGTGTAAAAGATGAAGAAGGCAGAAAGCTGATCTCTGAACTCGCCTCGGTATTGAATGCAGGAATCGGCGCATCGCGCGCACTTACCGAGGCAGGAGCCTATGACCCCAGCCTGCAGATCGGCCAGACCGGAAAAGTGGTATCGCCCCAGCTTTACATCGGCGTGGGAATTTCAGGCGCCATCCAGCACGTAGCAGGCATGGCCAACAGCAAGGTGATCGTGGCTATCAATAAAGACCCCGACGCACCCATTTTCGACATTGCCGATTACGGCATCGTTGGCGACCTCTACAAAGTTCTGCCGCCGTTTATTGATGAATTGAAAAAAGTGAAAAGTAATTGAGGTAGTCGTGAGTCATGAGTCTTGAGTCGTGAGGTGTCAATTCAGTCTCCGATTTTAGAATTATTTCTATATGATTTAGATAAGAAGTGAATTAAACTAAACTTAGTAAATCTAACTTCTCACGACTCACGACTCACGACTAATAAAAAACTATGGACGAAAAATTTGACTGTATCATCGTAGGCGCGGGTGTTGCCGGGCTGGCTGCGGCTATGACGCTTGCCAGAAACAACATGAAATTTCTGCTCATCGAAAAGGGTGAGTTTCCGGGAGCCAAGAACGTTTCTGGTGGCGTACTCTGGGGCAGCGACCTTGCCAAACTGGTTCCCAACTACTGGGAAGATGAAGACGGAGGCTGGGACCGGTTCATCAACCATCGGAGGCTAACGTTTATGGACGATCAGTCCGCCTTTTCGGTGGATTTTAAATCGTCGCATTTCAATGAAGCTCCCTACACCGGCGTGGTGGTTCTGCGATCCAAGTTCGATCGCTGGCTGGCCGATAAGGTGCAGGAAGCAATCGATGCCAGCGATTACGCGATGGATTCATTCATTGCTCCGAACATACTGGTTGAGGAAGTTCTGCTCGAAGACGGCAAAGCCGTGGGCATCAAGGCCGGGGGTGATGAGTTTTATTCCGATTCGGTGATTCTGGCCGAAGGAGTGAACAACCTGCTTACGCGCCAGGTTGGTCTTCAGGATAAATACGTTCCCGCCGATCACATGCTCACCGGCGTGAAAGAGATCATCCGCTACGACCAGAAGGTGCTTGAAGACCGCTTTCAGCTGAACGGTCTGAGCGGCATGAGCAACGAGTTTGTTGGCTATGCCACCAACGGCGTTGAGGGAGGCGGGTTTCTCTACACCAACCGCGACACTATTTCCATCGGGCTGGTGCTTGGGTTGAAAGACCTTCGCGAAAAAGAACAGAAACCGTACGACATTCTCAACGAGTTCAAAAAGCACCCGGTTATCGCCGATACCATTCGCGGCGGTGAAGTGGTTGAGTATTCGGCGCACATCGTCTCTTCGGGCGATAAGCGTGTAATGCCCAAAAAGCTGTACATGCCGGGCCTGGTGGTTTGCGGCGAGGCTGCCAACCTGCTGATGAATGCAGGCAAGGCAATCCAGGGGATGGACTACGCGATGAGATCCGGAATTATCGCGGCCGAGGCAATTGTGGACGCCAAAAAAGCGAGTGATTTCAGCGAACAGGCCATGAAGAAATACCAGGACACCCTTGGCAACAGTTATGTAATGAAAGACATTAACAATTTCCAGGATGCCGTGCACTTGCTGCACGACCCTGTAATGACCCAGAAAATGCCGAACCTGATCTGCGACTTCGGACGCAATTTCTTCAGTATCAAAAACGAACCGACACCCAAATCACGCGATATGCTTCGCGGAGCCATCAAGCGGCATGCCTCATATTGGGACCTGATGAAGATCGGCGCAAAAGGCGCGAAAGCGTTGTAGGAAAAAGGCAGAAGACAAAAGGCAGAAGTTTCTTAATGAATTTTGTAAGGTAATTTGATTTTTGAGTTCATACTTATAACCAGGTAGAAAAATGAACCCAATTGAACAATATGTTACAACTAAGCCATAAAGATCTCACTGTTTACAAAAAAGCAATCCTGTTAGTCGCAGAAGTCTACAAGAAAACTGGACTGTTACCAGTTGATGAACGGTTTGGATTAATAAGCCAGCTTCGTAGAGCGGCTGTTTCAGTACCATCAAATATTGCAGAAGGTGCTTCCAGAAAATCTCGCAAAGAACGTACCCGATTTTATGAAATTTCTCGTTCTTCCCTTGTTGAATTGGATACTCAAATTGAAATCTCAATTCAATTGAAATTTTTGAAGAATAATGATGTAAGGAAACTAGAAAAATTGGCAAATGAAATTTTTGCTATGCTTTCAAAAATGGTGTAAGCCTTTTGCTTTTTGCCTTCTGCCTTTTCACAGTCACACCAAAATAATCAATCATCAATAATAACTAATAAATCCAATGAAACTCCTCTCTCTTCCCGAACGGCTCGGACTGGTGAGTTACCGCAACCAGGCGAAGTCGGAAATCAAACCGCACATTGTGGTAGATACGGAAATCTGTAATTCCGTCTGTCCGCATAAGTGTACCACCTATGTTTGCCCGGCCAATTGCTATACAAAGGATGAACAGGGACAAGTTCACTTTCAGGTTGAAGATTGCATTGAGTGCGGCACCTGTATGTACGCATGCGACCAGGGAGCGGTGAGTTGGGAATTCCCCGATCCTGAAATAGGGCGCGGCGTTACCTGGAATTTTGGATAAAAAAAATCCGCAGCCTCCGGTGAAGCTGCGGAAATGTGGTTAGGTTGTAATGTATCCCTGAATCAATCAATCATGAGCTGAAGTCTTGTACCGCCGTTAGGGACTTCAACCTGCATTTCAACGGTTCCATGACCGTCCGCCTCAATCATTACAGTTTGAGTTCCTACCGCAACATCTCTGGCTACAAAGACTCCATTTTCACCGGTAGTTACCGACTGCCCGTTGGTTGCAAACTGAACGGTGGCATTTGAGATCCTGTCATAGTCCGAACTCAAAACCACTCCGGCTACATGAGTCATTTCATCCGATGTTAATGCGCTTGGTGACGCGCAAGCCGCTCCTAAAAAGATAAGCAGTAACACTGCCGAGAACTTTGTCAGTTTTTCCATGATTTTCTTAATGTCTGTTTTTGTTATTGATTGATAGAGTTCAATACTTATAAGGGATTTCGCAGTCAAAATGTTCCCAATTTATTCGGAGGCATGATATTAGCATTAAACATATCTACCCGCATAAATTTACTGCTGTTAACATCTTAAAAACGTTTTACTGTTTAAGACAGATAATTCGATTTTAAGAGTTTTCTGAAAATGAATTCCCATCAAAAATCGTTACCTTTTGGAAGCGGTTCCAATAATCAAAAATTTCATCAAAAAATGAACTTAGACGTGCTTGAAAAGACTTCCACATTATCCTTTGATTTAACTGAAGACCAGGCGATGATCCGCGATACGGTTCGCGACTTTGCCTCCCGCCATATTGCACCCGGAGTGATTGAGAGAGACAACAGCAAGAAATTTCCTCACGAGCTGGTAAAGATGCTGGCCGACCAGGGACTCCTGGGCATCTACCATGAAGAGAAGTATGGCGGTGCGGGGTTTGATACCGTTAGTTTCTGCCTGGCGCTGGAGGAAATTGCCCGCTGGGATGCCTCCCTTGCCCTTACCGTTGCTTCGCACACGTCACTCGGCAGCGGACACATCGCACTCGCAGGCAGCCACGAACAGAAGCTGAAATATCTCACTCCCCTTGCGCGCGGCGAAAAACTGGGAGCGTGGTGCCTTACTGAGCCGGGCTCCGGCAGCGATGCCTCCGACATGAAAACCACCGCCGTAAAAGACGGCGATGATTGGATCATCAACGGAAACAAGATTTTTATTACGCAGGGATCGGTGGGCCACATTTATGTGGTGTTGGCCAAAACCGATCCAACGCTCGGCACCAAGGGCATCAGCGCGTTTATTGTGGAGCGCGAAATGGAGGGTGTAAAACCCGGAGAACCGATGCACAAGCTGGGCATGAACTCCTCCGATACCACTGAAGTGGTATTTGAAAACGTTCGGATACCCGGCGAAAACCTTCTCGGTGAACTGGGCAAGGGCTTCATTGATACCATGAAAGTACTCGACGGCGGACGCATCGGGATCGGCGCCCTTTCGGTGGGTATTGCCCGTGGCTCCCTCGAAGAGTCAATGAAATATGCCAAAGAGCGAAAACAGTTTGGCAGGTCGATCGGTGATTTCCAGGCCATTGAGCACAAGATGGTGAACATAGCTGTTGAAACTGATGCAGCCCGGCTTCTCGTATTGAGAGCTGCCTGGCTTAAAGACCAGGGGCGTCCATACACCAAGGAAGCCTCCATGGCTAAACTGTTTGCCTCCGAAGTTGCCGAACGCGCCGCCCTCGATGCCGTGCAGATTCATGGCGGATACGGATATACCAAAGAGTACCATGTGGAGAGGTTACTGAGGGATGTGAAGCTGATGACCATCGGTGAGGGAACCTCTGAGATTCAGCGGCTCATTCTGGCAAGAGAACTTAAGAGCGAGTTGGGATATAACTCCTGATTGGGATCATTTCTGGTGGCCTTACGAAGAATGCCACCATAGTCAGGGTCAGTTATTCTATTATTAGTTGATCAGTAGTCCTCTCAACATCTCCGTTGTGATTCAATGAAAACACGTAGTTCAGTGAGAGGAAAATGATCTTTTTTTGAACACTACTGACTTATCCATGCGCACACGATACAGCCTCCATTTTTACAAAAAAATCTCTTTTCCGGGTAATTCACGAAACCGAATTCTTTATCCCTTTGAAGATCATTACCAGTTTGAATCATAATCAATGCCGATTCAATTAATTAATCACACTACTTGAGTTTATCCCTTTATAATTTGATCATTTGTTCTCCACAAGCTTGAACTTTTTTACTTTCGGAACACCGTATTTATTACTATCGATCAAATAAAACTTCCCTTCATCATCTTTCCAATTTATCAATGGCAGAGACGGACGTGCATCACGTTCAATAGAAATTATATGACCCTGGGCTTTTACTTCACCCTCACAGTCCAATATCTGTGCTATAATGTCCAAAGTATTTCCTTTCTCGAGTGTTTTGTCTCCACCACGCCATTCACCATAAAAATGGGCTATATTACCATTTTCCAAATAAAAAATACCTGCATCTACACTATATAAACGACCAATATAAGGGCCTCCGAAATAGTGAATCTTATTCACTCCAGGAAGATGGCTGTTACGTTCATACTGTTCATTGGATGTATAGATTTCATACGCTTCAGTTGAAGGCTTCACAGCATTTATCTTTCTATTTAGCACCCAAGAATTTCCTGTTCGAATAAATTCGTACAACACCCCATTATAGACTCCCGGCGAATAAACCAACTTTATTCCATTATCTGAAAGATCGAAGCTGCCGGGCAACCATCCAAAACTATTCCAAATAAAGTGTTCATATTCTGAATATCCAAGTTCGTAGAAAGGAAAAAAGGATTCAAAATGTTGTTGAAAATCATTGCTATAGATGTGGAACAACGGGCGTTCAAATGGAGGAAGCCCCAGTGAAGGAATGGCACCACTTCTTCTAATTCCAATAGTTTTATCTTCATACCAAAATACCCTGTGGGGGTAATATTGAGTAGTTTGATTTGATACATCTACTCTATGGGATGATAGGTAATTACCTTGCTTACTAAGGTAAATATATTCCAGTTTTCCACGATCCAATATGAATAAGTTACCCTCAGGAGTTTTCTCCATAAGGTTAATATTCTGAAATTCGCCCGGCCCACGCCCACGACCACCAAAACTATGAAGATAGGTGCCATCATTATCAAACACTTTTACAGTAAGGCTGGCACGATCTGCAATATAAATGTTTCCTTCATGATCTGTACGAACTCCAACCGGTTCGCCTAACAGGTATTCAGGAGGCTGATCTTCTTCCCCGATAACTACATCAAGCTTTATTGACAGGCTTAGAATTCCATTATTTATATTTTCAATATTATCATCACTTCCACTTTTACATGCAGAAAGCAAGAACATGTATGTAATAAGAATTAAAACTATTTTAAAGTATTCAGCCTTCATTATCTTTATGATAAATAAAATACCCTCATGGCTTAGAAAACCATGAGGTTATTTTTAATTATAAACAGTTTTAATTCAAGCTTCACAGGGTACTGTAGGATCTTCACAGCCTTCACAATCCCCACAAAGCTCACCACCTAAATCACAATTTCCTTCACACTCAGTCATTCCACAATAGGCAGCATCTTTACATCCATCCGGCCCAGTTGGGCCCATTGTGCAGGTGCAACATCCGTTTTTGCAGTCATCGCTAGTCATTTCGAATTCGAAATACAGATCATCGATATTAATTGAATTGCTTGTTTCAATAGTTTCAATACTAAATGAGTATTCTGAATCCGGTAGGATCGTAAACGCACCTGAGATCAGAAAGAAGATAAAAGATAAGGTGATTGTAATATTGCTCGCATTTAGATATTTCATATTCCATTCTCCGTTTTGTGTTTTCAGATTGATTCGATTATTGATGATTCCGGACAGTTAAATCACCGGAAATTCTTATTCAGAAAAAAACGCTTATTCCAAATTACTGTCACATCAGATAAAAGGTTTTCTTTTGAGATCAGTGAAGTTGTAGTGTTTGGAATCGATTCATTGTAAAATGCAGTCAGACTTCCTGTATCCACGAAAATCAAATTTTGTCTTTGTTCAGAGTTAAAGGGAGGACTTAAAATTTTGGAATTTAAATTTAAATATGGGAGACCTATATCAGAGGTTATTAAAAATCGTTCAACTCTTTTATCATCCCCTTCGGTAAATAGGAGAATAACATCATTATATACATCATGATCGGCAAATAGTTCAGCGTATTCCACTACATTATTGAGGCATGGGGAGCAAACATGCGTTGCCAATAATAGTACAGGAAGAATTCCTGGGTTTTTTTCAGTTAGTAGTTCGTCCGGAAGAAAACTAAAATCAAAACTTATATGGTTTACACCTAATGGATCATAGGTTGCATCACTTTCCTCAACAGTTGTGGCATAACTCAGATAAATTAACACAACACCACTAAAAATTAATACTATACTGAGTAAATATTTAACTTTATCCTTCATGACAATCTATATTTAGAGTATGATTTATAACTTGTTTTAATAAATAGTAATTCAGATCTGTATCTGCAATACCAGACCTACTTACTACCTCAATTATCACGACTGATACTCAATTGTAATAATAATTTACAACTCATTTATACTCAATATTTTGAGTAGAAATAAAATCCATCTATTCTTTAAACTGTGTAGTTGCCCATTTCTTCAAACTGCCCCTGCCCTTCAGACCCAGTTCATTACAGATAATTGATCGGGTATTTTCCACTGTCCTGATACTCAGATAAAGTTCATCCGCGATTTCTCTGTTTGTTTTTCCCTCTGCTACCAATCTTAAAATCTCGCCTTTCCTTCCGCACAAAATTAGTAAAGCCTCTGTGAGGGAAAGATCATTGGTTGGTTGGTTGGTTGGTTGGTTGGTTGGTTGGATTCCTCATAACTCATAATGTGTTGATTTAATTCTCCTTGACTTTATCTTTAATAAGGAGAGAGTTTCAACACACATTTGTTACAAAAAAAACAAACTATTAAAAACTTTTAATGTTGGATTATGATCAACAGGTCGCCATACCCACCAAATCCTGCACTTGGTACCAGGAAGTGAAGCTGGTGACGATTGGCAAGGGTACATTCATGAACTAATTGATTGATTTTGTCGCGGGAGTTGAAGAAAAAATTGATTTACAACATCTGAAAAAAAGTAAGATCACCAAGGCTCCAGAATATCATTCAAATGCCAACACCTCCTTGTAATCTGTGCACTCTGTGGATTACACAAAAAAATCTCTTTTCCGGGTGATTCACGAAGCCGAATTCTTTACATTTCTAAGATGTTCGATTAAATCCAATTGTTACACCTGAAATCATCTCACAACATGGCCAGAAACCCCTTTAACATCGACGATGCGTACCTTTTTGAATCGGAGCTTTCCGAAGACGACAAAATGATTATGGAAACCGCGCGCGAATATGCTCAAACCAAACTGGAGCCGCGTGCCCTGAAAGGCAACCAGGAAGAAATTTTTGACATGGAGATCGCCAAAGAGATGGGCGACCTCGGCCTTTTAGGCGCCACCATCGATCCGAAATACGGCGGAGTAGGCGCCAGTCAGACCGCCTATGGTCTCGTGGCCCGCGAAGTTGAGCGGGTTGATTCGGGCTACCGGTCGTTTATGTCGGTACAGTCGTCCCTGGTGATGTACCCGATTTCCGAATTCGGCACCGAAGAGCAGAAGCAGCGTTTCCTGCCGAGGCTGGCTACCGGTGAAATCATCGGCTGTTTCGGCCTCACCGAACCCGACCACGGCTCCGATCCCGGTTCTATGGTCACCACGGCTGTAAAAGCCGACGGCGGCTGGATTCTGAACGGCGCCAAGATGTGGATCACCAACTCCCCCATTTCGGATGTGGGCGTGGTGTGGGCCAAAGCCAAAGAGAATAAGAACGACGAACCGGTAATTCGCGGCTTTCTGGTTGAGAAAGGAATGGACGGTTACTCCTGTCCTGTCACCAAGCACAAGATGAGCCTGCGCGCTTCTTCTACCGGCGAAATGGTTTTTGAGGATGTATTTGTGCCTGATGAAAATGTATTTCCGGATATTCGCGGACTCAAAGGCCCCTTCATGTGCCTGAACAGTGCCCGGTACGGCATTGCCTGGGGTGCCATTGGCGCGGCGGAGTTCTGCTACCAGAAATCTCGTCAGTATGTGCTGGAACGCAAGCAGTTCGGTAAGCCGATTGCAGCCAACCAGCTGCCACAGATTAAACTGGCCGATATGCTCACCGACATTACCTCGATGCAGATGCTGGCATGGCGATTGGGTCAGCTCAAAGACCAGGGCCGCCTCCACCCTTCCATGGTTTCACTGGCCAAGCGAAACAATGTGGGCAAGGCACTCAATATTGCCCGGGTGGCCCGCGATATGCACGGAGGCAACGGAATCACCGGCGAGTACCGGGTGATCCACCACATGGTGAACCTGGAATCGGTAAACACCTATGAAGGAACCTACGATATCCACGGGCTCATCCTCGGCCGCGAAATCACCGGCATCCAGGCGTTTACTCCGAAGGGGAATGATTGAAATAAGACCTGACAGCGTCCACGTTCTTTTACGTGGTCCTGTCAGCGTCGACTACTTTCATTTAATTGTGTAGACCAGAATGTCTTTATACAAAAACCGCCAGGTCTTCAAACCGGGATTTCATCGTAAATACGCGGTGTAAAACAGTCCGTCACTTTTTTGTGGATTTCTTTTGGTGTACGTAAAAATCAGTACCAGATCTTAAACCGGACGCTGTCAGGACCGCGCAAATGAGCGCAGACGCTTACAGGTCCTTTCTCTCATGACTCATATCTCAAGACTATGATCTACGAATTCAACGGATACAAACCTGTAATTCACGAATCGGCCTTCGTGCATCCGATGGCGGCGGTTACGGGCAACGTGATTATCGGGCGGGATGTCTATATCGGCCCGGGAGCGGCTATCCGGGGTGACTGGGGAAAGATTGTGATTATGGACGGCTGCAACGTGCAGGAGAACTGTACTATCCACATGTTTCCCGGGGTGACGGTTACTCTCCATGAAGGTGCACATATCGGCCACGGGGCCATCATTCACGGAGCCACCATCGGTGAGAATTCACTGGTTGGTATGAACGCCGTGATTATGGACAATGTGATCGTCGGGAAAGAGTGCATTATCGGGGCACTTGCTTTTTTGAAAGAGGGAATGGAAATCCCCGGCCGCAAGGTGGTTGTTGGCAACCCGGCAAAGATTGTGAAGGATGTGACCGACGAAATGGCCGCCTGGAAAACCGAGGGCACGGCATGGTACAGGCGTCTTCCAAAAGAACTCCGCGAAACGCTGAAAGAGTGTGAGCCGCTGCGGGAAGTCCCAAAAGAGAGAAAAGATCAGGCCGGCGGGTACGATACCTGGAAAAAGAGGAAGGGTTAATAAAATTTAGTTCGGGATAAAGTTTTATTTTTGAAATGTAATTAGTCCCCTCCTTCTCAAGGAGGAGCTCATTTTTTGAACGCGCAAGCGATTTAGGGGTGGTTATATTAGGCTGAAGAGTTAATTAACGCGTTGAGCGGTTGAATTAATAAGTAACATTAAAGCGTCTGTAGCGAAGCGAAAGTCCTTCAATCGTTACGAGTTCGTTGGCAAATAGACGCTTAAAGGACCTACGGACGCTTTAAGGTCTTTTAACCACTAAACGCGTTTAATTACTAAAATTGTAGGCCCGTAACAGTTTTTTAACCACCCCTGAGCCCTTCCCGAAAGTATTCGGGACAGGCTCTTACGAAGGAGGGGAGTTAATTGCCACTCATTAGATTCCGAACTGCCACCATCATTTCATTCTGATTCGTATTGAATCTGTTTGAAAGAATCGCTGGATGTCCATCAGCGAAACACTGCGAGTCATCAGCGAACATCTGCGAGAAAAAATCCATATCAAATCAAAGTGAATTTCTTCTCGCTGATTTCCGCAGAGTTTGCCGCTGAGTCGCGCAGACAGTTAGTCAATCTGCGCGACCGTGAAGCGACTCAAATCTTAATCCAAAGCCTTATCAATCAGGTGCTTGATGTGGGCCGTATGTGCTCGTGTTTCGGCGTTGATGCTGCCTTTATTGTCCATCATGCGGCGGATGTTCTGCAGGTTGTATAAAGCGGCCGATTTGGATATGTGATCATGGATCTGATTTTCGGTGATGGCTATGAGCCGCTGTACGTAATCGGCCTGCAGGTTCTGCCTGAAGGTGTTCACGTTGCCGCGGGCATCTGCGTTAAACACCGCACCGGTCAGCTCACCCATCATTTCAGCAACGGAATACTCATTTCCATACGTGCGTGAATCGGTCAGTCTCAGGAGCGTATTTTCATGAAGAAGATGATTCAACACGCCATTTTGCATGGTCAGCACCATGTCATGAATTTTTGGATCTTCATTGGTACCAAAGAAATTGAATCCTCTTCGCTGAATCTGCAGGTAATTGTACACATCATGCGAAGTGGCAAAAGCTTCAGGTGAGAAGAGATATTGTGACAGATAGTCCATTGCCGCTTTCTGCTGATTTACCGGCACAGCACGGAATGGAATATCGCCTCCCTCCTGCCCGATGAATGACCGATCGCGGTAAATCCCGCCTACCTGCCTTGAAATGACACCGGTCTGTGTGCGATACTGGTTCATCAGCATCATGTAGGCATTTCGAAGTTCGTGGTACGACTGGCCCTCACGGCTTCCGAAGCGATCAACCAGGTCATCCATCAGCTCTTTCACGAGATTCATCCGCTCTACGCCATAGTCAACCGGATCGCTCGACATATCGCCGATCATCACCCTCGGGTCAATTCCCCGGCCGGGTGCGCGCATATCATCGGCATCGTTACCGAAGGCGAGCTCCGGTTCGGTTGAACGGGCGAGGATTGCATCCAGGCGTTCACGTTCTGCGGCTTCATCTTCCAGTGCATGCGAATAACCGAATTCAATGGCCCATATGTCGTACGGACCCGGTTTGATATCATAATAAAGTCCCTGATTATTCCGGTCGCGGTTCACGTTTACGGATGAGTAGTCCATCACGGAACCGGTGAGCCCGATTGTGCGGCCAAGTTCCTCATTGTGAATGTCGGCTGGTGAGTGAAGCGTACTGGCCTGCATGTTGTGGTTCAGCCCGATGGTATGACCCAGCTCGTGAAGAATCAGCATGGTAAGAGCCTCGTGCTGGAAGCCCTCAAGGTCTTCGGCGGTCGCATCGAGCATCTGCAGGGCATGCGATCCGAAAAGATTGTTGTAGTGCAGGTGGTTGCCGAAGGTGCAAAAGTGTGCATCCATCGCGCTGGAAAGCATCTCCAAGGCAGATACTCCATTCCCGAAAATATCCTCCTCCATCACGCGATTGGTAAAAAAGCGCCATTCCAGCATGATGTCGGCGCCCAGAATCTGCCCTGTTCTCGGGTTTACAAAACTTGGTCCGTATCCGCCGAATGGAGTTACGGGTGATGATGTCCATCTCAGCACATTATAGCGGATGTCGCCTGCATCCCAATCGGCATCGTCGGGCTGCACTTTTACCTGGATGGCGTTTTTGAACCCGGCCGCTTCGAATGCTTCGTTCCAGGCCAGTGTAGCCTCCTTAATGGTATTTCGGAATTCATATGGCGTGGTGTTCTCGATCCACCATACTATCGGCTCAACCGGCTCGGAAAGTTCCACATCGGGATCTTTCTTTACAAGGTTCCAGCGGTGAATCATATCCCGGTAAGGGGTTACGCTGGTACTGATCTGGTCGTTCACCTCTGTTGTGAAATATCCTACCCTGGGATCATCAAAACGCGGCTTAAAGTCGTTCTCCGGCATTTCGATGAAGGAGTGCTGAAAAGAGATGGTTACAGACCGGTTGTCAGTAACCGCTCCACTGGTTGACCCCATCGGATATGGTGATTCATACACATACTCAACAATTACTGCCGTGTTTTTCGGGTAGCTGTGAATGCCGGCGTACTTGCTTTTGTCGCGGCTCAGACTGCCAAGAGTGAACTGGCCCGGACGCATCATTGGGCTTGGGCTGGATTTGATCTGGTGGAGGGCTTCCGTAAGGAACAGCGGATCGCTGTTGATCAGCAATACTTCGTTCTCCTTGTCATCCACTTCAACTTTTGCACTGAACAGAATTGCATCAGAGATATTGGCAGACGAAGCCCGGCTAAGCGGACTTTCGTCATTAAAATAATAGCCTGTATTTACGTGAACTATCTCAACCTTATCGAAATAACGGCGTACCTTAACAATCTTGTTATCGCGGTACAGCCCTCTGAAATGGCCGGCTTCGAGAACCCCGTCGCGGGTCTCGCCAAAATAGATGATTTCCCTGTCGAGCTGATCATAGCGAACAGCCATTTTTGTGGAACCGTCGGAGGTGTCTTGATAAACGGTGAAAAACCCTTCGTACACTTTCGACTTTTCAACGGCCCG
>PWWL01000071.1 GCA_003561515.1 Balneolaceae bacterium
TCCGTTTCCAAAGTCGAGCTCAGCGATGAAATTGTGAACAGCAACAGGTTCTTCTGCAACGGGCGAGAAATTATCATCATATTTCATTGCAATAATCCTGGTAAAACGGGGAGATTCCTCCGACAGGATATTGAAATCCCGGTAAATTGCAAGATGTTCGCCGTTCTGCCCTTCTATGAATCTCCAGAACATGGCTCCTGGAAAATCGGAAAGTGGAATAAATGTGAAGTCACTCTCACCAATGTATTCAATCCGATTTTCATGTACAGCCAATTCGGTTACTTTATATGCCCTTCCGTCATAAATCCGAATCCGGTTCCCTTCAACTGTGATTTCTGAAAAGCGCTGGAATTCACCGGGTCCCTGGCCTGCACGGCCAAATGTGTGATAATAATTCTCATTCACGCCCATTAGATGTATTTGAAGCAGCTGCGTGTCTGCAATTATGAATTGCTCATCACTGACAGGCAGTACCATATTTGGTTGAGCAAATATTTCATTACCTGCACTCTGGATAATTGCGGTTAATTGAAGCTCTGCGTTATCGGGAAATTGAAAGCCGGATTCGGTTTCAAAATCACCCTGTGTGCATGAGATGAGGAGAAGAACTACTAAAGATAAAAAGGGAATTGGCTTAATTAGCTTCATAAGGATAATGATTAAGAGTGTACTAAACATATAGTAAATCATTTTTAATAATCCAACTCTGATTTCCTGATAAAACTGCTTTTTCAGAGGTTTAGGTCGGATAAAAAATTTTTTAAAAATTTCTGTAAGGGTTTTGCGATTTCTGGTTCTTACTTATAAAAAGGAGAACCTAAATCATGAAACGATCACTGATCCTTTCCAACACCAGGGTGGAGCTGCGGCGAAAGCAGGCAGGCTACACCACCGAGAGAACAATTTTAAAGTGGGTTGAAGATTTTCTTAATGAATGCTCCATTTCCCACTCTTCTCAGATCCGCCTGTGGCAAACAGAGGCGTTTATATCCGGGCTAAAAAATTCAGGTACGATATCAAGAGATGAGATGCTTCAGGCCAGATCGGCTTTGATTTTTCTGTTCGACAAAGTTCTGCGGAAAAGTACCGGTCTGAGCCTGAACCAATCTCACGAATTCGAAGATGCTGAGCCCGGCGTTTTCAGGATTACCGGTTAAAAGCGGTCTTTATATATTGTTGACGTAAGAGGAAAGATGAATAATATTGGTTTTATGATTTTCATGGATTTCAAAACCAGCCTCTTTTCCTGAAGTAAAGCACCATCCCGCCGGCAAGCAGTAGCATGAGTGCCAGTGAAAAAGGGTATCCGAAATACCAGTTCAGCTCCGGCATATTCCACGGGCTCACATCCGGGTCAAAGTTCATCCCATAGATGCCGGCAATAAAGGTTAGCGGGATAAAGATGGTGGCGATGATGGTCAGTACTTTCATCACTTCGTTCATCCGGTTGCTCAGGCCCGACATGTACATGTCAAACAGCCCGAACACCATTTCACGATTGGTTTCAATACTGTCGATTACCTGAACCAGGTGATCATACACATCTCTAAGAAACACTTTTACATCCTGAGAAATAAGTGGTATATCATCGCGGATAAGCGAATTGATACCGTCTCTGAGCGACCAAACGGACTTTCGGAAATAGATGAGATCTCTTCGGAGGGCGTGTATCTTATGAAGATGCTCCTGTTTAGGATTTTCAAGTATCAGTTCTTCCACATTTTCGATGTGCTCACCGATTTCATCAAGTGCATGGAAGTAGTGGTCAATGATTGTATCAATGAGCGCATAGGCAAGGTAATCGGACCCGAATTTTCTGAGGCGGGTAGTTGTAAGCTCCAGCCGTTTGCATATGGGTTCGAAAACAGGCTCGTCACACTCCTGAAATGAGAGGACATAATTTTCACCCAATACGACACTTACCTGCTCGGTATGGAGCTGAACCGGACCGTTCTCGGCTTTTTTGTGCGTAATCATTCGCAGCACCACAAAAATGTGATCGCTGTACTGTTCTACTTTTGGTCGCTGCGATGTGCTCACAATGTCTTCCTGCACAAGCGGGTGAAGATCAAAGTAATGCCAGACCGATTGAAGCTTTTCGATGTCGTGAAGGCCCCGTACCTGAATCCATGTCTTGGATTTGTCTTGCAGATAGGGCTCCGATTTCTCGATTTTTGTAATCGGAATCACATTATAGTGCTCCTCATCAAAATCATGAACTGTCATCAGTACATGTTCGAGGCGCTGCTCGCCGGTGTGGATGGGGGTACCGGGGATTTGGCCGGGTGGTTTTATTCTTACACGTTTAAGGCCAGTTTTATGAAAAAGCGAATTTATCTTTTTGGTTACCTGGTTTGACAGACGTCTCATTGGATGTAGGTTGTAGCAGTTGAGGAATAAGGTGATTTCCACCTTAATGTAAACTCAATCAAAGCGAATCCAAACCGTAAAAATATAGAATAGGAATGATTCCACCTTTAGCTTCACTTAAGGTGAAGTATCCGCTGCCGTCTTTATTCCAGGCTATGGCTTCACCCTGAACCTCCGGAGTGTATGGCAGTTGAACTGGTTTTCTTTCAAATGCTTGCGAAACGGTTTCGTGCGGTTCTCTGGTCCAGTTAAACACACGTTCCTTCGTCTTGATAGTAATCAACAATCCGTCAGCTGAGATATCACCTGCAGTTGCCCCGGTAAATGGCAGTGTTCCAAGTTTTTCGAGTTCAAAAACGTCATCAAGCGGCTGCGGATATCTTGCCAGATAAACCGTGACCGGAAATTCACGTTTGGTTACGATATACAGGTCCTTCGTAAAAGGATCAATCATCAGGGTTTCAGCATCTTTCATGCCATCAGGATATCTGAAACGAATGGCATCTTCACCGTCTATCCACTGTACAGCCACGTCCTGATCAACGTCACCAGGCATCGGCTCCTTGAATCGATAGACTGTTTTAATATCGTATTGAGCACGGTTGTCACCAATGTCTGCTACATAAAGGTAATAGGCACCTTCTTCCGGACCGGGACCTATCGCCATATCTTCCCAATCCCGGTTTCCCGTGTTGCGAATTCTGAATGTTGCTGCATCAGAGCCGTCATGACCGACCAGAAAAATTCTGTTATGATCACCGCTGTCGTTGTGAGTCCATATATTTCCCGGAAAACTTCTGCTTACAGCAAGGCCGGAGGCTTCATCGATTTGCCTGTTTTCAAGCTCACCACGTGCTTGAGGGCCATTAAACCTGTAATCCATATCCAGATCTGTCATATCGTATTCAGCTATAAATTGAAGAGATTGCTCTGCATCATTATCATCAACAACAACCGTACAAGCTGTTAGGATGATTATTGTGGCACATATAAAAGACTGAATACGGTTTTTACTCATATGAAGGAGTACTTCTTAAAGTCTGTGTTTTTAGAAAAACAGGTGTATGATTTTAGTCTCACACACCTGCATACTTATTCAGAAATGAGATCAGTTTGCCGGGTATCCGTCAAGATTGGTAATTTGATCAATATACGGTTCAATCGGTGAGTAGTCGCTAATGTTCAATTGTCTCAAATCGAGCGTTGCACCACCGGCAGCCTCTGCGCCCGGCGTGCTGTCAATCAGTGCGCCTTCTGCCATCATTTCACCCAATATTGAGATATCCGTCACCCCTGTATTTCTCATATTTAGCCTATAGAGAGATGTGAGTGTTCTGATGGTTGACATTCCATCATTTCCAAAGGGTACACTTCTCAATATTGCCACCTGAAGATTTTCGTTTCCCTCAAGAGGACTTATATCCGTGATCCCGGTGGTGCTGTTTGCATTGAAATACGTAAGTGTGGTGTACCCGGATATTGGAGAAATGTCTGTGACATTTGTGTCGTTTAAGCGAAGGTATTCAACCTTTTCCAATCCCTGAATCGGATTCAGATCTGTGACCGATGTTCCACCAAAGCGAAGGTACCTGATATTAGGAGCAAACTCGAGCCCGGTTAAATCCGAAATCGCATTTATGTTGTTAATATTCAGGGTGTCGATTCCTGTCATATATAACGTTGTAACGTCATTTTGAGGATCGATCTCGAGTAAATTCCTGACAAAATCCTCAAGTAAGGGGTCCGGTATAATCACCGTTTCATTGGCCGGAACACCGCTCAGATCACTGATTTGATCAACATAGGGGGCAATTGGTGACCAATCCTCTACATCAAGTCCTCTCAGATCAAGTACAGCACCTCCGTTTTCTTCTTGTGCAAAAGGCGTGGAATTGAGTAAGGCTCCACTAGCCATCAGCTCACCCAGGACAGAAATGTCTGTTACTCCAGTATCTCTCATGTTGATTCGATGGAGGGTTGTGAAATTTCGTATAGTTTCCATTCCATCATTCCCGAAAGGTACATTTCGAAGAATAGCGGTTCGTAAACCGGTATTACCGGCAAGCGGGCTGATGTCAGTAATTCCCGTTACGGTGTTGGCATTAAAATAGGTGAGTGACGTGAAGTTGGATAACGGACTGAGGTCGGTTATGGGCGTATTGTTAAATCTCAGGTATTCAATTTTTTCAAGGTTTGAAATCGGAGCCAGGTTTGTAATTGAAGTTGCACTCAGGCGGAGATATACGAGGTTTAAAGCAAATTCAAGACCTGTAAGGTCCGAAATTCCCGATAGTTCGCCGCTGGTATCATTTCCTGCATTGATATTTAATGTATCAAGCTCCAGCATGAGAGCCGGTGTTAAATCCACATTTTCATCGATCGCAAGTGCGAGCCTCACCTGGGCCTCTAATCGCTGATCTGTGAAGTTCACAACCTCTACATTATTGTCATCCTCGCCATTACTGGATGTTGGATCGTCTGAACATGCAGATAAAAGTAGAGAGCAGGCAAGTAACACTGCTAATGCTCCGAAAGTTAGTAGGAATTTTTTGTTCATTCTGGTAGTGGTTAGTTGGTTTTTAGAGAAATGTTTTAGAGTGAAAATGAGGTGAGGATTTTTCTCTTGATTCGTTGATTTAAGTCCCCCGCTTAAAGAAAAAAGGCGGGCATGCATACCCGCCTCTTGACTGAAATTTTGCCAATGAATTAATTCTGAGCCAATCCGCCACCATTGGAAGGATATGCGCCAAGATCAGCATTTGGTTGCAAGATCGAAGGCGCAGCATCGCCTGTCAAAGTAAAACTAACACTGATAGGCTCGAAATCAGTGGTTCCGGCACCGATTGCGGGAGAGCCGGCCTGCAGCCTGAAATTCCAGGGTGATGCGATGTTCATTTCAATGGGTTGGCTTTCGCCGGCATTGTAATCAGCCATTTGATATAAATCGATATCATACTCGATAAAGAGCGGATTATTCTCACCAGGCCCGCCTATAATGTTGTTGTCGCCCAGAACCTGTTGTGTGGAGCCCTCTGCATCTGTTGGTATGAACTCATCTACCATTTCCTGATGTGTGCCATAATACAGGTTGTAATCGATATCGATATTGGCCAGATCGGAATCATCCAAAACCCTGATGCCGCGCTTATTATTAACAATGATGTTGTTATATGCAAAACCCCGAGCGCCATTCTCAAAATTGATATTGGCACCCCTGTTCAGCCCCGCTCTTCTGAAGCCGCTGTTCAATACGGTATTGTTATAAATACCAATCGTTGACTGAATGGTACTCTCACCATCATCGGAAGGTTTGAACGCATTGGTCGCTCCACCGATAACCAGGTTGTAAGCGATGTTGCCAACGGTTCCGCCTTTTACGTTGATGATATCACCACCATCTTCTCCCATTTCCTCGAACACATTTCGCACAATGTTGATCTTACCGCCAACTGGCCGGTAGAAATCGTCCTTGCTTCCGTAAAACCAGCTGTCTTCAATTACCACTTCAGTTTGGTCGCTGAGGGTCCATATACCGTACCTGATTCTACCCGCACGCGGAGTACCCGGGCCGCCTTCGCCGCCAAAGAACTCCATTCTGGTGTGCTTCAGAACGATGGATGCTGTGGTCTCGCTTCCCTGAAGTCCGCCCCACAGGCCGGCAAATCTGTTTTCATGGATTCTGAGATTTTCAGGCACGGTTAAAAGATTCGGGTTGTCTGCAGTTCCGAGGCTGTGAAAGGCTCCATGAATCGTTATTTCAGGTCCGATATCGCCACCGTCGCCTACGGCGATAATGGTAACACCGGCTTCGGCAACGATTTGTTCACCTTCCGGTATGATAAGGTCTCCGACCAGTTCGTAAGTTCTTCCTGACCGTAGTGTGCCGCGCATTGGGCCAACGAGTTCTGTAGTGTTGTCATCTATGGTAACAACTTCATCACCATTACCATTGTCGTTGGGATCATCAATAACTACCGATGTTGAATCTTCAGAGCATCCTGCGAAAGCCAGGGTTGCAATGATTAAGATTGAGAGTATATATTTAACTTGTTTCATAAAAGTTTATAGGTTTGATTTGACTTGGTTTATAATGAATATTTTATACCGAAAAGGTAGGTTTGCTGGAAAAAGTCTTCTCTGACAAGTGTGGTTTCAGAAACATCGATGTATGATGCCTCCTGGGGGTTGGCTGTGTTGGGACGCAGTACATCGGCTCGCATGGGTGTGTTTAATATATTATTGACTTTAGCGTATGCCCTGATGCCGGGTAAAATCTGTTGTTCGATTGAGAAATCGAGCTGCCAGAATGAGCGCTGCCAGATATCATTGTCGAAGTAAGGCGATACGCTGATGATTCTCCTGCCTGTATAGACAGCCGAAAGCTGGGCATCGGTGCCGCTTATTCCATTCTTATAAAGCAGCGAGAGGTTACTGATGTGCCTGGACTGACCTTGCAGTGGACGTGTTTGATCTCTGGATTCAGATGTGAGATTGCCGTTATCATCCCTGAAGCGGAATGTTTTAACGGTTGTGATTCTTGAATCCGTGAACGTGTAGAATGCTCTGAGTCCAAAGTTTCTTATGTATTTGGTAACATCAACTTCAACACCGAGATTGTTCGCCGTTCCAAAATTGTTAGGTTGCAGAATAAATGCCTGGCCGTCGAGTATCAGGGCTGCTTCAATTGGATTTTTGATCTCTTTAATGAAACCCGCAACCATGATCTGATCAACAGGCGATGGGAAGTACTCAAATCTCAAGTCAAAATTTTTGGCCTGAGTTCGCTCAAGAAATGGATTTCCTCTTTCCCTGAAATCATCTTCATTGATGCTGTATGGTATGACCTCAAAAAAGTTCGGACGGCTGATAGATTCAAAATAGGATGCACGGATATTTGCACTGTTGAACGGTGAATAGCGAATGTGCAAGCTTGGCAGGACATCCTGATATGACCGGCTTCCTATTCTTCCCCGTACCTGGGGAGGTGCACTTGACTCCCAGGAGAAATCGGTATCTTCGACTCTTACCCCACCAATTATCTTCAGATTTCGGTAGTTCATTCTGGCCATGGCATAGTAGGCAAATACGTCTTCTTCTGAAGTGTAATTCAACGGATCAGTTGGGGTACCACCCGGATTAAATAACTGCCAGGAATGGTTGTTTATATCACCGGTCCACTCCTGGGTTATAGGTGAGGCCCTTAGCAGATAGGAGTTGAAGTTGTTATCTCTGTTTTTATGCCGGTACATGGCACCTGCTTTGAACTCCCAATTAAGATTAAACAGGTCTGTGATGTAGCTAATGTCTAAATAAGCTGCAAGATCCTGATCACTGTTATTGGTCCATCGCCTGCGCAGGTCTCTGTCTAGTAAAACCGGTTCCTGAATAAGTTCTCCGTCAGAATTTAGGCGGGTACCCGTTATCAGTTTGAGGTCTACCATATCCGGGTCGTCATTTGTTGCCAATGAATAAACACCCGACCAATTGATTCTGAGATTATTATCAAACAGATCGTGAGTTCCCTGAAGCGTACTGTTATATATCTGCTGGGTTTGCTGCCGGGATCTGAATTTTTCACTGATTCGGCCGGTGCCGGGTCCCTGGGAACGGCCAATTCTGAGATTGGTGTCAACAACCGCCCGGGCCATTTTTTCTTCAAGCACTATCCCTGCGTTATACCATTCAATAGTATTGTTATTATCAATTCGGAAGTCTGTTTTCAGATGAATTCCGCCTCTGCTCTGTTCCGTTGATATTTGCCGGTCTTCAACCGTATCGTAAAATGGATTGTTATCTTCTCTGTCCACATCCATTTCAAAGAAAAGACTGTTGGCTCCCCGAAAGCTTTGCTGGTAACTACCAGCGAGAAGAAATCCAATTCTGTTGTCGAAAAAACGATTACCGACTGCAAGGCTGAAATTCCGGTTAACGGGAGCCTGGTTACTCCTGAAATCCATATTTCCTAATGGAAAATCATCAATCGTAGCTCTGTAGCCGGTGCCATTAGCAGCGTGGGGAGATTTTGTGGAAACAACACCTGAATCAAATGATAATCGGTCTCTGTTTAGAAAGAGTTGACTGTAACCGATTCCTATATCAGCATTAACTGTAAATCGGTCAGGTGCATTACGCATTCTCATATCTATCACACCGCCCACAGCATCGCCTTCCATATCGGGGGTCAATGTTTTTGAGACTACAAGCCGATCAAGTAACGAGGATGGAAAAATGTCGAGGGGTACATACCTGTTCTTTACTTCGGGGCTGGGAATTTTAATGCCATTTACCAATGTGTAGTTATAGCGCTTATCCATTCCCCGTACAATGGCATGCTGCCCATCGCCACTGCTGCTTCGTTCAATTGATACACCCGATACTCTTTGTACAACATTTGCAACTGTTGCATCAGGAGAGATTTCAATAGAACGTGCATCTACGATGTTGAGAATTAAGTCTGCATTTCGTTCAGTGGCACGGGCACTTTCTTCGGTTCTCAAATCCCGTGTTGCAGTAACGGTAAGCTCCCCGAGTTCAGAAATTTCCGGTCTTAACATAATATCAAGCCGCAAGGGTTCGGTGCCAACAGTAATCGTGGTCTCATACGATTGGAATGAAATGTAGGATACTGTAATTTGGTATTCACCCAACGGCACATTTCTTATGATAAATGTTCCGTCAAGGCCGGCTACGCCGTAGTATTGATTGTTTCCAAGAACAACAGTTGCACCGGTGAGAGGGTCACCGCTTTCAGAGTCTATAACTGTGCCACGAACAGTTTGGTTTTGAGCATGAACTACATGTGTTCCTATTAAAATGTGTAAAAGGAAAAAAGTGAATAAGTATTTATGAACCATATTGTATCGACAAGTTTAAATTGAGTTGATTCAAAACTAACTTTGTCTGGTTAATCGACTGTTATGCCTGTGTTACCAAATAGTTATGTGTGCCATTTTCTATTAACTTTGGTAACAATGAGACCTGATGAATTCGATACTTTCCGAAATGAATTAATCAAATCGCACATGAAATCTTATTTGCCTTTAGCCTTCTTGATTTTTACTGCATGCAGCGCAGCAGAAGAACCGGAACTGGTACAAATCCGGAATTTATTACACGATATCGAGCCTTTATCAGAGAAAGGATATTTGAACATTGTGGTAGAAATTCCGGCAGGTTCTAGCGAGAAGTGGGAAGTAAACAAGGAGACAGGCAATTTGGAGTGGGAGCAGGCTGACGACTCTTTACGGGTAATTCCATATTTACCCTATCCTGCTAATTACGGGATGGTGTCGCGAACTTATTTGCCTGCTCACCTTGGGGGTGATGATGATCCTCTGGATGTTTTTTTAATAGGTCCGGCAAGAGATAGAGGTACAATCGCAAATGGCCGACTTATAGGTGTGATCAAAATGAAGGATGGTGAAGAACAAGATGACAAATTACTTGCTATAGATCCGGAGAGTTGGTTTTGGCCTGTAAAGGATATTGAAGATTTGAAGAGAAATTATTCCGGAATTGTAGAAATACTTACAACCTGGCTTGAAAATTACAAGGGTCCGGGAATTATTGAGATTGAGGCTATCGGTGGCAGGGAGGAGGCTGAATTGATTCTGGAATCTGCAAAAGATCATTTTCAGTAAGATTCAGATGCTACAAATTTCAACTACAAATTGTTTATGATTGTATGCCCTTGTTTTAATCAATATAGCATGATGTCTGATCGTTGATTAGAATCTGATGGCTTCATTTACATGTGTAAGACCATTGCTCTTTAAAGATAGTCTTCGATTGAAATTACCCCTTCGATGAGCAGTTGGATCATTCGCTTGCTCTTCCACGATTTCACAATCTGTTCTGCTTTTAAGGTTTTTTGTTAGGTTGGGAAGGGATGCGTGTAAGCAAGTACCCAGAAGCGATTGCACTGCGTAAATCTTTTACTATCTCCATTATGATACATCAGTTGTCGTTCAGGCTCATCGGAAATACCCCGGTCTGGGTTTTGCAACCTCCACATGTTAAACCTCAGCTTAATCTTCTTTCAACAAATACTCTGCCAGATCAGATTCCAATCCCTCAGCCATGATAAAATCTTTCAATACCAGCTGATGGCGGCTGGTTGGATTTTGTTCACGTTCTCTGAATGTTAATAACGCTTTTTCGAAAAACAGATGTGCTCTCTCAATGTCGCCTGTCTCAAAATAATATCTTGCCATATGGTGATCTCCGATTGCGTGCTCTATTGATCCCTCATTGTGAATTTCAATCAAACTTTCATATGCAGGCACAATGTAATCGCCGGCTGTTTCCGTATTACCGATCATAAGGTTTGCGTAACCTATGTTCATTCTTGTTCTCACGCTAAACGAGTGTGATCCGGTAAAAGATTCTTCAAAAATCGGAAGAGCGAGTTCAAATTGGGACAAAGCATCTTCAGGAAGATTCATCAAAATATAAAGTTCACCAAGAGCAAATCTGGTGATAGCTGTTGAAGCATGATCTTCGCCAAGATTCAGCCGCCTGATGGCGAGTACATTCTCAAAAAGCTTTTCGCTTTCCACAAACGAACCTTTATCACGTTTCAGAATGGCGAGGTTATTTTGTGTTAGCATGGTTCTTGGATGAGCGGGACCAAGAGACCTGAGTCGTATATTGTAGGCTTCATAAAATAGTTTTTCAGACTCGTCGAAGCGCCCGAGCAGCATCAAAAGTGCAGCGAGGCTGTTCTTGCTGATGGCGAGGTCGGGATGGTCGTCACCCAGAAGCTCTCGCCGAATAGAAAGTACTTCGCGATAAATTTGCTCTGCCTCTTCATAATAACCCATATTAAACAGATTCGAGCCGATACTATGCTTGATGTTTTGAGTCTGTATATGATTGGGCCCAAGGTTTCTTAGCAGAACATCATAGGTTTCCCTGAACAGCCTGTCGGCTTCTTTAAAATTTCCCTGTCGCCGAAGTGTATATGCGAGATCACTTTTAATGGAAGCCAGCGAGTGTAAATCGGAGGCCCTGTTTTTATCGAAAAAATCGAGTGACTCACTTAAAATTTCTGCTGCCGCTTTATAATCACCCTGAGCACCAATAAGGGCACCAAGAGCCGCGCGGCTGATAGCTGTTTCCGGGTGACCCGGTCCGTAATGTTGCTTCTGGATCGATATGGCTCCTTCAAGGAGGGGTTTTGCTTCTTTGAAATTGCCAAGTTTGTAAAACACGCGGCCAATCACATTGTACATTTGTGCTTTGAGAAGTGGCTGTTCATCCAGCAGTTCTGCACGTTTCAGTCCACGCTGAAGAAGCTCCTGGGCAGAAATTGTATCACCAAGTGCTTCACCGGGCTCACTCGCCTCAAACAGTTCAAAAAGAAGGGAAGAGACCTGGGCGGCCTTTGCAGCTTCTTGTTGGGCAAGGTTTCGCTCATCGGCAATTTTCGCCGTATGCCAAAAACCAAAGGAAACGGCTGCAATCAAAAACATAGCTGCCGCTGTAACGGCTTTGTAGTTTCTGCGCAATAATTTGCCGGTCTTATACCTGAAATTGCCGCTATGGGCTTTAACCGGTTTATTGTTCAAATATCTTCCCAGGTCGTCGGCAAGAGCGGAAGCTGTTAGATAGCGCCTTTCTTGTTCTTTTCTTAAAGCTTTGAGGATAATTGCATCCAGATCGCGCTTGAGTTCAGTTTTGATCCTTTGCAAAGATTCTGAACGCTGGGGTGACGTTTTCTCAGCCTCTGTTTTTTGAAGTCGCGAAAGCTGCACCGATGGAGGAGGGGGCGATTGATTTAAAATGATCTGCTGCAACTGTATCAAATTCTTATCCTGGAGATCAAAAGGAGAGCAGCCGGTAAGCAGACGGTACAACAATACTCCGATAGCATACGTGTCTGATGCTGTGCTTACCTTGTTGCCCAACAATTGCTCGGGTGAGGCATAGTTGGGTGTGAGCAAAAACTGTGTCTGATGTGTTTGTTCATCCTGTTTCGAAATTCCCTCCTCAACCAGTTTGGCGATCCCGAAATCAAGTATCTTTACCTTGCCATTGTTGTTTACAAATATGTTTGCCGGTTTAAGGTCTCTGTGAATTACCATATTGTTGTGCGCATACTGGACGGCATTGCAAATGGTAATGATGAGTTTAATTCTTTCCTTAAGCGTCAGCCGTTTTTCATCTGCATATTCGTCAATAGGCTTTCCGTCCACGAACTCCATCACGAGGTAGGGCATGCCGAAATCGGTAACGCCACCGTCAATAAGATTGGCAATATTTGCGTGATTAAGGCCGGCAAGTATGTTTCTCTCTTTTTCGAAGCGTGCTATGTTGTTTGGAGTATCCATGCCGCGACGAATCAATTTTAGCGCTACGCATCTGTCAAACATACCGTCATCACGCTTTGCGAAATAAATAGACCCCATTCCGCCCGAGCTGATCAATTCTACAATGCGGTAGTTACCGATTTTGGTGCCAATCAGGCTATCTTGATAGCTTTTTTCTGCATTTTCAGCAGTTATATCACCATACATGTTTTCCCTTACAAGCTCGGCCTCATCAAAGAGATGCTGTGACTTTTCAATCGAGTTAAGCAATGCAACTAACTCTTTCCTGAGTAAAGGTCTTTCAGAATAATTTTTGCAGATATACTTTTCCCGTTCACCTGCAGGGAGCTGCAATACAATATCCAGGATCGACTCGATCTCAGTCCAATCAGAATTCATCATGCCTTTGGTATCTTTCACGTATCCCGTTTGATTGATGAGAAGAACAAATTTTGATCATCTGCGAAGTTAATTTAGGTAATTTCACCTATTAGTATGAACCGAAAAAAGCGGATTCCTTACAGAATTTTTTAAAAAAAGTTTTTTGGTCATGTTGAGGCGATAACGAAGGGCGAAAGTAAGTCACAAAATGGTCTGAATCATTTTTTCTTAAGAGGTGTAATTATATGAGAACCATCGAGATAAGCCGGTATACAGTAAATTTTTTTATCCTCTTGATATTATTTTTCTTGAAAATGAGCACTAAATTTTACGTTATTTAAGCACCGGTTAATAACGAAGAGAAACCGGGCCGAAAACTCAGTTCTGTTTTCACATCTTACAATACATAGGGAAATCTTCCCATTAATCATAAAATACAAGAGGTGATTAATATGGGGTATAGAACAATGATACCTTTCTTTCTGGTACCGGCGCTTATTTTTTTGCTGCCGGGATTTACACAAGCACAGGATGTTTCACTTACCGCAAATCTGTCTGCAGAAGAGATACGTCCAACCGAACAGCTTGAAGTGATCATAACACTCAACGATCCGGCCGATGTCTATTTTTTGTCGGCCGAAGTGGTGTATGATCCGCAGGTACTTCGTTTTATTTCAGCTGAACACATTGGACTTATGGAAGGCGGCCTCAGCGTTGCCGAACCGCTCTCACAGA
>PWWL01000268.1 GCA_003561515.1 Balneolaceae bacterium
CAAGCTGGATGCGGTCAGTGCAGGACTGAGTTCGGACATTGCCGCGGGGCGTTCGCCGGTACTGCCGGAAAGTCGGATTCTCGAATACGACGGCCTGGCCGAAACCCTGCGGGAGATGTCGCGGCAGTTGGTGGCCAGTTTCCGCCAGCAGGCGCAGGCGCGAAGCGAACTCGAGTCCGAGGTGCAAGCGCGTACCGCAGAGCTTGCGCAGACAGCCGATCAGTTACAGGCGGTTCTGGCGGCCGCGTCGGAATTCGCCATTGTGGTGACCGACCGCGATGGTCTGATCACCCTGTTCAATCCGGGTGCGGAGAAGATGACGGGCTATGCTGCCGACGAAATGGTGGGCAAGCAGTCACCCGCCCTGTTCCATGTGCCGGAGGAGATCGCGGCGCGCGCGGCGCAATTGAGCGCTGCCAGTGGACGGACGATCGATGGCTTTCGGGCCTTCGTCGAGATTGCGGATCGCGAGGGAGCAGAAACCCGGGAATGGACCTTTGTGCGCAAGGACGGCATGCGCATTCCCGTTTCCCTGACGGTGACACCCCAGACCGACAAACAGGGAAATATCAACGGCTACCTGGGTATCGCCGAGGACATCACCGAGCGCAAGGCCGCCGAACAGGCCGTGCGCGAAAGTGAACAGCGCTTCCGCGACATGGCGGAGCAACTGAGTCTTGCTACCGAGGCGGCCGGGCTCGGGATCTGGGATCTCTACCCGGCCACGGGCTGGCTGGAGTGGGATGGAGGCATGTTCCGACTGTATGGCGCCGATCCAGAGGGTTTCGGACACAGTGCGGAGGATTGGCGGAAGGCTGTGCTGCCGGAGGATCTGGATCAGGCCGAGGCCAGCCTGGAACACGCCCTTGCCCGCGCCGGAGCGCCGAATGAGTTCGGTTTCCGTATTCGCCGGGGCGACGGCGCCATCCGTCATATCCGCGCGATGGCTCGGGTTGTGACCGATGAGGAAGGGACTGTCGTCCGGGTGATCGGTGTGAACGAGGACATCACCGAGCGCAAACAGGCGGAGCGTGCCCTGGCGGAGGAGGCTCACCGCACCCAGACCATTCTCGATAACATGGTGGATGGCATCATCAGCATTGATGCCAGCGGGATCATGCAGTCGTTCAACCCTGCCGCGACGCGCATCTTTGGTTATACGGCTGACGAGGTGCTGGGCCGCAATGTCAGCATGCTCATGCCCAGTCCGCATCGCGAGGCCCATGACCGTTATCTCCGGGTCTATCAGCAAACCGGGGTGGCACGCATCATCGGCATTGGCCGCGAGGTAGAGGGCCAGCGCAAGGACGGTAGTCTGTTCCCCATGGAGCTTGCGCTGTCGGAGGTCACCCAGCATGGCCAGCCCCTTTATGTGGGTATGGTGCGTGACATCACCGAACGCAAGCGGGTGGAGCGCATGAAGAACGAATTTGTCTCCACCGTCAGCCATGAACTGCGTACCCCCCTGACATCGATTTCGGGGTCGCTGGGTATGCTGGCCAGCGGCGCCCTCGGCGAACTGTCGGGAAAAGCAAACGAAATGGTGACGATTGCCCAGCGCAACAGCCAGCGTCTGACGCTGTTGATCAACGATCTTCTCGATATGGAGAAGATCGCGGCGGGCAAGCTGCACTTCGAGATGCGCGTACAGCCGCTCCAGCCGCTGCTCGAGCAGGCGCTCGAGAGTCATCGGGGCCATGGTGCGCAGCACGACGTTAAACTGGTGCTCGATGGTGACGCGTCCGGGGGCGCGGTTCGGGTGGATGACCAGCGCCTGCTGCAGGTGATCGCCAATCTGCTGTCGAACGCGGTGAAGTTCTCGCCCCCGGGCGGCACCGTGCGGGGGTCGGTGCAGTCAGTGAGCGATCCGACCGAAGGCGTCCGGGTCAGTGTGGCGGATGACGGGCCGGGTGTTCCGGACGACTTTCGCGAGCACATCTTCGGGAAATTCGCGCAGGCGGACGGCTCCGACAGCCGAGCGAAAGGCGGGACGGGGCTCGGCCTCGCGATTAGCCGGGAACTGGTAGAGCATATGGGCGGGCGTATAGGCTTTGACTCCGTGGAGGGCGCGGGAGCGACGTTCTGGTTCGAGTTGCCGCTTGCCCGCGACGCGAATGTCAATCCATCCGGTTCAGGACCAGGGTCCGCGGCCGGCAGGTCCGACCGCTGATCCGCAGCGGTCCAGCCCGAGGGAGTCGAAAGTGTCCGAGTTGCAACGCATTCTCTATGTCGAAGACGAGCCGGATATTCAGGCGGTTGCCGAACTGGCCCTGGAGACGGTGGGTGGTTACACCGTGAAGACCTGTGCTTCGGGCGAGGAGGCGGTACGCGATGCCGAGGCATTTGCACCGGACCTGATCCTGCTGGATGTGATGATGCCCGGGATGGATGGTCCCACGACCCTGGAGGCCCTGCGCGGGATTCCGGCGCTGGCCGGGGTGCCGGTGGCCTTCATGACCGCCAAGGTGCAGCCCTCCGAGATCGAACACTACAAGTCACTGGGGGCGCGTGACGTGATTGCCAAGCCGTTCGACCCCATGACGCTCTCCGATCAGGTGCGGCGGATATGGCAGGGGACGGCATGACGCCGGATACCACCGAGCAGGCCCTTCAGGCCCGTCTGGAACAGCTGCGTGCCCGGTACCTGGAGCGGCTTCCGGAGGAGCTGGCCGGGCTGAACACGCTTCAGGGAAGCCTGACCGGACAGGAACAGGATCGCGAGGTGCTCGACGAGCTGCAGCAGCGTCTGCACAAACTGGCGGGGTCCGGGGGGAGCTTCGGCTGCGCGTCGCTGAGCACGGCAGCCCGTGCGCTGGAGCAGCGAATCGGGGGCTGGCTGCAGGCGCGGGAATTGTCGCTGGATGCGCCGACCCGGCGGTCCCTGGCGGACGAGCTGGCGGCCCTCGCGCGCACGGTGTCCGAAAGCCCGGAGCGCTCGGCGGCCCGGCGGGCGCCGGATGCACGGAGTGCCGTTGACAACGCCATGGCAATCTGGCTCGTCGAGGACGACGCGGAACTGGCCCGTCAACTCAAGCAGCAGCTGGAATCCTTCAACTACGAGGTTCGGGTGTTCAACGGCATCGACGCGCTCCGGCGTGCGGTGGAAGACCAGCAGCCGGATCTGCTGCTCGTGGACGTGATGCTGGAAGATGGTCGCGAAAATGCGACCGAGCGGCTGGTGGACTGCCCACCGGTCCAGGCGCTGGATTGCCCACTGATCTTCCTCTCCGCGAATGATGACTTCCCGTCGCGTGTGCGCGCGGTACAACTGGGCGCGCAGGGGTATTTCCTGAAACCTCTGGATGTACCACGCCTGGTAAGCCGCATCTCGCAGATCTTCCAGGAGCGCCATGCGCCGGCGCAGCGAGTGCTGATCGTGGACGATGATGCCGATCTTGCCGAGCATATGCGGCTGGTACTGACCGCGGCCGGGATGGAGGCCTGGGTGCTGGATGCGCCGCGCGAGATCATGGAGACGATCGCCGCGTTCCGGCCGGAACTGGTGCTGATGGATCTGTACATGCCCGAATCTGCGGGCACCGACCTGGCGGGGGTGATCCGCCAGCACGAGGCCTACACCCATCTGCCGATTGTGTATCTGTCCGCGGAAACCGATATCGAGCGCCAGATCGACGCCATGGGCCGGGGTGCGGACGACTTTCTGACCAAGCCGATCTCCGACCTGCAACTGGTGGCGGCCGCTCGCTCGCGG
>PWWL01000406.1 GCA_003561515.1 Balneolaceae bacterium
TCAGCATGCCGGCCGACTCAAAGACTATCTTATGATCCAAACTGCCGTGTGAGTACAGTGACTCGTGATCGACAACAGGCACCCGCTCAAGCACAACACAGGTTTTGGCAACCATATCGCCGAGGCGCTGCCCCTTTCCGTTTATCAGAATAGCTAAAATCGCAATAACACCCCCTGTCATTAAGATTTCAAAATATCGGAATAGCCATCTGATGATGTATGCACCGGGTCCGGCACGGCTGCTGTCAATTTTTACCACCCTAATGCCCAAGACTTTTTTTCCCACAGTGCGCCCGTTCCAAATGGTTTCAACCAAGGGGAAATAGAGGATTGAGGGCATTACAACCGCCATGGTCACAATCCATCCGAAACTCTCGACTACCGCAAGGGGATCAAATGTTCCAAGAAAAAGAAACAGCGTGGAAAGGTATGCAATGTATAGTAGTCCGTCGAGGAACCATGCTGCTATCCGGTGCATCAGGGAGGCAGGCTCATAGCTCAGGCGTACATGTTTCGTGGTTTCAACACCAATCTGTTCCATTTAAAACTCGGGTTTATTTTATCAGTTAAATCAATTACTATCAGGGTAATTCAGCCACAGCAGTGATGCAATGAAATGAATTAACTAACCTGAGGCAAGGTAAAAAAACATTCGCCGGGCCATGACTAAAACGGGTATCCAGTTTAACTGGATAATTCGCAACTATCGAATAGGGCTCAAATGAGAGAAATAACTTTCATAAAAAGAAATGAACAGCGCTGGAAAGAGTTTGAGAAACTGCTGAATACGAAGAATACTGTTTCAGACCCCGACCTGCTAGCTGATCTCTACACGGAGCTCACCGACGACCTTGCATGGGCCCAAAGCCACTACCCGGGTGGCAGGTCAGAAAAATACCTGAACAGCCTCACGGTAAAAGTACACGATTCCATTCATCGCACCAGGAAAGAAGATTTCAGCAGGCTATACGGCTTCTGGGCGTTTGAACTTCCCGAAATCTACCATCGCCGAAGAAAAGAGATCCTATACTCATTTATCGTGATTATGGCCGCAATGGCAATCGGCTACCTGAGCCAAACCGGAGAACCCGATTTTGTGCGCGCGATTTTAGGCGATCACTACGTAAATATGACAATCAGCAATATTGAGAGGGGTGAGCCGCTTGCTGTTTATGCAAGCCAGAGGAAGATGGATATGTTTTTAGGCATCACCTTGAATAACATCAGGGTCTCCTTTTTTGCATTGATGTTTGGAATGCTTACGGTCATTGGCACGGGCTATATCCTTATGATAAATGGAATCATGATTGGTTCTTTTCTTCAATTCTTTAACCAACACGACCTGCTTGGAGAGGCATTGCGCATTGTGTTTATCCATGGAACACTCGAAGTATGGGCAATCGTGGTAGCCGGTGCTGCAGGATTTGTGCTTGGCAACAGCTTTCTTTTTCCCGGCAGCCATACCCGTATTCGTTCGTTTGGACTTGGTGCAAAAGAGGCTGTTAAAATGATAGTTGGCCTTATCCCGGTCTTTATCATTGCCGGCTTCCTTGAATCGTTTGTAACCCGATATTCATCCATGCCCATTTTTCTGAGCCTTCTTATCATCGGAGCCTCGCTGATTTTTATCATCTGGTACTACATCTGGCTGCCCCGAAAATCTGCAAACGAATCTCAACTAACTTCAGGTCACTAAACCTTAATCAACCCGTACAGATGGAACAATTCGAACTCAGAAAAACACGAACCGTCAGTGATGTACTGAATCATGCATTCAAGTACATCCGGGAATACTATAAATCCTTAATCAAGATTATAGCTGTCTACGTACTGGCTCCGCTGATGCTCGGCTCCATCATCTTTTCTCTGGAAATGGGCTCCCTGTTTTCGGCAGCTTTTACTCCAGGCGACAATCTTGACAGCATTGACGAATTCGGTACCGGAGTGGCTTTCTTTTCCGCCATAGGCCTTGTGTTGATTGCAAACCTGCTTTTGTATGGAATCATCTATCAGCATATGTTCCATGTGTCGAAGGGAAGCGTTCCTGAAACCGTTGCAGAGTTCAGTGAAGGTATGTTCGGGAAACTTCTCACCCTGCTGCTGATGGCGATTTTGCTTTTTATCGTCTTTATGATTTATGTGGTTTTTCTTGTACTGCTGGTTCAGGTTTCAGCTTTTACCCTCATCTTTACGATACCTCTGCTCATTTTTATCATCATCCGGCTGCTTTTATTTCCCGTAGCTCTATTTGTTGATGAAGAAGGCGGATTTGCAAGCCTTGGACGATCGTGGCGGCTCACAGAAGGCTATTTCTGGAATACCTTTGGAGTTTATCTTGTCATCAGTATTGTATTTTCGATTCTCTCGTACCTTCTCAGTTCACCACTCTATATCATTGGAATGATTGCAGGGGCAGGCCTGGGTATTGAAGAAAGCGAATCGCTCGGCACCATCATGGGTATCTTTTACTCTTTTTCCATGATCTTCCAGATTGTATTTCTGGCCGGTCAGTCGATTGCACTTGGTCTTTTCTATTTCAATCTTGAAGAGCGAAAAGAGGGCCATTCTCTTGAAAAACAGATCGACACCCTGGAAGAGGGCCTTGCCTGACTCCGAAGAATTCATTGATGAATCATACGTCTAAATTTCACACCCTGGTTATCGCCTTTCTGATGCTCTCTGCATTAAGCAGTGCATCCGCCGCTTCAGAAAACGATTCCGAAAGCCTGCTAAGAGCCGACAGTTCCGCCGTTGATGTGAGATTACCCGACATCGATCGCATTGAAGCCTACAAAAACAACCCCGATTTCAGATATGATGCTGGCGAAGAAGAGCAGTTGTCGTTAATGCAGCTGTTGCTGACCGAACTTATACAGTTTATTGAAAGGATTTTCGGTGATGGTGTGGGCGAGCAGGTATTGAATGTCTTCTTCATACTTTTAGTGATTGCCGCCCTGGCCCTGCTCATCAACCAGCTAATGAAGGGAAATATTCGCGGCGCATTCTATGGCAGACAAGCCGCACCCGGCATTCGGTTTTCAGGGGGGGCAGATACCCTCTCAACCGCTGAGCTGGACAAGCAGATTGAACTGGCACGCAATAGCGGTAATTACCGGGAGGCCGTTCGGCTCACCTACTACAAACTGCTGCGCGAACTTGCCGGTGCGGGACTCATCAGCTGGGCTTCCGGAAAAACCAATATCGATTACCTGTACGAACTTCAGCCGCATCCTTCTGCCGATCCCATGAAGCAGCTCACCCGTATTTATGACTATACCGAGTATGGCAATTTTGAAATTGGGCCTGGCGGCTTTGAACAGGTGCAGCGGCTCAGCAGCCAAATAATAAACAGAATTTCAAAAGCTGAAAATGGACAAAAAGGATAAATACTATATCGCTTTTTTTGTTCTGAGCCTGGCCTTGTATGTGGGCTATCAGCTGATTAGTCCTCAGCCGGTTGACTGGAGTGATTCGTATAGGGGCGATCACAAAATTCCTTTTGGCACGTATATACTTCATGAAGAACTTGGTGCGCTATTCCCTGATAACCAAATCACTATAAACAGGCAGCCTCCGTTTGAGTTTTTGCGAACAAATGAGGCTGAAAATGCTACAGGCTGGATCTACATCAATAACTTCATCAATCCCGATCCGCTTGAAACGGAGCAGCTTCTGCGCTGGACGTCTAAGGGTAATCACCTGTTTATATCA
>PWWL01000395.1 GCA_003561515.1 Balneolaceae bacterium
AAAAAGCGTGCTAGCAGTGGTACCCAATAAAAAAGCCGCCGGATTATCCTGTGGATATTCACGGCGGCTTCTCTTCATTTGTTAGGCAGAGACGAAGTACGCCCCTTTATCTGTTGGTCACATTAACGTTAAAAGCTACTTTACCTATTCCTTTATCGCTTGAGGTTAACAGCTTCCATAAGCATCTCATCCGAGGTGCTGATTACCCGGGCATTCGACTGGTATGCCCGCTGCGATGTTATCATTTCGGTAAACTCTTTAGCAAGATCCACATTCGAACCTTCTAAAACCCCGGCATTGATACTCGATCCGGCAAAGTTTTCAGCCGTATCAAAAAATGTCTCACCTGCTGCCGACGTACTCATAAACAGTCCTCCGCCAACCATCTCGAGGCCATTTTGATTCTGTACCTGTGCCATTGCAAGCTGTCCCAACACCATGTTTTTACCATTGTCATAAACACCTTGAATACGGCCGTCTCCGTCGATATTGATATCAACGAGAGAGCCCTGGGCGTAACCATCCTGATTTATGATCTTGGCGGAGTTGATTCCGGCATATTGGGTAAACTGCGTGCCGCGAGCCTGGTCGCCCAGTTCCACTTCAAAACTTGCGGTTCCGGCACCATTTCCGGGTTCAAACGTGATGTTGAAAGCGCTGTCTGAAACCAGCTGTCCCAGTTCATCGAATTCTACGGTTCCCGTTCCGCCGCCTACGATTTCCTGACCATCTACAAATCTGGCGCTGTACTCCCACTGCCCCGCTCCGGTTTGGGTAAACTCGAGAATTAGTGAGTGTGCATTGCCGAGATCGTCATACACCGATGTACTCATGGTTTGCGTATTCGTTACGCCATCCTGCAGCGTCTGAAAACCCGGGAAGTTTACGGCACCGGCACCGTTCACACTTATGCTATTGATGCTGAGTTCACTATTTCCCATTTGCGCTGATCTGAGAATAAAAAGCCCATCAACGAAACTCATGTTACCTTCCGAACTATCCAGCTGAGAATTAAATGAGTCCATAATATTTTGCAGGGTATCTCCTGCTCCGTATGTGTAGCTGATTGTCTGCTGTGTGCCGTCATTCAGCGTTATATCAAACTCAATCTGATCGCCGGCTTCAAGGTCGGTCAGCGTCTGGCTCAAATTATTAATTTCGGTATTCAGTGTAGCGAGTCCGCCACCTGCAACCGTGAAACTGTTTTGCGCCTGCAATACCCTCGACGAACTCGTATTTGAATTCAGATTTCCGGCAAGTTTAACATTTTCAGTTTGTCTTGGTGGCAATGCATTTTCAAAATCGATGCGAAGCGCCTGTGTTGTGCCGCCGCCTAAAATATTACCGCTTCTGTCAGCATTGTATCCTTGTACAAATCTTCCGCCCTGATCTACCATAAATCCGTCTTTGTTAAAAACAAAATTACCGGCACGGGTCAATAGATTTTGCCCATCTTCATTTACCACGAAGAAACCATTGCCTTCGATGGCCAGGTCGGTTCCGATGCCCGTTGTTTGCAGTGCCCCCTGACTAAAGTCACGATCGATAGATGCAACCCGCACACCAAGCCCTACCTGGTTGCTTAGCTGAGGAGAAGACTCTCCACCGCCGCCGCCTCTCCCAAGACGCTGGTTCATCATTTCTGCAAATGAAACCCTTGACGATTTAAAACCCGCAGTTTCTACATTCGCGATGTTGTTACCGATCACGTCCATTTTGGTCTGAAAAGCTCTCAGGCCGCTAACTCCGGAATTTAATGATCTGATTAATGACATAACTTGCTCCTTGTTTTATGATTGCGGCAACTGCTATGGCCGCTGAAGCGATAAAGTCCCGCTTCTGTGTTGTTGTTGATTGATATTCTTGTTGATCATGAAAGTTTTATACCGATCTCTTCCACATCGCCAATTGGCACAAGCACATTGTTTACAGAGATGTAAACACCGTTGGCGGTATAGCGTACCTTATTGGCAACTCCCTCAATAAACATCAGAGAATTTACCTTGCCAGAATCGTTGCTTGCATTGATTTCGACCGTGTAGAGGCCTTCTCCCATGCGGTCGCCCAGTGTATTACGGCCATCCCACTGCCAGAGATTTTCACCCGATGGTGCGCCCTGAAGAACTTCCCGGCGCACTTCGGCTCCGCTTGCGCTTCGTATAATTATTTCAACTTCTGTAGCCGAGTTATTCAGCTCAAACTTGATCTCAGCGGGCTCTGCAGCGTTCAGATGAATCTGGTTGCTGAGCGCCTTCACCTCTTTGCCGGTTAGAGACGCTGCCATGGAGTTGGTCAAACTTGCGCTCATCATCTCCTGGCTTTGCTGCAGTTCTCTGATGCCACCATTTACGCTAATCAGCTGTTCCACGGAATTAAACTGGGCAAGCTGTGAGGCAAACTCAGCTCCGTCGAGCGGGTTAATCGGATCCTGGTTTCTCATTTGTGCTACCAGAAGCTGCAAAAATTCCTGCTGCCCGAGCCTTCCCTGATTTTCATTTCCGCGCTGATTTACAGCAGCCGATGTTAATGAGTTGATGCTTTGTATATTCATGACTTAGTTGATTTAAGCTGTCCATTCCATTCGGTTATACCCGAAATTTCGCACTGTATTTGTGACCCGGGCGTTTTCATCCGTATTTCCGGTTCCATCAGAGCCGCTCTCGAAACTTCGGCCCGACCCTCCTCTATTAAAAGCGTCCGGGTTTGTGCCGGAAAACTGTGCGCCGGCGTCATCTCCGCTTCCTCCAAACTCCAGATCTATTGAAACACTGCATTCCCTTTCGAGATGTTCGCGTATTTCCAGATGGTACTGCTTCAGCAGCTTGTTTAATTCCGGACTTGAAGACGCAAGCTTCAATTGCAAAACTCCGTCGGTTTGACGTACCGAGACCTCGATTTTCTTTCCGTCGTCCATCACAAAATTGTGCTTCTGCCAGCCTTCGCCGTTTGCTTTGCCTGAAGAAACCGCCTGCTGTACTGCCTGTGTCAAACCCGGAAGAACCGTTTTCCGCACCGACAAATTTGCAACCGGTGCATATGCCATTCTCGAAACGGCTTGTAAAGAGAGCTCGCTTAACTGGTTATCATCCATGCTCTCCAATAGAGGCATAAATTCTTTCCAGACCTGCGATGCGAATTCCGTATCGGCTTGAGCTTCGCCCATTTGCAGCTGGTTAAAAAACCCACCATTCGCAATGAGTGCCTGTAATCGGTTATCTGAACTGTTTAGAAGAGATAACAGAGGCTTCCTGTCGGTGGATTTATCCGGGTTAACAGTGTTTTTGCTTGCCCTTTCATCCGACAACTGACGAATTTCCTTTAACACCTCTGCTCTCAGGTTGCGGAGTGCTATGCCACGCTGAGTTTCCTCAATGATTGCATTGTTAAACTCGTATTTCGCCGGACCATCTTGCCGGATCTGAAGGTCCTGCAGCTTCTCCGAAAGTTTTCCGGTATCCATTTTGGAAGATGCCAAACCCCCGGCCTTCAATTCAGATTCAACTATGGTGGAGCCCGGAGTATATGATCCTGTTTTTCCAGGATCTGCACTACTCGAAACCGGTGATCCAGGCTCTGAAAAGATTTTGCCAAAATTAAAAAACGGGTTGCTGTTTTTTGCAGCAGATAAAGGCCGGTCTACGGGCTGCATATTCCCGCCTTTGCTTCCCGCCTCGGTTTCTATAACATTTTGATTCACATCAAT
>PWWL01000296.1 GCA_003561515.1 Balneolaceae bacterium
AATCCCTTCTCATCCGTTTTGATGCCGGCCGCCTCCGGGTTAATGGTATCATTGTTTGGCCTCCGCCCTGTAGCCACAAGAAGTTTGTTCCCAGTGATCTCTTTTCCATCTTTCAGGGTCACTGTAATTTTCTTCTCGTCACCGGCCATCGACTCTGCATCGGCATTGAGTAGAATCTCAATCCCTTCCTCTTCAAGAAATTCACGGATGGCATCAGCCACATCGCTGTCCTCACGCGGCATCAACTGATCGCCCCGCTGGATGAGTGTTACCCGGCTTCCGAAGCGGCGAAACACCTGACTGAACTCCACCCCGATATAGCCCCCACCCAGAATCACCAGATGATCTGGCACCTGCTCTACATCGAGCAGACCGGCGCTGTCGAGCCACGGTACGTCACTGAGTCCGTCAATCGGAGGAGCAAACGGTTTCGTACCTGTGTTGATGTAAATCTGCTCACCGCTGATCTCCTCATCGCCAACCTCTATGGTCTTTGGGCCCGTAAATGATCCCCACTCTTTGTAGAGGGTTACGTTGTACGTGCTGTTCATCCATCCTTCAAGTCCCTCGCTGGAGCCGTTGCGAATATCGTTCATCCGCTCGCGCACGCGCTCGAAATCTACAGTGATCTCACCGGCATCAAATCCGTAAAAATCGCCCCTTCGGGCCATGTGGATCGCCCTGGCACTTGCCACCAGTGTTTTGGTGGGAGTGCAGCCGTAGTTCACACAACTGCCTCCCACCTTGTTGCCTTCAATAACGGCGATTGAATCGCCGGTTGGTATCAGTTCCCCCAAAAGTGTTCCCGTTGCCTGTCCCGTTCCGAGAATGATGTGCTTATATGTTTTCATGATTATGATAATTTTAAAATTCAAATTTTTATCTCTGACTTAATTGAAGCAAGTCCGCCTGAGTCTTACAAAGAACTCATGAAGTTCGGATACACATAAAGAAATAGGAAATTCCCGGATCAACCTGTCACAAGAGTATAACATTCTGATGATTACGCTCCGGCAGGTTCGCAACCACTGAATTATCATCTATATTGATATGATATACAATCCGAATTAAACCTTATATAAATGAATGAAAAACAGAAAGAACTCTGTGATAGTCATAGCTATGATTTCTCAGGGTTGAAAGCACTATTCCTGAACTGTACCCTGAAACCTTCGGGGCAACTTTCTCACACCGAAGCACTGATGAATGTTTCAAAATCTATTATGGAGGCAAATGATATTACAACGGAAATTTTGCGTCCCGTTGATTACACCATTCCTCCCGGGGTTTATCCCGATATGACCAAATACGGTT
Organism: Balneolaceae bacterium; assembly: GCA_003561515.1. Classification (GTDB taxonomy): domain Bacteria; phylum Bacteroidota; class Rhodothermia; order Balneolales; family Balneolaceae; genus Rhodohalobacter. The sequence continues at coordinate 1,315 of PWWL01000296.1, forward strand.
TTGAAGAGGATGATTGGCCCGAGATTTTTAAAAAAGTGATGGATTCGGATATCCTCGTAATCGGAACACCTATCTGGCTGGGCGAAGAAAGCTCCGTTTGCAGGGTCCTGATTGAACGTTTGTATGGGGAGTCCGGCAAGCTGAACGACGATGGGCAGTATATCTATTACGGCCGCACTGCGGGATGCCTGATTACCGGAAATGAGGATGGTATCAAACACTGCGCGATGACCATACAGTACGCGCTTCAGCATCTCGGATACGTGATCCCTCCCCAGTCTGATGCCGGCTGGATTGGTGAGGCAGGCCCGGGCAAATCGTATGCGGACGAAGGCTCGGGCGGAACTGAAAATGATTTTACCCAGCGGAACACCACCTTTATGACCTGGAACCTGATGCACATGGCAAAAATGCTGACAGATTCGGGCGGTATCCCCGCACATGGAAACCAGCGCAGTGAATGGGACGCAGGCTGCCGTTTTGATCACGCCAACCCCGATTACAGATAACCTAAGAGAACGCTTCTTCTTTGTATTTGATTAAGTACATTAGATAACAAGACTTAAAAGTTTCTGCTGTGAACGTTTTCCAAAATTTTCATTAAAAACAATCAGTGTAATGCCAACAGAAGTCCACAGTCCTCCGGCAAAGAACGGAATTGAACAAAAATCCCGCAACGTCATGCTAAACCGTTTCAAAAAGGTTCGGTCATTCACCGAAGAGCTGACCGATCCGCTGGAAACGGAAGATTTTGTGATCCAGATTGCTACTCACGGTAGTCCGGCCAAATGGCACCTGGCTCACTCAAGCTGGTTCTTTGAAGCGTTTTTGCTGGAAAAAGCGGTTAAAGGTTTTGAAAGCATGCACCCGAAGTACAGCTACCTTTTCAACTCATACTACCTACAGACGGGCGATCCCCACTGCCGCGATAAACGGGGCAACCTCTCCCGCCCCACGGTAAAAGAGATTTTTGGCTACCGTGCCTACGTGAACGAGCAGGTTGAGGCGTTTGTCCAAAATGCATCTGACGAAGAGTGGTCAGAATGGGCACCGGTTGTTGAAATCGGAATCCAGCACGAGCAGCAGCACCAGGAATTACTGATTACCGACCTGAAGATGATGCTTGCTCAGAATCCGCTGCATCCCGCGTACAGAGATAAACGTACGCGCCCCGTAAGTGCAACCACCGAACCCCTGAATTGGATTTCATTTGATGAAGGTGTACATGAAATTGGTCATCCGGGTGATGGATTTGGTTATGATAATGAATTTCCGAGGCACAAAACCTACATCCATCCTTTTTCGCTGGCAAACCGGTTGGTAACGAATGGAGAGTTTATTGAGTTTATGGGGTCGGGTGCTTACACCGATCCGCAATACTGGCTGGATGAGGGTTTTGCTCTGATTACAGAAGAGAACTGGCGGGCCCCGAAATACTGGAAATTGGTGGATGGCGAATGGCACCACTTCACGCTGAACGGGCTTGAAGCAGTGGATCCCAATGAGCCGGTAACGCACGTCAGCTATTTTGAGGCCGATGCCTATGCCCGCTGGAAAGGATGCCGCCTGCCCACCGAACAGGAGTGGGAGCTGCTGGCCGCCGAAACTGAAGAGCTGAACGGCAATTTTGTGGATGCCGGGTTTCTGCATCCGGTGGCAGAACGTTACAGGAATGACGGACTGTCACAAATGTTTGGCGAGGTATGGCAGTGGACCAGCAGCGCCTATGCGGCCTATCCAGGCTATAAACCGTTTCCCGGTAAGCTCGGGGAGTATAACGGCAAATTTATGTGCAACCAGTACGTGCTGCGCGGGGGATCTTGTGCAACCTCAAAAAATCATTTCCGGAAAACCTACCGCAACTTTTTCCACACCAAGTACCGATGGCAGTTTACAGGCATAAGGCTGGCAAAAGACGCTCAATGAACCGATAATAAAGCACAATTGAAGAGATAGCTCATGAGCACAACTCAACTTGAAACTGTCAGCAGTACGTTTCTTCAGGATGTAAAAGAAGGCCTCTCCAAACCACAAAAAGAGCTGCCCAGCAAGTACTTCTATGATGAGCGGGGATCGGAGCTGTTTGAGAAAATTTGCACCTTGGATGAGTACTATCTCACTCGCGCAGAGCTGGATCTCATGGAAACTCACATCAAAGAGATCTGTTCAGCCATTGGGAGAAAAACCCTGCTTGCCGAACTTGGCAGCGGCAGCAGCAGGAAAACCAGACTACTGCTTGAGCATCTTGATGAAATCGAAGCCTATATCCCGGTCGACATCTCAGCAGATTTTCTGAACAGTACCGCTCAATCGCTTCGCGAAGAGTTTCCGGATCTCACGGTACATCCCGTAGCCGCCGATTACACCCGGCCTTTTCCGCTTCCGTTTCGGGATGGGGCAGAGAGAACCGTGCTCTATTTTCCCGGCTCAACCATTGGAAATTTTACACAGGAACGGGCAAGTAGATTTCTGGGTCGAATGGCCGGTTTACTTGAGCCCGGCGATGGTTTCCTGATCGGGGCCGACAGGGTAAAAGATACCGGTGTATTGGAGGCTGCTTACAATGATAAGGAAGGGGTAACGGCTCAGTTTAATCTGAACCTGTTGAGGCGGATCAACGGGGAGCTCGATGCTGATTTTGACCTAAATCAGTTTAAACATCATGCGTTCTTCAATGTGGAAAAAAGCCTGATCGAAATGCACCTGGTAAGCCGTACGGATCAATCGGTTAACATTGCAGGCAGCACGTACCATTTTCAAGAGGGGGAAACTATTCATACAGAAAATTCTCACAAATACAGCAGAGAGCATTTTGGGGGGCTTGTCGAAGGACTTTTCATCATCGAAAAAGAGTGGCGTGATCGCAATAACCTTTTCAGTCTCTTTTACCTCAGCCCCTTAAAAGAATAAAGGAGATATTACTTAGGGAAATCGAAGTTCATCTCCTCATTTCTGACTCGATAGAAATTCTCATCTCGCGACTCATAAGGCGCTCTTCCTGCAAATACTTGAGTCCATCCGCTCGCCCCCCACTCGTGCGGAGCTCCGCTCCGCAACGAACCCCGTCAGCTCTGCTGACTGTAGACTGTAGCCATCCATTTCCTTCTGTCATTTCAAAAAATATTCCCTTTTCTTTCGAAGCAAACCTAATACAATCTCATCTCTTCAATGACGAAAATCAACATCACCAAAGCTTCCGGAGAGCAGGAACCGTTTGATGAATCCAAACTAAGACGTTCTCTGAAAGGCGCGGGTGCGGCCGATGAGATTGTTGATTCAGTTGTAAAGGCAGTAATGGGAAAACTTGTAGAAGGAATGAGCACCCGGAAAATCTACAGGGAGGCCTTCAAGCAGCTCAGTGCCGAGTCGCAGCGAGCAGCCGGAAGGTATAAGCTGAAAGAAGCGATCCTTGAACTCGGGCCAACAGGTTTTCCATTCGAAAGGTTTATCGCAAAAATTCTGGACAGGTCAGGTTTTGAAACCGAAGTGGGCGTAAAAGTACAGGGTGACTGCATTTCCCACGAAATTGATGTGATCGCTGTGAAAGACGATCAATACTACATAGTGGAGTGCAAATTCCATAACAAAAAGGAAAACCGCTGCAATGTTCAGGTTCCATTGTATATACAATCGAGATTTCTTGACGTGAAGAATAACTGGACCAAACAGCCGGGTCACGCCGGTAAAGAACATTCGGGATATGTTGTAACCAACACCCGCTTCACCACCGATGCCCTCGCTTATGGCGAGTGTGTCGGGTTAAACCTGCTGAGCTGGGATTACCCCAAAAATGACGGACTTAAAGATCGGATTGGCCGGCTCAATCTTCACCCAATTACGTGTCTGTCATCCCTCACAAAAGCTGAAAAAAACCTGCTCACAAACAAGGGCATTGTACTCACTGTTCAGCTTTATGAAAGCACGAACGTTCTGAAAGAGATTGGACTGGATCAACGGAAGGCAAATCGCGTGATAAAAGAAGCGAAAGCAATCTGTAGTTATCATTCCAATAACTTATGAGTCTGCCTGTCAGAATCCATTTTCTTGGCGCCTCAGGAACTGTTACAGGATCCAAATTCCTGCTTGAGCTTCCCCACAAAAAAATCCTGGTGGATTGTGGAATGTTCCAGGGTGTGAAGAAGCTTCGAGAACTGAACTGGCAGCAGCTCCCTGTGAAAGCCTCCGACATCGATATTGTTCTTCTAACACACGGCCATGCTGATCACGTAGGCTTTCTTCCAAGACTTGTAAATATGGGATATCGCGGTCAAATATGGGGAACAGCTCCTACCCTCGAAATCGCGGAAATCATTCTGCGCGACAGCGCCAAAATCCAGGAAGAAGACGCCAAACGCGCCAATAAGGACGGCTTCACAAAACACAATCCGGCAAAACCATTATACAATACCCTTGATGTGGAGAAAACCATTCCGCTTTTCAGGCCTCAACCGGAAGACGAATGGATTTCAATAAATGATCAGGTCATGGTCAGGTACCGGTACAACGGTCACATTCTCGGTGCATCGTTTATTGAGCTTGAGTCAGCAGGCAAACGAATTGTCTTTTCCGGTGATGTGGGGAGAGAGAACGATCCAATGCTGAAGAATCCCAAAAGACCCGAAAAAGCCGATCTCCTTTTTCTTGAATCAACCTATGGAGGCCGGCTCCACCCGGATGAGAACACACTTGAACGGCTTCACACTATTATTGAAGAAACCATTGCAAAGAATGGCACCCTTATCATTCCCAGTTTTGCCGTGGAACGCGCTCAGCTTTTAATGTACTATCTCTGGAAGTTGCATGTACAAAAAAGGCTGCCCGGCTCTTTGCCCGTAATACTTGACAGCCCGATGGGGATCGATGCATTTTCGGTATTCAGAAAATATCACGACTGGCATAAACTCACTCATGATGAGTGTATTGAGATCAGCAGACGGGTTCATATGGTTCAGTCGTTTAAAGAAACATGGAAGATCATCGACAAACCTGACCCGAAAATCATCATTGCCGGAAGTGGAATGGTAACCGGCGGACGTGTATTGAGCTATCTCAAGGTATATCTCAAAAAACCGGAAACCACCGTGCTTCTTGCAGGTTACCAGGCAGAGGGCACGCGAGGACGTGATCTTCTGAATGGCGTACCCGAAATCAAATTTTTCGGAAAGATGCATCCGGTGAAAGCCAGGGTAGAAGTACTGGAAGGATTATCGGGCCATGCCGACAGGGATGAGTTGATTACGTGGGTTTCAAACATGAAAAACGGACCAAAAAGAATTTTCTTGGTGCATGGTGAGCCGGAAGCACTTAACGGCATGAAAACCACTCTCGAACAGAAAATGGGCTGGAAAGCGGAGATACCGTCTCTGTATGAAATCAAAGAGGTTCCATTGTAACACTTTGATTAATCAACACGCGTTGAGCGGTTGAATTAATTAGTAACATTGAAGCGTCTGTAGCGAAGCGAAAGTCCTTCAATCGTTACGATTTCGTTGGCGAATAGACGCTTAAAGGACCTACGGACGCTTTAAGGTCTTTTAACCACTAAACGCGTTAATCAACTTCTTTCTGCCTTGGGACAAAAAGGACCAAGCGACTTTTTCTGCGTTTGAAAGTAAATGGGAAGACGTCTGCAGCTTTATCGCAGTTCCGCTACTAAACGAGCCCGGACCCGACATATGAATTTATTGAAAAGGGAGACCAGAGAGGCCTTTATTTTTCTATCGGATTCATGTAATAGAGGGCTTTGCAGAACCGGTCTTTTGCCAAATGGCTACGTTATCGGTCGTTTGAAATCCTCATCCCGAGGCATCAGGACTGCGGTTGCAACCTTCCTCTGGCCTTGCCCTTGAACAAAATCCCTGGTTCTGCAAAGCCCTCTTATAATATGTACGTTTTTTCTCTGTTTTATATCTTATAAGACAAATGCATAAAGTTCATTTAAACAAGGAGTATCATGGCCAGGAAAGAAAAACTGTTTAAAAGCAAGAAAACACAGTCACGAGAAGAAGTCAGCAGCTTCCTAAGAGAACTTGCGGACAAAATTGAATCCGGTACGCTTTCATTCGTTCAGGGTAGTGAAGAAACAAATTTTGAGCTGCCCTCGAACATCACGGTTGAAATTGAGGCCGAACAAAAAGTAAAGAACCGAAAAGGGTTACAGCAGGAGCTTGAAATAGAACTTACGTGGTACGAAGGCGGTCAAAATAGCGGCACGCTTGAATTAAAATAGTGCATGCCGGCGGAAGCGGCGGAATCAGAATATATTTTAAGAAGGCTTTCAAAAGGGCCGACTGGTTTTACCGGTTGTGAATTTTCGAGCGTGGTACCCGGAAAAAATATAATTACGACTAAGTGATTTTCTCACTGAACAAATATCTATCAATGAGTCGATTTCTTTGTATTTTTATCAGCTCAATGCTGAAGTAACTTTTCCATGCTCCAACGCTATTTTTCCACTACAGGTCTGCTGGCAGGCACTCTTTTCTTTGCTCTTTCAATGTCGCCCTCGCTTATTCCACGGCCTGATACGCTGCAGGGAATCATTGCGGGGCTGGCACTCGCCTCAGGGTACGGAGTCGGCACTTTTACAGTCTGGCTATGGAAATACTTTGAGCTGCCTATCCCTGAGCAAAAGAATCAAAACCGGCTTCAGGTGGCCGCAGGTTCTTTCTTTCTGCTGATAACCGTGATCTCTCTCTGGAGAGCAACCATCTGGCAGAACTCACTCAGGGAGCTAATGGGCATGGAAGCAGATGCATTCGTTCAGCCGGTCTTGGTTGGCCTTATAGCCGTTGCGATCTTTCTTGTCATTTTGTTTTTCGGCAGACTGTTTCTGATCACCAAGCAGTTCCTGGCCCGCAAAATGGAGCCGTATGTTCCTCCCCGCGTATCCTTTGTGCTTGGGCTTACAACAACCTTTATCCTTTTCTTGCTCATTATCAACGGTGTGCTATTTTCCCAGCTTCTGAGAATGGCAGACAGCACCTACCAGCAGGTGGATGCGCTTATTGAACCCGATTTTGAACAGCCTGTCGATTCTATGAAAACAGGCAGCGCGGCATCCATCCTGTCTTGGGAAGAAATGGGCAGGCAGGGAAGGCGTTTCGTTACTACAGGGCCAAATGCATCTGATATCAGCAATTTTACCGACAGCACAACAATGAACCCCATTCGGGTATATGTGGGGATGCATGCATCTGAAGATTTTGACGAGCGAGCTGATCTCGCCCTCAGAGAGCTGGTTCGGGTAGGCGCTTTCGAAAGGTCTATACTCATTTTGATTACCCCCACCGGCACCGGGTGGATAGATCCCGGCTCCATAGAACCAATTGAATACCTTCACCGTGGTGACATAGCAAGTGTTGCCGCTCAATACTCCTATCTGCCCAGCCCGCTTTCACTCATCGCGGAGGAAGACTATGGCTCGGAAATGGCAAAGGCACTGTTCCGCAGAGTATATAACCACTGGACCATGCTGCCGCACGATAATAGGCCAAAGTTATATCTCCATGGCTTAAGCCTTGGGGCCCTGAATTCGGATCATTCATTCGATCTGTACGACATCATTGAAGATCCATTCCATGGTGTTTTATGGGTTGGCCCGCCGTTTCGAAAAACCACCTGGCGCAACATCACCGCAAACCGGAATACCGGTTCTCTGGCCTGGCTGCCTCGTTTCCGTGATGGTTCTGTTGTACGATTTTCAAATCAGGATGGAGGACTGGAGACAGGCGAAGCTGAGTGGGGTTCATTCCGTATAGCTTACCTTCAGTACGCCAGTGACCCAGTCACATTCTTTGAGCCATCCATTTTCAGGCGCGAACCTGATTGGATGCAATCTCCGAGGGGCCCGGATGTTTCTCCATACCTGCGCTGGTACCCCATTGTTACCGGCCTTCAGGTAACTGCCGACCTTCTTACCGGTATCGGTAACACACCGCCGGGTTTTGGCCACGAATATGCCGCCGTGCACTACTTCGATGCGTGGCTTGCGCTCACAGAACCAGAAGGCTGGAATGACGGGGAACTGGAATCACTAAGAATTTATTTTGAGTCATTGAAAAGCCGCTAAACGGCGAATCAAAAGCAATCACTTCATTGTTGATTCCTAAATTTCAATCGTTGTCGTGAGGCGCTGTATTATTCATTGATTAAACTATAATTCGATACTGAGCATATATGAAAAATAAACCATTCTACGTATCAGCCGCGGTTCTGATTCTGGTATCCGTGATATTTTGGGTTACTGTGTTTCAGCAAGGAGGGGAGTCCACTCAGCACTCAGCCATGTTGTATGAGGGAGACATCACGCTTACCATGTATCATGGAGAAGGCTGTATGTGCTGTGTACGCTGGGCAGATTATCTCGAGAAGCAGGGTTTTACAGTGATCGATGAAATTGTGGACGACCCGCATGAAATCAAAAGGGAAAAGGGGGTGCCATATCAGCTAAGCTCTTGCCATACAGCTATCGTAGAGGGCTATGTGGTTGAGGGACACGTACCCGCCGAAGATATCCGTCGCCTGCTTGCCGAGCGGCCCGATGCCATCGGCATATCAGTTCCCGGCATGCCACCAAACGCTCCCGGGATGGATCAGCCTGTTGAAAGAGAATATCAAACCGTGCTGTTTGATCGCAATCAGAATATGTACATTTATAACACACACAACTGATTCATTTCACCCGAATCGGCCTGTGCAATTCGCATCTCTACAAACAGTGTTGCTGATAACGGCACTACACCCAATACGTAGCGCACCCCGGCATATTCAACGGTTGCAACGATGCTATATAGACATGCTTTTTGCAAGTACTGTAAAGTCAGGATCTCGCTGTGCAGGTATCTGGTTAGTTACTCCTCATCCCGGGCCTGATAAAAGGCCACACCGCCCGTTATGAAAACAAGAAGTCCGATCCACACTGCCCAGTTAACTGTTGCTGTTGCATCACCAAAGTCCGATAAAAAAGTATAGAGAACAAAAATTAAGCCTGATAAAATCAATACTAATCCAGACACTTTCATAATTCATGTATTAGGTTATGTAGTTTTCCCTTTCACAATCTATAAAGAATTCTCTTAACAGTCATTTAGATACTTCAGCAAAGCGGTTGAATAAAGATTGTCCGCTTAGCAGCACCATTACTCCAAAATAACTTTATTTTATGGGTTTATTAATTACTTCTTCATTTAAAATTCATACTTTTAAGGTGGATTAACTACCATACTTAACTTAAGTCAGCAGAAAATGAATAAACAAGAGTTTAACCTTGAAAAACATGAAATTACAGTAAAGAAAATAATTCGAAATCCATCACCCGGCCGATTTTATGAGGATGCTATAAAATATGATCCCGGCTCGGTTATAACTGATGTAGGAGCACTCGTGGTTAGCTCCGGCAAAAGAACCGGCAGAAGCCCTGCTGACAAACGGGTTGTAAAAACTGAGGGGATGGATGATATCTGGTGGGGAAATGTTAATATTCCGCTTGATGAACACACATTTAAGATCAATCACAGAAGAGCAGTCGACTACCTGAATACCCGTAAAAGGATCTATGTTATTGATGGCTTTGCGGGATGGGATCCCAAATACCGTTTAAAAGTTCGCATCATTGCCGAACGGCCATATCACGGACTGTTTATGCACAATATGCTTATCAGGCCCACACAAGAGGAATTAAAATCTTTTGGTGAACCTGATTTCGTTGTTTACAATGCCGGAAAATTCCCCGCCAATACGTTTACCGAAGGAATGACATCCGATGCCAGCGTGGATGTTAACTTTAAAACCAACTCGATGGTGATTCTGGGAACAGAGTATGCCGGTGAGATGAAGAAAGGCATCTTCTCTGTTATGAATTACCTGATGCCAAAACAGGACGTTTTGTCCATGCACTGTTCTGCTAATGAAGGAAAAGATGGTGATACCGCCCTGTTCTTTGGCCTTTCAGGGACCGGGAAAACAACTCTCTCTGCCGACAGCAACAGGAAGTTGATCGGTGATGATGAGCATTGCTGGAGCGATTCGGGAATATTCAACATAGAGGGCGGTTGCTACGCAAAAGCGATCGGCTTAACTGTTGAACAAGAACCGGAAATTTATAACGCCATTCAGTTTGGCACGGTGCTTGAAAACGTGGTGCTCGATCCTCATACACGGAAGGTTGACTACAATGATGTGAGCATTACTCAGAATACCCGGGTCTCATATCCGATTGAGTACATTTCGAACGCAAAAATCCCCTGTGTTGGAGGACATCCAGAAAATATCATTTTCCTGACGTACGACGCATTCGGTGTAATTCCACCGGTAAGCAGTCTTACGCCCGAACAGGCCATGTATCACTTTATAAGCGGTTATACCGCCAAAGTAGCAGGTACCGAAATGGGTATTGACGAACCACAGGCTACGTTCTCTGCCTGCTTCGGAGCCGCCTTTCTGGTATGGCCACCGGCCAGATATGCGGAAATGCTTGCTGAAAAAATGAGAAAGCACGGATCGAAAGCATGGCTGGTTAATACCGGACTCACAGGAGGCCCGCATGGAACCGGAAAGAGAATTAACCTTAAGAATACCAGAGCCATCATAAATGCTATTCTCGAAGGCAAGCTTGGTTCCGTTGATAGCGTCCAGGATAAAGTTTTCGGTTTTAAAATCCCGACGACTTGCCCGGGCTTAGAAGGCGATATTCTCATTCCCCGAAATACATGGAAAAACAAAGATGATTATGATGCGCAAGCAAACAAGCTTGGCAATCTATTCATCAATAACTTCAAGAAGTATGAGGATGATAGCAGCAGTGAAATTCTGAATGCAGGCCCTAAAACTGACGATGCTGTAACGGCAAGCTAACAATAGCATCAGAAAACCAAATTAAACCGGATTGATGATTGCGCTGAACCAAAGTGACAGTCTTGGTCCGGTTTTTTTGTTTAAGCGTGAAGCATTCACACGCATTTTGTGTTATTTTATTTTACCCTAGTTCGATAGAAAATTTGGAAAAAGCATCTCCCCTCCTTCGTACGTCTCTTTTGATCCCGGGACTTCGGGGGAGGGGGCTTTTGCTGTGAATTCAAAGATTTTATCCCGAACTCAAGTAGTTTAGATTCTTGCATTCTATGCGCCGGAGCAACAGAATTGCTTCAAAATTTTCCAGAAGAATTATCTCAAAAAAATCCCCTTACACATGTTTAAAACAAACGGCCAAATCTTCTTAATGGTGTTCATCCTTATGCTCGTTTCCGCATGCGGCCCTTCAGAACAAGAGCGTGCCCAGCAGGAACAGCGGCAGCAGCAAATGCAGATGCAGATGGTGGAGACAACCGCAGAGTTTAATGATCAGATGTCGGCAGTTCTCAACCGCTACTTCGACCTCAAGAACGCGCTTGTTGATTCAGATGCTGAACGCGCAAAAGGTTATGCGGAATCCCTGAAAATGGAGGCCGATGGCGTTGAACCGGCCGGCCTCAATGAAGAGACGCTCGCCCTTTGGGTCTCATTTGGAGAGGTAATCATCAACAACAGCCGCGATCTTATTCTGCTTGAAGATGTGGACGACCAGCGATACCATTTCGAGTATATATCCGAAGCGATGATACAGATGGTTGACACCTTCAGGCCTGTAGGCTACACCGTGTACCATCAAAGCTGCCCTATGGTTCGCGACGGATCTGCCGACTGGCTCAGCCGTGAGGAAGATATTCGCAATCCCTACCATGGCGACAGAATGATGCGCTGTGGAGAAGTGATTCGCAGAATTTAGATTCCGTTTATAATTTGAAAATAAGAGCAATCTAAGGCCGTCCTTTCCAAGTGGACTTAAAGTGTTTTGGAAACACAGAAGAATTCCAATGGAAAGGTTTACTCCTTATTCACTTTCCCGACCGGAACCGCGGCTATGAAATGATTGCCATCAGGTGTGTATCCGGTTACGTGAAACTCATGAATGCCCCCGTAATTCAGCTCATAGTACTTCACATTTTCCAGACTGTCGGGAATCTGAACGGCTTTCAAATAGTCACTCCAGTCACGTTCTGCAGTAACAGTATCGATTTCATTAAATAGCGGACTCTCATAATCGGACATCATAAGTATCTCGTCTTCACTAAAGCGAGGTTGTTCGTCAGTCTCCGTTCTTACAAACCAGATCAGAGCTATCGCCAGAATAAATCCTGCAGTGTAGGCTGCCATCAGAGTTAATCGCTTGTTCATACGTGGTTCTTATGTTTTTAATAATTAGGATGGAGAATTCTCTGAAATTGCCTATTTAAAATCAATTCAAAGATATTAATCTTAATGATTTAGATATATTTGGTGTGAAGCATTTATTTTAATAGAGAGCTTTGCAAAACCGTTCTTTTGACCAATCTCTGCATTTTCGCGTATTCGAAATCCTCACATATGTTTTATATGCTGCGGTTTTGAATACGCTCAGGCTTTGATCTTGATCAAAA
>PWWL01000144.1 GCA_003561515.1 Balneolaceae bacterium
CGAACTATCGCGGAAGCACGGGCCGCGGAATCGAGTTTATCTACAGCAGCCAGGCCGATCTTGCGGGCAAGGAATTCGACGACGTTGTGGATGGCGTTGATTACCTGATTGAGCGCGGCATTGCCGATGCCGACCGGATCGGCGTTACCGGCGGTTCCTACGGTGGCTACGCTTCGGCATGGATGAGCACTTACTACTCCGACCGGTTTGCCGCCGCGGTGATGTTTGTGGGAATCAGCAACAATCTCTCCAAATGGGGAACCAGCGACATCCCCGACGAGCTCTACCTTGTGCACTCACGCGAGCGTATGTGGGAATCGGACGAAAAGTGGATGGACTACCTCAAGCGCAGCCCAATCTACTGGGTTGACCGCGCCGAAACTCCAATCCTGATTATGCACGGTGCAGAAGATACACGCGTACACCCCGCGCAGTCGCTCGAGCTTTACCGCCACCTGAAGGTGCGCCGTCCTGAAGTACCGGTGAGGCTGGTATGGTACCCGGGCGAAGGCCACGGCAACACCCGCGCTTCGTCGCGGCTCGACTACAGCTACCGCATGCTGCAGTGGTTCGACACCTACCTGATGACCGGCGATGCCGCGGCTGAGATTCCGCACTGGGATCCGCCGATACCTTCACCTAACTGATTATCGAGTTGTGATTCATCCAAAAACCCGCCAATGCTTACAGGCGGGTTTTTTTATTCCCGGTTGAGGTGGAAAGCTGTTCTTTAATCTCACTTGAATCCAGATTTGAAGCCGATGATGACACTTCTTCGGGTGAAATTGTTTTATTATGATTTTGAACTTCGCTTCCTGGATGATGATTAGATTATGAAAAACATTTTTGATGCGTTATGATGGAAACAAGAACCGGTAATTTTGGTTTAAGCCTGCTTCATGATCTCAATTATAAACATGCAGCAACATCCACAGCAATCACTCAGAAAAAACCGGCCTTTCTATAAAAAACCCGGCTTTTGGTTTACAGCAATCGCATCAGGCATTGCGGCACTCTTTCTTCTCTTTCTTACATCGGTACTTGCACTACGCTGGACCGACCCCTCTTTCACAAGTTTTACCCTGAGGGAAGACTGGGAGCAGTTTGAAACGGAACGCTACAACCTCCGTGACTACTGGGTTTCATACAGTGACATCCCCGAACAGATGAAATGGGCCGTGGTTGCTTCGGAGGATCAGCTCTTCTGGGAGCACCGCGGCTTTGATGTCGAATCTATACGAGAAGCCTGGGAGCAGCGGCAGACCGGTGAGCGGATTCGCGGTGCCAGCACCATTTCACAACAGGTGGCAAAAAATCTCTACCTTTCGCAAAGGCAGTCTTTTCTGAGAAAGGGAGTGGAGGCTGTGATCACGGTTTTTATTGAGCTCTTCTGGCCCAAGGAGAGGATCATCGAGACGTATCTGAATATTGCCGAGTTCGGGCCGGGCATCTTCGGTATCGGAAAGGCATCGGATCAATTCTTCGGCAAGCATGCATCGTCGTTAACACCCGAACAGGCTTCACACATGGCCGCCGTGCTGCCCAGTCCCAAGCGGATGCGGGTTAACCCCCCGTCACCTTTTGCCGCCGAACGCAGCCGATGGATACTCCGCCGGATGACCCAACTCAGCGGTATTGCGTATTACCGGCCCGAACCCGGCGAACCCGAACCGGATGAAATCGATCCGCTTCTTCTATTTGCAGATGAAATGATGGAAAACCTGCTCAATGGAGTCTCTCCGGTTTCAATCGACACCGCTGCTGATGATGAGTTTTTTGATGATCCCGACCTGCACCTGCCCGATTCGCTTTTGATTGACCTGCCATACGATACCACCAAAATCAGGGCAATAGATTAAGGAGCAGCGTCAGATCGACATGTGGGCATTAGAAGAGTGTCCTCTCTTTTTCCCACGGGGACCCAAAGGGAGAAAGTGGCAATACGGGATGATGAGTTTAAGGTTTTTTATTCAATGTCTGAACCGAATCAACGCTAAGAGGGACATCCCCCTCGGCTCTTACGAGCCTCTGCCCCCTTCATCGGGGGACTATCCTGCTTCGTGAATTCTTCGTGGTTTCGTGCCTTCGTGGCAAAATACCCGCTTCTCTTAATTTTCCAGCATTCTCCGGTTTCTCTGAACAATCACTTTCGAGCGTTCCTTCAGCAGCTGCGCAGCGTCCATCATCATGCCCTCATTCGATGGAAATGGAATTTGGCTGCCTCTCACAATACGCTGAAGCTCATCAGAAAGTGCTCTTCGGTCGCCCGAATACTCACCAAACTTATGGCTGAAAACGGCCTCCACGGCAATGTTATCGGTTCGCGCAAGCTGGTCGGTGTGCAGATTGTAAAAATCGAGCGATCCCCCGACAATAGCCGACTTCAGCTGAGTGGTCTGGGTGATTTCGGCCGATACATTCACCAGGTTGGGTACGCGGATATCATTGCCAAGAGAGTCTTTTTTTACGTTGCCATTGCGGTCGAGTTCATATCTCATGCCGTCCTGAATTTCCTTCGTCTCGGTAAAAGTGCGCCGGTCCAGCGTTTCCGGTGAAAAGGAAATATCGGTGATGTTAAGCACGATGAAGTAGTCGTACTCGCGGCTTTGATTTTCATGCGTATCGAAGTTGAGCCAAAGTGTATTGAGCTCTTGCAGAGTTACTTTCCGTATTTCAGAATCAAAGAATTCAGGCACTACCATGCCGGAATTATTTTCAATCATGAACAGTGCATTATTTCTGCCTTGCTCTTCTGCCAGCTGCAGCTTTTGGTTCACGTTTTCGTATCCGGGGTGGATTGCTGCTGCGTTCGAGAACTCCTGGTATGCCAGCCGTGCACTCATTTTGTCACCTTTTTCAAGGTACTCAATTCCGCGGCGGTAGCTTACATCGGCAGCCGAAGCTTTCGAATCCACGATTTGCTGATCGTAATTTTGAAACTCGAACTGACTTCGAATCTGTGAGGGAAGCCGCCGTATTTTATTCTGACGGTTGTTCTTCTGTTCGTAGAGAAGGTAGATTTCAACCCAGCTCTCTTCGAGACCCTCAAGTTCAAGAAACTCAATCCGCTCTCGATCAAAAAGGTTTGCCAGGTAAAAAGCTTCCTTCAGAACCTCCAGTTCTTTAGCGTTATTGGGCCGCTTCATCAGCCGTTCAGTTGATCTGTCAATCGCTCTGTCGTATTGGCCCCGCTGCAGCATTTTCTGGGACGAAGCGCAGGAGATTACAAAGAGTGCGAGCAATAGTATGATTCCCGTCTTTTTCATGATATTCACCAACTTTATTTGATTTAGCCAGGGCAAAAGAAAACTCTGATACCTAAACATACCCAGTATAAATCCTGTTTTTATAATTTGTTTCAGCTATTAGATGATATTGTTCTTATTCACTGTTCAGATAAAGATTATTTTTGCACGTGATTGATACAAAAAGCGGCCTCATTCTAATCTATTTAAAATGATTTTAAAGAATAATTCTGCTGCATCTCTTTTTCATCCGCTATAATCTTCTTGTATATTTGACCAAACCAATTCAACTATGCCGCCCCCTGTTCAACTTTCTGTAATTTTAACCACGCATACCGACAGAAGTCACTTCGATTCCCTTCTCCTAACGCTTACGAGGATGTCGCATCCCGGGCTGGAACTCATTATTCTAAACGATGCTGCCGGTAGCGAGATCTCTGATTCCATTCGAAA
>PWWL01000143.1 GCA_003561515.1 Balneolaceae bacterium
TTAGTTTAATACGGAATTGGTGTTTAATCGATGTCTTTCCGTGCCGGAGAAGCTCTCCGGCGTACTTTAATCAGAAGAAATCAGGATCAGATCCTGCTGGGGTTCGGTAAGGTACACGGCACCCGATTCGGTGACTACCGCCATCTCCTCTACAGAGATGGTTTTGGTGCCGCCCTCGATTTCCCACATGTAGAACCCGTCGAAAGCGAACACGTTGCCGGCGCGCAGCTCCTTGAAGGCGGTGGGGTGAGGGTCTCTTCCGGGCTGTGCACCTCCGAGGCTTGGCCCCACATCGTGCGCCACGTAGCCCACCGGATGGCCTGTGTTCCACATCACATTCATGGAACCGTTCTCCGCCATCCAGTCGCGCTGAACGCGGTCAACTTCCAGGCCGGTAATACCGGGCTGCATTACTTCGAGTACCATCCGGTTGCCGTCGCGGGCCACTTCCCAGTATCGCTGAATGTCGGCCGGCGGCTCCGTTTCATCCCGATGCAGCACATAGGCAAAGCGCTGAATGTCGGTCACCCACAGATCATACACCCGGATGCCGAAGTCGATCTGGATCACGTCACCCGGACGAATCACACGGTCGGTTGGATGCGCATGGCCGCGGTCGGGCCCTGAGTTCACGGCCGGATTCTGATCGGGCGCCCAGGCATCTGTTACACCGATCTCCCTCATCTTCGCCTTCAGAAAATGTGCGATATCCCTGTCGGTAGTCTGGTTAGGTACTACAGTTTCGTAAACCTCGTATTGCCACCGTGAAGTGATTTCAGCCGCCTTGCGGAGGATATCAACCTCAGCCGGGGTTTTCACTGAGAGCCACTCATATACCAGGTCCTCCGATGATACGATCCTGTTTCTTACCTGCTGTGTTAGCAATTCAGTGAGCCGGTTGTACTGCGTTTGGCTGAGGCCGTCGGCTATTTCGTTCGTATCGCTGAAGTTGAGTGCCAGCCGGCCACGAACGTTGGTGTTGATGTAATCGGCGGCTTCAACAATGGCACCCGGTGAGCGGCCGGTTACCACAATACTGTCGTGAAGGGCAATTTCCTGCAGCGCGGTTGCTTCGCCCGGCGGGGTAAATACGATCGAGAAAACCTCATCATCCATCAGCCGGAACATAAACACAGCCGGAGCCACTGCATTTTCGCAGCCCACATGGCGTGCCAGCGGGTCATTGTTATTTGAGCGGCAGAGAATAGCCCAGGTGTCGACTTCGGCCCGTTTCATCGCTTCAGGCAGCAGCGTCTGGATTCTTTCCTGACGAATGTCGGGCCAGGGATTAGGGCCGTCGAATGGATTCTGTACGGGGGTTTTCTGCGCTGTACAGGAGAGTATGAAGAAACAAGAGAGGAAATACAGAAGCGTTTTTTGCATAAAATGATTATGAGTTAGTCAGATCTCAGGAATATGAAAAAAACCAACCTTAACTGCTACCGCACGAAAGTACGCCGTACAGCCTGTCCGGCATGTACAAACTCCGTTCTGCATCTGAATTGTATAAAGGCTGAGATCTCAGGTTTAACAAAAAAAGGGGAGTTATGGTGAGCTATTTAGTTGAATACTGAATAGTGTTATGTCAAGAGTAAATATTCGGTTGAGCGGGTAAAAAAGTCCCCTCCCCCGAAGGTTCGGGTCCAAGTGTGGCTTTTTAAGGAGAGGATTTAGGGGTGGTTCATGTGATGTATCCATCAATTTTAACAATCACCTATACAGGGGGTAACATCAACCAATCAATCTTTCATAAGGAAGGCAGATTGGTTGAGTTTACGCGCAATTATATGCTTGAGATGACAATAGGTTGCTTATCTAAGTCTTTCCGTGCCGGAGAAGCTCTCCGGCGTACAAATGCTATCCGTCCCTCAAGATCAACTGACCATTGGGCACGGTAAAAAGCAACCTTCCCAATTCAAGCTCTTCCGGAAGCGGGAAAACGTTTACTTCCCGAAATTCCGTGATACAATCTTCATTGGGAGTGATCTTGGTCAGCCACATTTCGTTCTCATTTTCACCCACCTGCTGGAAATTGAGCTCAAACTCATGGCCGGGTTCACACCCTGTGTAGAGAACCTCAACATTCAGCTCATTATTTAAGATAGACGGGAGCTCGTCAGAAATAACAACAATGTAATCTGCGCCGAAATCGATGGTGGGAGGGTCTTCCTCTGTTCCGCATGATATCGCCAGCAAACCTGCTATACAGCAAAAAAGAATTGCTTTGATTTTCTGAGCAGGAAGCATTGTAAAGCAAAGTTCATGAATCGGGTGTATGTTTTGGTCAGGCATGGAACGTTTTAGCAAATGAGAAAATTTTTGTAAAATGACTTCATTAATTAAGAAGTCATTCATCTAAAAATAAAAAAATATATCTGTGAGGGTAAATATGAGAGCACTAAGCTACACAACATTAGCAATTCTTTTATTGTTTCTTAATGCTTGCGATGTAACCGATTCATATCAGGACAGCACAGAGCTCAACAGCAGCTCGTTAGCGCAGTCAGCAGAAAAAGGCGGACCACCTGCTTCAGGCAATACCATTGTGGATATTGCTTCCGGTGATGAAGAATTCTCAATTCTGGTGGAAGCCGTTGTTTTCGCCGGTCTGGCAGATGATCTCAGCGGCCGCCGGCAGTTAACAGTGTTTGCTCCGACCAACGATGCATTCGAGGCACTTCTTGACGAGCTTGAATTAACTGCCGATGAACTATTTGTTGAGGAAAAGAAAGAGCTGGTGAAAAGCATCCTTCTGTACCATGTAGCACCCGGCAACAGAGATTCCGGTGCTGTAACTACTGCAAGCCAAATTAACACTCTCCATGGCTTTTTCATCAAGGTGAAAGAAGATGAGAGCTCATTCTTTGTGGGCAACGACGAAAACGGATTTGCTGAAATCACGGCAGTTGATATCGAAGCAAGCAATGGCGTGATTCACGTAATTGATTCCGTGATGCTGCCGCCATCCGAAAAAAATGCAGGAGATAACGATGATAACGGCGATAACGGTGACGATGAAAAACCAGAAGAGTCGATCGTTGATATTGCAGCTGGCAACGAAGATTTCTCAATACTCGTGGAAGCCGTGGTATTCGCCGGACTGGTTGAAACACTTGACGGTAACCGCCAATTCACGGTTTTTGCTCCCACCAACGATGCGTTCGAGGCCCTGCTTGAACAACTGGAACTTACCGCAGAAGAACTCTTCTCGGAAGGCAATGAAGGCCTTGTGAAAGACATTCTGCTGTACCATGTTGCTCCGGGCAACAGGCCTGCCGAAGATGTGGTTACATCCGACCGCATCAGAACCGTGAGCAAGTCCTTTATCTTCGTGGAAGAGGAAGACGGTGATTTCTTTGTGGGCAACGACAACGGTTTCGCGCAGATTATTGCCACCGACATCTTTGCACGCAACGGCGTGATTCATGTGATTGATGCCGTGATGCTCCCGTAAACAGTGTACGCCGGAGAGCCTCTCCGGCATGTACCAACCTTAGTTTAAGTCAGAAATAAACTAAGGTTAAAAAATCTGGTACAACAGGAAGAAGGCATGCCTTGGTATGGTATCCGGCTTAATACAGGATAGGTGGTTTATCCACATCTTTCCATGCCGGACAAGCTGTCCGGCGTACAGCATAAAAAAGCCTTGCAGGAAGTCCCTGCAAGGCTTTTTTGTATCAGCAA
>PWWL01000088.1 GCA_003561515.1 Balneolaceae bacterium
TCACCGTATACAATTCTGACCACAATGCTTTTTTCATTTAGGTGGCCTTCGTAATCAGCCGCTGATCCCTCGGGATGCAGGATCTCCAGGATTATGTCGCCGAGTTCAAAGGATTCTCCTCGGCTAGGTTCATGGTAGGCAGCATCCGACTCAGCTATTGCATCAATAAACCTTTCAAAGGTCAGAGTGGTATGGGTCTGACCATTATACAGGACAGTATCCACTTTCTTTCGCTGCAAAACCCCAACCAGACCGCCGATATGGTCTGCGTGTGCATGGGTGCCTATGACTTTATGAAGATGGGATATGTCCTTGTCAGCCAGATAATCAGCTACGCAATTTAAAGCCCTACCTCCGTCTATCAATATCCGGTGAGTATCGGATTCCACTAGCACCGAATCGCCCTGGCCTACATTAATGGCGGTAATGGTGATTTGAGCATATACGGATGAGGAAAAAAGAGTCGTAAAGAAAAAAAGCGTGGCGTAAAGAAAAAATTTTTGACTGGTCATTGCAAGCCTCCAGGATATCTAAAGTTCAAGATAAGGGTTCCCATGGACTGACACCCTATAAAGTCAGTACAGAAATGACAAGCCAAACTGATGATGAAAATTGCTTATTTCAGGCAAGAGTCAATTATTTGATTATCCCCGGACAGGGGTTGAGGTTGAACCGAGTTTAAGCCGAAGGCATTTTAAAGCGATTTTCTTTCACTCCAGGCCATCATGGTCATTTCCCCTGGATGTTATCAGAAAAAAACGCGCCAGATTCGCTTCTAAGGCCGCCAGGTATGGTTTTGATGGTAAGGTACAGGCTTTATCTATTGAATGATAACTAAAAAAAGAAGAGGCCCTTGTGGCTAAAGGACCTCTTATTGAATTTTCCTCAGAAAACTGGACAAAGAGCTAAGGTGGATTTTATGAACATCCACAAGCCTGAAAACGGGCATATATCTAGAAACTTGACATCTTGATTCTATTGATATATTTTATTTTTTAAGCGCTGATTTGTACTCGGCTTGCGGGCGCTATATAAAAACAGCTAAAGAGGGATGATCATATAACCCGCTCTAGCATAAGCCGAGCGGGCTTTTTTTTGTCCAATTTTCAGGACGTCGCTGATTTAATCGACAACTTGCGGGCGACTAATAAATGCAGCTAAAGCGTTGGCCCACCTAATTTGCTCCAGTGGCGCCATACGCCAAGACAACCAGGAGCAGAGGAGGTGTTAAACATGTCATTTTCCCCGTCCTTTAAAGATATCCATCACTGGATAATTTCCTGTCTTGGAATAGCCAGGGCAAGACCCGTCCATTCAAACCATTTCCATCATTCAATTCAAACCAGGTTAACTGGCTGACAGAGTCTTTACAGGACTGTTTGCATTGATTTGTATCCAATCAAAAAAATTATAATGAGCTTATTGAAGCAAGGAGATCAACATGACTAAATCTAACCGCATACCCCCTGAGCTGAAGCTGACGGCCGCACTATATGCTAAAAGAAAAGGTGTGGTTGAGCACATAAGAAGTACAGGCAAGCTGCCTGAGCAGATCAATACAGGTGGTTTTAATATCGGAATGAACATACTCATCCGGAAACGAGGCACTGACATCACATTGACGGATGATGAGCAGCTGGTTCTGGATGCCATTCTCAGAGAAAAACGATTGCCTGGGGGGAAGGTTGTGTTAGTGGATAGTTAGTCACTGACCTTCAACCTTGGGCTTGATTGGTAATGTGTTCTGAGCCGTCCCTTGACCAGGGGCGGCTCTTTTTCTGAGAAGTATAAAAACAAGAAGAGACCCCCGTGGCTAAAGGGCCTCTTCAAAAGTGAGATGCCAAAGGAAGCTATGCATGTTTCTTGAATCTGGCACTCATGTAGAAAATTGTCTTCCAACAAAATGATTGTCAAAATTTTTATGACATCATAAAAACAGTCATCAGATTATTTTATTACCAAAGAAAAACCGCTTTGCATCACAGACTTTCCAAATCCAAAATCATTTCGGGCATCCAATGCCAGAAAAGACTCTGGCTTGAAATCCACCGTCCAGACCTGCTGAAGTTTGATCAAAGCATTCAGGCCAGGATGGATACCGGCCACAAGGTGGGTGAGATCGCCTGCAAGTTCCTTGCGCCAGGCGGAATTTATATCGGCCTGGAAGATGGCATTGCCCACGTCCTGGAAACTACCAGAAGGTACCTTGGTTCATCTGATTTGCCGATTTACGAGGCAACATTTGCTTTTGACCAGGTGCTTGTTCGTTCTGACATTGTCATTCCATCAGGATCTGGTCTCAAGGTGATCGAGGTCAAATCATCCACCCAAGTCAAAGAATATCATATCTGGGACTGCGCCATCCAGTTCAGGGTTCTGCAAGGAACTGGTCATACTGTCCAGGAAATCCAGGTAGCGGTTATAGATTCTTCTTTTGTTTATCCCGGGGAAGGCAATTATCACGGACTCATACGCACAGAGGATGTGACAAAGGCGGTCCTGGAAATGCAACCTCAAGTGGAAAGTTGGGTGGATCAATGTCTTAATACCGTGCAAGGATCAATGCCTTCCATTGAAGTTGGGGATCATTGCAGTTCTCCATTTGACTGCCCATTCCTAAACTTTTGCATGCCATCAGATTGGCCTGAATATCCTTTGAAATCTTTGCCGGGGATAAGTATTCAACTGCGGGATAAACTCAAGCAGGAAGGGTTTGAGGACATACGAGACATTCCTCAAGGCAGGCTGTCCAGCCTATACCTTGAACGTGTTCGCAGAGTGACTGTTTCCGGCAAAGCAGAGCTTCTGCCCCAAGCAGCCAAAATTCTGGATTTCCTTGCTTACCCCAGATACTTTCTTGATTTTGAAACAGCACAGTTTGCAATCCCAATCTGGGAAGGAACAAGGCCATACGAACAACTGCCCTTTCAATGGTCCTGCCATGTCCAGGACGCTCCGGATCAACTCCGGCACCTGGAATTTCTGGATCTGTCAGGTCAGCCACCGATGCTCAGGTTTTCTGAATCTCTGCTGGCTGCATGTGGGGAGTCTGGGCCAATAATTGTTTATGGCAGTTTTGAAAGAACCGTCATCCGTGGCCTGATCCAGCGTTATCCTGACCTGGCCACTTCTCTTCAAAGCTTATCAGAACGAATAGTGGATCTCCATCCAATAATGCGGCAGAATTACTACCATCCTAAAATGTGTGGGAGTTGGTCTCTCAAGGCTGTTCAGCCTTGCCTTGTTCCTGATTTGAGCTATTCCACTTTGGGTGAGGTCCAGGAAGGAAGCTTGGCCCAGGAAGCTTATGCCGAAGCCATATCGCCGGATACAATGCAGGAGCGAAAAGAGGAGCTGCGCAAAGGTTTGTTGGCATATTGTGAAATGGATACCTTGGCTATGGTCAGGATAGTGGATGTGGTTAGTGAGGGAGTTGATGGATGATGTTTCACTTCAACTTGTGCTGAGTTTTTAGGAAAGCTTAATCCAGATGTCAGCCCTGGTGGGAGTCCATCGGCTTCAACAATAAACGATTCCTAGGATATTTTAGAAATTATCGCTTGCACTATGCCTGAAAAAATAGCCTGATTCATGTTTTGCTTGAATTCATGCGACGCCATAGCCTTTCTTATACAACAAATAGTTAGGTGAATTATACCGAAGGTTACAAATTTGAAA
>PWWL01000048.1 GCA_003561515.1 Balneolaceae bacterium
CTATTGATCCTAAAACAATTGCTATGGCCACTTTTGCACTTTGCGGTTTCGCTAATTTTGCATCGATTGCCATTCAAATTGGCGGCATTGGCGGTATTGCTCCCGGCAGAAAAGCAGAACTCGCTGAATTTGGAATCAAAGCCGTAATAGCCGGTTCTATTGTCAACCTCATGAATGCAGCAATTGCAGGCATACTATTTTGAAATCAGAAAACGTAACAATACAGGCCACTTAATCTCTTTTACTGTACAAAGATACTCTAATGCAGACTTTCAACTCAGCGTGATGAAATATTTATTAACCCTGGCGGCCGCATGTTTTTTTCTCATTGGCTGTGAAGATGCCTTTCAATACGATGATTCGCCGGTGCTGGCTTCGGTAGGCGGCCACACGTTAACGATCAATGAAGCTCTTGAACAGATACCGGAACCGGTACTACAACAAGACACACTTGGCGCCATTCAGTCTTTTATCGATCAGTGGGTCGATAACCAGATTGCCGTTCAGCACTCTGAGCGTGTTGGGCTGAGCCGAAACAGGGATGTACAGCTTAAGCTTGAAAGAAATCGCAGACAAGTTCTCGAGAATGCTTTGAAAGATTTTATTCTCGCACAGAATCTTGATGAAATTGAAGTAACACGCGAAGAAGCTCAAAATTATTATCAGGCGCATCGTGAGCAATTTATTCTCGATGAGCGCTATGTCAGGTTTCGCCATATCACCAAAAGAACCCGAACCGAAGCCGACAATGCCAATCGCGCCTTAATGCGCGGCGACGATTGGGAAGAAATTCTTCAGCAGTACAGCGTAAATCCCGATCGCCAGTCAAGGGAGTCTAACCAATTCTGGCCCATATCAATGGCAGCAGAAAACATTCCTATGCTAAACCGCTACCTAAATGTTATAGGGCTGTCGGAACGCTCTCCCATTCATTTCCACGGAGGCTTGTACCATTTCGTGCAGCTGCTTGAAGAACGGCCGGCAGGCGACCATCCCGAATTGGACTGGCTGATTCCTCAAATAACCGAGTGGCTAAAGCTGGAAAAGGCCCGAAGAATTACCAATAGTTACATGCGAAATCTTTATCTTGAGGCCGACGCGAATAATGAAATCAGTAAAGCTAACGTTAGTGAGATTGAATCGATCCTTCTTACAAGGGATAGCAACTAAGTAACATCCAATATATACAGATGATTAACCCTCTGAAAAAGATTTTCCTTTTCACACTATTCTTAACTTTTTCGTACACAGCCCACGCCCAGTCTTCTCAGGTAGCCGACCGCATTATTGCCGTGGTGAATGACCGCATCATCCTCAAATCGGATGTTGATGATGAAGTACGAAATTACATGAACCAGATTCAAATGCAGGGCCAGCCCGTGACTTTCTCCGAGGATTTGTGGTATAGTGCACTTCAAAGCATGGTCGATAACTACGTACTTATGGAAAAAGCCAAGATTGACTCTGTTGTTGTTTCCGATGATTTAGTGAATCGTGAGATGGATCAGAGACTCAATCAAATGATACGTCAGGCCGGCAGTGAGAGGGCTCTCGAAGAAGCTTTTGGCCAGAGTATTATTCAGATACGCGCTGAATACCGTGAGCAGTTCAGGGAGCAGATGATAATACAACGAGTTCAACAAAATAAGCTTGGATCCGTAACCATTACACGACCCGAGGTTGAAGAGTTTTTCAGAAGTATTCCGGAGGGAGAACTCCCGGTCATTCCTGAGCAAGTAGGCGTTTCACAAATTGTGGTTATCCCGCCTGCCCTTGAAGACGCGCAGACTCAGGCCTTCGAAAAAGCAGCAGCTATTCGCGACTCGATCGTGACCATGGGCAAAGATTTTGAAGAAATGGCCCGCAGGCACAGCGACGATGGATCTGGTGCCCGGGGCGGATTGATTCCCATGACGCCAATAAGTGACCTTGTAGCCAACTATTCCGCGGCTGCTACAGCGCTCGAGCCAGGAGGGGTATCAGAAGTGGTTCAAACTCAATTTGGGTTTCACATCATCCGGCTTAATCGCAGAAGCGGTGATAACATTGATACAAATCATATCCTAATCAGGATTGATGATAATCTGGTGGATGAAGATTACGCTATCGAAAAACTGAACGCACTTCGCGACAGTGTACTCAACCATGATAAACGATTCAGTGATCTCGCGAGACAATATTCGGATGATGAAGACACCAGGCCATTTGGCGGGCGTATAGTAAATATGCAGACCGGAGAACGACTGATGGCAATCAATCAGCTCGACCCTGCGCTCTACAGAATTGTAATACTTCTGGATGAAGAAGGGGAAATATCTGAACCACGATCGTTTACACCCCGAAGAACTTCATCCTCCAGAGCGTTCCGCATCGTTCGTTTAGACCGGCATATTCCCGAGCACAGAGCAAATCTTGAGCAGGATTTTGATAGAATCAGGGAAATTGCCCTTCAACGAAAACGCATGGAAAGAATGAGAACATGGATGGACGGTTTACGGGCTGAGGTCTACATTGAATTTAAGATAGACATGCCCGATACTGACCCGCTTCTCGAAGATCAGCTCCCTCCCACAGACACAGACGTGCGCTGATGGAAACCACAATGCCGGATTCTGCCGAAAAGTCTGCTGAACTCTTCAGCGAATCGTTTCATAATATTCGAGAAGAAATATCTAAAACTGTTGTAGGACAGAGAGATATCGTTGAACAGCTCTTGATCTCTTTGTTCTCCGGCGGCCACTGTGTACTTGTTGGTGTTCCGGGACTTGCAAAAACTCTTCTCATCCAGACTGTTGCTAAAACCTTGAATCTTACATTCAGCAGAATTCAGTTTACACCCGATTTAATGCCGGGTGATATCACCGGCACGGAAGTGATTGAAGACGATAAAGAAACCGGCCGAAAACATTTTAAGTTTATAAAGGGCCCCATATTTGCCAACATTGTACTTGCCGACGAAATCAACAGAACCCCTCCCAAGACCCAGGCTGCTCTGCTCGAAGGAATGCAGGAGTACAGTATCACAGCTTCGGGCAGGCTCTTTAATCTCGACCGTCCATTTTTTGTTTTGGCCACTCAAAATCCAATAGAGCAGGAAGGCACCTATCCGCTTCCCGAGGCACAGCTCGACAGGTTTATGTTCAATCTCAGACTTGATTATCCTTCTTTTGATGAGGAAAAACAGATTGTAAAACAGACCACCTCCACCCGAAAAGTACAGATTGATTCCATTCTGAATAAAGACCAGATCATAGAATTTCAAAAGCTTGTGAGGGAAGTACCTGTTCCCGATCACATTCTGGATAAAACTGTAAAATTGGTTACCCAAACCCGGCCAAATACCGAACAAGCGCCCGACTTTGTTGACCGTTACTTAAGCTGGGGTGCCGGTCCGCGAGCTTCTCAATACCTCATTCTCGGAGCTAAAACCCGCGCGCTCGCTTCAGGGCGTTACAATGTAGAACTCGAAGACATCGAAGCCCTCGCGGTTCCTGTGCTCCGGCACCGCATAGTCACAAATTATGCCGCCGAAGCGGAAGGGCTAAGTTCTACCGACATTATCGGGATGCTTGTAAAAAAACTGTAATCCATCACAGGTTACACCATGTTCAGCGCATTTATACAGGGTATCAGTCCGGTAATACCGATCCTGTTTATCATTGCAGCGGTGTTAATTTCATTTCTCATCGCGTGGTTCACCTACCGTGATCTTAGTACAATTTCCTCCCTCAAAAAATGGGGTATGATTGCACTAAGAGCTTCTGCCCTTGCTATATTGGTGCTCCTGCTGCTCAATCCATACATTACCTCCCAGTTCACGATTACAGAAATGCCGGGGATTGCCGTATATATCGACAACACCGAGAGCCTCACCGTTGAAAGAGGTGACTATCGCGGTGAACAACACTACAATGAAATTATCGGGCGCTTCAAAGCTGAAAAAGATGAACGTTTCAGGTACAGATATTACCTCTTTGCCGATGATGTTACCGACGGAGATGAACCAGATCTTACCGGCTCATCCACCAACATAAACAGGGTAATGGAGCACATTCTTGAGAATGAAAACCGTTATTCAGCATCGATATTACTTTCTGACGGTATTATAACACGAGGACGCAATCCGGTGTTTACCGCACAAAATATTTCAACACCAATACTTACTGTTCCCGTAGGGGACACCACCGAGGTTCGTGATATTGCCATTCTGGATGTCGATTACAATGAACCGGTCTACACTAATACCAGAACACTATTTACGGCAGAAATTCAACAGCAGGGCTTTGAAGGCGAAGAGAGCACGGTACAATTCATAGAAAACGGTGAATTGATTGAATCCAGAGCAATAGAATTTACATCTTCTTCGGGAAGCTACATTGTTGAGTTTACTCGTGAATACACAGACCCCGGGTTTTATGAAATAGAAGTGAATGTCCCTCCAAAAGCGGAAGAGTTTACCGACAGGAATAACACACAGCTTTTTACCCTTGAAGTTCTCGATGACAGGACGCGAATCCTTTCAATCGCTTTTGAAATTCATCCCGATGTTCGCTCGATCAGGAGGCTTATTGGCAGTGACATGCAAAACGAGCTGATTATGTCTACCTATTTGGGTGATGGCCGTTTTGCCGGGGAAAACCCAATGGAACTGGATGAGGATCCTGATCTGATCGTTCTTCATGGCCTGCCATCACCTAACGAACCTATTCTTGAGTGGCTTTACAACCGGTCAGAGTCAATTCTTTACGTGGCTACGCCCGGATCATTTCGTCAGTTGGGCAATATTCGCGCAAACCGAATTACGAATTTGGAACTCTCTGTGCCTCAAACTCTGCTCAATATACATATTTCAAGGCCGGATCAGCTTCGCACCCATCCCCTGCTCGAAATCTCTGACGTGATTTTCAACCGTATGCCGTCACTGCAAACGTATAGAGGCAGGTACAGTACGGGTGCTGCAAGTGAAGTGCTTCTGACGGCTGAATTTCAGCGCACAGAGACCGACATCCCGCTTCTTGTGGCTGAAGACACGGGTAATCGCAGGCTAAGTACCGTAAATGCGTTCGGATGGTACATGTACGATCAGAGCAGGGTCGCGGAAAACAGCAGGCTCTTTCAGGAACTCTTTGGAAATCTTATTTCATGGACTGCTACCCCGCCCGACAGCCGCACTCTTGTACTTGAGCCAAGGCGAAGCAGCTACTCGGAAAATGAAGCAGTTGAAATAAGAGCTGTGCTCACAAACGAGCGGGGGGAACCGGAATCAAATGCGTTGATTGAGCTTCGTTTTTTTAATGATGAGGAGATCGACAGAACCTTTCGGATGAACCATACACAGCGAGGTGTTTACACCGCGACGCTCGGTAATTTTCCCCAGGACCTCTACAGAGCCGAAGCTGTGGCAACGCTTAACAACCGGGTGCTTGGCGAAGCAGAAACAAGGGTAACCGTTAGCAGGTCAAACCTTGAGCTTCTTAACACCCGGCGCGACGATCAAACATTGAGACAACTAGCTTCAATAACCGGCGGCATTTTTCTGGAAAACCTCGATTTTACGCGTCTTGAAGCCTTCTTCAATGAAAGAGAACTTGCAGATTCGAGAGAGGAACTGATCACAGAAGTGAATTACTTATACAGATCTCTTGCTTGGTTCATACTTGTTATCATTCTTCTCACTTTTGAATGGCTCCTCAGAAGATCCGTTTCACTTCCCTAACTCATCGTCTCTATGCAAGCAATCATAGATCTGTGGCTGTAGCTGATGACACCTTAATCCATTTCGTCAAATTTGTCTGAAATTTAAACCGTTTCAGATACGAGTTACAATGTTGCGGTTTCAACTTTTCACTGGCCTTGCCTTGAACAAAATCCTTGGTTATGGAAAGCCCTCTTTAAAT
Source organism: Balneolaceae bacterium (assembly GCA_003561515.1). Lineage (GTDB taxonomy): Bacteria > Bacteroidota > Rhodothermia > Balneolales > Balneolaceae > Rhodohalobacter. The sequence continues at coordinate 5,898 of PWWL01000048.1, forward strand.
AAAAAAACCGGATCTCTGTTGAGAAACCCGGTTTTTAATTTTGTGTAAAATGTAGTGAAGACAAGACATACAAGCTGCACTACAAAGGCCTGTATCAGGGATTAGCTTTTCTTTGTTACAAGCAGTACAACTAACCCGATGATTACAGCTAAGCTGATTAAGAATAAAATGAACATCAGGTTAGATGTTGGTGTAGCATTCTCACCCCATTCATTTAATTTCACATCAATGGCAGCCATATCAGATGTTGACAAAATGCCTCCGTTTACGAGCAGTTCGCCCCATTGAGCTTTTACTGTATTGTTCCAGTAATTGGCAAAGTTTCTATACACCTGATAGTCTTCTTCGCTGTTGCTTTCACGGCTAACTTCAATGGCATTATCCACGTATTGGTTTAGCGCGTTATTGAATGTACTGGCACTTGTAAATGGCGGTAGTTCTATACCATTTTGGTTGAATGACGTTGTGAGTGCGTTCCAGAGTTTATTGTCGATGCTGGCAAGCCATGCAGCAAGCATATCGGTTACTTCCTGACGTGCCTGAACCGGATTGTCGGGAGCGAATGTGTTTGCAAGGCGATCACCAATTCTGTTCCATACATCAGAGAAATATCCATGCTGAGCTCTCATTCTTACAAAGTCCGGAGTCTCGAGGCCTGAGTCCTGGTCAGCCATATTGGTATACTCTGCAATAATTGTCTTCAAGAGTTCAATTGGATTATCGCTCATTCGCTCGAGAGCGGCAGCGATTTCATCTTGAGTTGCAGAATCAACTTCCTGGTACCTTGACATAAGCTGTTCGAGCACGTCTGTTACAAAAGTGTCCCTTTGTTCAACATTTTGACGGTACTGACGTATCAAAGCAGCCTGACGACGCTCATTAGCCGAAGATCTGTCGATTTGCTGCTTAAGATCAGCGATCTCTTCATCCATTTCAGCCAATCGGTTTCTAAAGTCATCGACTTGAGCCATAAGGTCATCGATACGCTCATTTGCTTGTTCGAGAGCAGTCAAATTAACTGAGGTGGCGTTATAACGGTTTCTGAGATCTCTCACCATGCCTGAAAATGTATCAGGATATACAGCTGCATTGATAAGTGAGGAGTATTCCGAATAATCTGCCTCCAGAGCATCAATATCAATTGATATATCTGAAAGTTCGTCGGTTGAAGTTGCAGCATTTATACGCTCAGTGAGCTCCGCATGGTTGGCTCTGAAATCTTGTTGGATCTGATAATCAGACTGTTGTGCATAAAGAGTTGCACTTGTTACGAACAAGAGAGCTACAATTGTTGAAAAAGTGGTTTTCATTGTTTTTTTCATAATAGTGCCTCTTATCTCCGTCCTACATGATCAAGGTTATAGGTATCACCCGTTGCACGGTCAATCAGTTCGATATGAGTACTTCGCTGATTGAATGCGGGCTGCCCAATTCCATTTCTCGTAATTTCGATTATTCTTTTGAGCTTCAGCTCGGATTCTTCAGTTTCAAAAACATAAACGTTATTGAAACCATGAGCGGTAACAAAATAGTATCCGGCCGAGCTTCGAATGAGTCGAATCTCGTCAACACTATCCGCACCTTCTTTTTCAAGAATACCGGAAATGCTGAATTTGATTGCATAACGCTGATCGTGAACCTGATTTTCAGAATCGGGGGTTAGTACACTCTCCAAAGGCTGAGCGAAATCCACGTTCTGTATAACCAGAGATGGTCCACATGCAGCAGCGCCAAACAAAATAGCTACACACAATGAGAGTGTGGTAATTGTTGGTTTTGCCATAGTAGTTTTTTGATGTTTTAGTGATTGTGGTTTTTTATAGATTTGAAGATGTTTTGTTTCACAAAAAGTTAAACAAATAGTAAAGAATGGCAGGGGGTTTGTTGATTAAGCGATCTGCGACCTTCAAGTTTTTCAATTTCCATCACAAAAGAGTACCCGACCACGTTTCCGCCAATTTTCTGAATTAACTTTGCTGCAGCTGCAGCTGTTCCACCTGTTGCCATCAAATCATCGTGTATGATTACATTATCACCCGATTTTATTGAATCGACATGAACTTCAAGAGAATCTGTGCCATATTCAAGTTCATAATTAACAAATTCTGTTTTTGCAGGAAGCCGATTTGGTTTTCTAATTGGAATAAATCCGGCATTAAGGTCTTGTGCAAGGTTGGTTCCAAACAGAAAACCCCTCGATTCAAGACCGGCAACATAATCAACGTGTTTGCCTTTGAACGGTTCTGCCAACAACCGTGATGTTAATTCGAGCAGATATTTATCTTTCAAAAGCGGGGTAATATCCTTAAAAAGTATTCCGGGTTTTGGGAAATCAGGTATCGACCTGATATTATTGTGTAATAATTCCCTGAGTGATTTATCTGTACTACTTTTGCCCATTCCCGGCTAAACAATTGATCATCAATGTGTTTTGTTTAAGCCCTAAACATAATCAATTCTATTCAAATGTTTAATCAAAATCAGTACCATAATAAAGATTTTCATAAAAAATTTATGTGCGAGGCTTTTAAACTGGCAGAAAAAGCCTTTGATGAAGGCGAAGTACCGGTGGGGGCAGTGATTGTAATGGAAAACAGGATTATAGGGAAAGGCTATAATCAGGTAGAGTTATTGAAGGATGCCACTGCACACGCCGAAATGCTTGCAATCTCAGCTGCATGCGCCACCCTCCAGCAAAAATATCTGAAACACTGCACGCTTTATGTCACTCTCGAACCGTGCCCAATGTGTGCTGGTGCAATTGTGTGGTCGAAACTTCAAAGGGTTGTTTTCGGTGCCATGGATGAAAAAGCCGGGAGCTGCGGAACCCGTTTTAATATTACCGCCAACAAGGATCTGAATCATCAAGTCGAAATCATTCAGGGAGTTATGGAAGCCGACTCTTCTTTTCTGCTAAAAGAGTTCTTTAATTCAAAGAGAGGCTGATTCAGTTAGGATCGGTTCCTTTAAACTTCTCCTGTAAACGGATCCATTTCACGTAAAACTTCCGTCTGCCACTCACGGTGCCTAAAGGCACAATGTATTTTATGATAATATAGATCAGCGCAATGAACAGAATTACCACTATTAAGGCATATTCCTGATAGACATCTATAAACCCAATCATCGGACGGCCAATGAGAGCAGATATGCCAACCAGAAGAGGTGTCCACAACGAAATGGCGGCCAGGAAATAGATCAAGAAGGATGGGAAACTGGTTCTGAGCATTCCCGCTGCTAAATATGTTGGAAACCTCGTTCCAGGTAAAAATCTTGTTGCAAAAATGATCTCCGCACCCCTCGCTTCAAACATGTTTTCTGCCCACTCCAGATCTCGTTTTTTAATAAACCATTTAAAGGGAACCATCGTGAGAACCGGTGCTCCAACCCACCTTCCAATCCAATAGATAAACACGTCTGCCGTTAAAATACCGGTGAAACAAGCAAGCACTGCGTGGTGAAATTCCAGGATACCCGTAGCTACCAACAGTCCGCCGGCAATGCAAGCAATATCCTCGGCAATCAAAGTTATCAATACCAACATGATTAAAATTGTGAAGAGTGCCCAACCTTCTAAGGTGTCTACATCGTCGTAATCGAATGGTTGTTCAGATTCAGCTATTCTTTCCGGATCTGCGCTCTCTGCAGTGGGGGCACTGTTATTTTCCGCTTCCCTGATAAAATCTGAAAGGTATTTAGTCCAAATATCCGGATCTGTTTTCAGGCTTTCTGACGTCTCATCCGGGATAATCAGTTTGCTGTGCGGAACCAAACGATAAATCTCCTTTGCAATATGTAACGGAACAAAACTGTCTGCTTCGGGGTGAAGAATCAAAACAGGAGACCGAATGTTTTTGAGGTTATCTTCAACGACCCGCTGATCCATCTCTAACATTGCGGATATATAGGATTGATTTAAAGGCTGGGCATAGAAGCGGCCAAAGTGTGGGATAGCATACTCCCATATCGTGATGAAGGGCAGCATTAATGCGTAAAGCGATCTGTTTACGCTGTAATTTCCAAGAAAGTGCATCTCTTCTATTCCCATCGATATGAGAAAGGTAAGTGAAAGCAGTTCTGACTTTTGGGATTGTTCAGCCATTTCAGACAAAATGATGCCACCGTAGCGGTACCCGGCAAGATGCACGGTATCCAATTCCATGGATTCCATAAATGCACTCACCTGCTTTCCACGTGATTCGATCGAAAAACTTATTTTCTTGCCGTCTGTAGATGTTAGAGGATAGATAGGTATAATGACATCAATCCCTGCTCTTTGGGAAAGTGATTCGGCAAAAGGGATTAGTTCAGATGGATCTCTCAGCGCATCAGGCAAAATTAAAACCGGGCTGAAGTTTGATCCTTCAGCGCGCACTATCATGTACTTGAATTCCATGGAATAGCCCAGTGCCGGAACATCAACAACATGGCTGCTTTGATATTTGTTTTTTTGTTCTTCAGCGGGAAACTGCCACTGAACAAACCATGAGAGGGATAGCAATAAAATGTACGCCCCTAACAGGCCCCAAAGCCAAAACCTTCTTGAGGAATAATCGATATTATTGTCGGTTTCAAAACTCAATAAACATTCCTTGGCTGAACCATTGCAATTAAATGGCTGTATAACATTGTTCCACAATGAAATCGTTTGTCACAAAACGATCCAAAAGTTTCCATTAAACTTGGGAATCTTATTGTTATTTTAAATTGTTTTTAGCTGTGTAAGCAAGATAAAAATTGCACAACTTGGTTTCGGTATAAAAATGGCCGGAATAGTTATCTCGACAGATGCTTCATAGTAAACCTTTCCACAACTCGCCAGACAAAGACTGGGTGGTATTCATCCACGGTGCCGGAGGTTCATCCAATATCTGGTTCAGGCAACTGAAGGCATATCAGGAAGAGTTTAATGTGCTGATGGTTGACCTTCGCGGCCATGGAAAATCGAAAGAGATGAGTACCATGAAGAAGTATTACAAGTAGAAGTACACCTTCAAAACAGTTAGCCGGGATGTGCTTGAGGTACTTCATGAGAATGATATCAGGGAAGCCCATTTTGTGGGGGTATCTCTTGGAACCATCATTATCCGTACCATAGCCGAAGTGGAGCCTGAAATTGTAAAATCAGCCGTTATGTGTGGCGCCATAACGCGGCTTGATGTTCGCAGCAGAATATTGGTATGGCTGGGGCATACCTTCAAAAAACTGGTTCCATTTATTTGGCTTTATAAACTCTTTGCATGGGTGATTATGCCAAAGAAGAACCATGAGGAATCGAGGCTAATGTTCGTGCAGGATGCAAAAAATCTTGCACGAAAAGAGTTCTTAAAATGGTTCAGGCTCACCTACGACGTAAATCCGCTTCTTAGATATTTCAAGGAAAAAGAGATGGATGCCCCTACCCTCTACGTCATGGGTGAAGAAGATCATATGTTTCTGCCGCCGGTTAAAAAAATGGTGAAAGAATTTGAGAGAAGCACTCTTGAAATTGTTGAAGGCAGCGGACACGTAGTAAATGTAGATAAGCCCGAAGAATTTAACCGAATTTCAATTGAGTTTTTGCGTAAGCAATCCTCAAAAATGCCTGAAGCCGTTTAAAATCTTCCATCGTCATTTGATTTTTTTTCTGGAATTTAACCGGAAGCCTTGAATAGCCATTACAATCGAAGGATCAGAGCTCACCCCACGGCAATAATAGGCGAAGGAACATAGCAAATTTTCCTATCTGTTGTTCCAATCCAATCTGGTTTCTCTGATTATTCGCGATAACCAAGCCTCGCTTTGCCTGTTCCGCTGAATATCCAGCAAATAAGGCATCGCAGATTCAGCTGTTTCAAAACCTCTATAAGCTACAAAGTAATACCCGGTAGCTTCATTGTAGAGCATGTGGGCATCCAGCCCCTCATTTCTGAATGATCTGTAGAGCCTGTCGGCATTATCCCTAACAGTGAAAGATCCACCGATTACATAGTAGTTGAGATGATCATATTCTCCACTCTCATTATTCATATTCGTGGCTTCAATTGGCCGCCATTCATCGCGGTACTTTTCCATGTCCCTTCTTTCTATTTCAGCGGCCTCGAGCTGTCTTGCTTCCATTTCAGCACGTAACTGCCTGGCGCGCTCTTCAGCTTCTCGCTCCCGCTGTTCGGGTGTAGGTTCGCGTTGCACCTCCGGCTCAGGCTCATCAACATGATCCTCATCCATTGGCATCGGGTCTTCTTCAAATGGCGGTGATGGTAAGGTTGGTTCAAGGCCCATGCTCGGAGCACGAGGGCTTTCAAGATCCAACCTTTGTCTGTGTAGTTCCTGAGCTTGTTCGAGCAAAGTGCGCTGCGTATTAAATTCGCGTGCAATCCTGTATTCTATTGGTTTTTCCAATTCAGCCTGAAGCAGCACAATCAGTTCATTCTCCTGTACATCGGTAGAGTTAAAGCCAAAAAGATATTTTAGCCCGAAGAACCAACCGGGCAAATCTTTCAGGATTGGTATTCCACGGCGAACCTGTGCTTCTTCAGTTCTGTATAGTCCGGCAATCACGGTACTTTCTCCATCTAAGAGCAGAGCATGCGTGTTAGCCTGCTGTCGGTTAACAATGGTACTCACCGGATCGGGCTGTGCTGATGACCGCTCGGCCTGCATGTCGAGATAGATAAGCGTGGTATCGCCAATTTCAACAATCTGAGGTGTCACGGTCAGAATGGTACCCGTGCTGAAAAACTGGTCGGTAACGTTACCTGCAAAATCTCTCTGCTTGATCGAGAAATCCTGGCCCACCTGAATTCTGCCTTCTTCACCGTTCATCACCTTAATCGATGGAGTAGCAAGAATCTTACCGAGGTTGTCAGCTTCGAATGCACTGAAAAGTGCCTGTACCTCAACTCCGCCAACATCACCAAAATTGATCAGTGAATTAAAAACATTTTGTGATACGTTTTGTGCACCTCTGGTATTTACGTTAACAAAACTGCCTGTAAAATCAGTTGAAGGGATTTGTTCTGATCCCTGTTCCCCAACCAACTGACCAATATCAGCCGGAGCATTACTTGTGAGTGTAGACCAGTCGACGCCGATTTCGCGCAATGCCCTTCTGCTTCCTTCAAAAAATGTGGCATTGATACGAACTTCCCTGGTTTTAGTATTAATCTGGAGTTCATCCTCACGGGGTCTTTCAGTAACAGGGCGTTCAGCCTCTCTTATCCTATCGGCATCGGCCCGGGTCAAGATTTCGAATACGTCGGGTTCCTCCATTGCTACAAAATTCTGTACACGCAAGATGAAATCCAAAGCATCCCGCCAGTGCATGGGCGGAAGTGTAACACCAATGGCGCCTGTATATCCTGTACGATCTATTATGAATCTGTCCTCGAAATCCTGAGCGAACTGGTTCAGGATATCAATAGCTTCGGGAAACGTGGTTTGCCTGTCAAAAGAGATCATTTGATCCGGATCGGTAAACTCCCGGGGTATTCTGTCTTGTGCAACAACACCAGATACGTCGTTCAGAATAAAAATGGCGAGAAATAGAGCTGTGAGAAGTTTCATGAATTTGTTTGGTTTTTTCATCGTTGTACCTCCAGTGTCACCACATCAATGATACCACCTCTGTTAAGTCTGAATGTTACTCTGCCCCTCTGGGCATCTATTGTTTCAAGCCGTCCAAGGTAAACTCTGTCGTTCGGCCTAAGTGTTACCATCTGTCCATCTTGATCTCGCAGATAAACAGCACTGGGAGTCATTCCAATCAA
>PWWL01000213.1 GCA_003561515.1 Balneolaceae bacterium
AAAATAAACCGAAAATAACGGCTCATTAATCCCGGTTGGACTTTGATCACTCCAGTTAGTTCCTCCATTAACCGTACTTAAAATTATACTTTGTCCGAAGGAGCCTCCAACTGCCCAGCCGGTATTCGCATCCTCAAAATAAACCGAAGATAACGGCTCATTAATCCCGGTTGGACTTTGATCATTCCAGCTAGCTCCTCCATCAGTCGTATTTAAGATTGTAGTCTGTCCAAAGGATCCTCCTACTGCCCAACCAGTATTAGCATCAATAAAAGACACCGAAGATAACGGCTCATTAATCCCGGTTGGACTTTGATCACTCCAGTTAGTTCCTCCATTAACCGTACTTAAAATTATACTTTGTCCGAGGGTTCCTCCAACTACCCAGCCGGTATTCGCATCCTCAAAATAAACAGCATTCAAGCTGCTGGTAGTACCGGAAGTTTGTGTATTCCAATTCGAACCCCCATCTATGGTTTTAAGTATTGTGCCATCTGTACCAACTACCCAACCGGTATTTGAATCAATAAAAAATACTGAATTCAGGTCCGTTAAAGTGCCGGAATTTTGAGGCGCCCAATCATTGCCACCATTGATCGTTTTTATTATTGTACCATCTGTACCAACTACCCAGCCGGTATCTGCATTTAAAAAATGGACCGATTCCAGTGACTCACCTCCAAAATAATTTCCGCTTAATTCAAAAGGTTTTTTCCATTCCTCTTCGATGATAGTACAACAACTTGAAGCTGTATTGCCCAAACTATCTGTTACCGTCACACAAATCTGGCCCGCTGACAATCCGGTAACCGAAGCCCCGGTGCCCCCATTGCTCCAGGCATAACTGTAGGGTGCGCAGCCTCCTGAGGGAAATGCCATCGCTGTTCCATTGCTTGTTCCCGGACAGATTGTATCACAAGTCACGCTAACTGATAGAGGTGGACATGGAGATATAACAACCTCACAGGAATCCACGGCTGTACATCCTTCAGCATCTGTAACTGTCACTGTATATACTCCGGAAGGAAGTCCCGTAAGAGTCGAGCTTGTCTCGCCATTACTCCACAAGTACGACAAAGGCGCACAACCTCCTGTCGCATTGGCACTCGCGGTGCCATCATTTGCACCTGCAACAGTTTCCGGTGTACACATAGGATTAAGGACGATCGGTGGGCACTCTTCCACTATACAGCAACTTGAAGCTGTATTTCCATCATCATCTGTTACCGTCACACAAATCTGACCTGCGGCCAGGCCGGTGACTGAACTGCCCGTTTGGCCGTTGTCCCACAAATAGCTGTAGGGCGGACAACCACCGGTTGCTAATGCCGTTGCCATGCCTAAACTCATCCCTGAACAAATAGAGTCACAATCAACTGATACCATTAATGGCGGAAGGCATACACTTGAGCTGAAGTATCTCAAAATAGTGCCAGCCGTACCTACAGCCCAGCCGTCATCTGAATCTATAAAATGTGTTGACAACAATGAATTCCTGGTACCGGAGTTTTGGGAATTCCAGTTGTCTCCTCCATTGGTAGTATTTATAATTGCACCTAATAAACCAACGGCCCAACCTGTATCCGCATCAACGAAATGAATAGAAGCCATACTATTTGAAGTGCCTGATACCTGTTGAGTCCAATTAGCTCCGCCGTCTGTACTTTTAAAAATTTGATCTATTATACTAACTGTCCAGCCGGTGTCGGAATCCATGAAATAAACAGAGCGGAAATTTGAAATAACTGGGAGGGATTGCGACTCCCAACTGTCTCCTCCATTCTCCGTTTTTAATATAGTTTGCCATCCCACTGCCCAGCCGTTATCCGAATCTACAAAATGCACCGAATTTAATTCATTTGAAGTGTTAGACATTTGGGAATTCCAACTCGAACCCCCATTTGTAGTCTTGATTATTGTTCCGCCGTCTCCGACTGCCCAGCCCGTATCTGCATCTACAAAATATGCAGAATTCAATTGCCAAGAACCTGAAAGTCCGGAATTTTGGGGAATCCAGTTTGCTCCTCCATCAGTCGTATGCAGTATTGTAGAGTCACCGACCGCCCAGCCGGTATTGGAATCTACAAAATATACTGAGTATAACACTTTTGTATCGCCAAAACTTTGGTCACTCCAATTAATGCCTCCATCCGTGGTCTTTAGAATTACATGGGTCAAACCAGTATCTCCTCCGACTGCCCACCCGGTTTCCGAATCTACAAAATGGACAGAAAACAGGTGGCCACCAATGCCAAATGTTTGTGGGTCGAAGTTTTCACCTCCATCGGTTGATTTTAATATAGTACCAAAAGAACCTGTCACCCAACCGGTATTTGTATCTGCAAAGTTTACTGAAAGATATGCTGCTTGCGTACTAATACTTTCATCACTCCAGTCATTTCCACCGTTAGATGTTTTTAATATAGTTCCTTCTTCACCTACTGCCCAGCCGTTATCCGAATCTACAAAATGCACCGAATTTAATTCATTTGAAGTGTTGGAAGTTTGGGAAGTCCAACTTAAACCCCCATTACCAGTCTTAAGTATTGTTCCATCGTCTCCAACTGCCCAGCCTGTATTAGCATCTACAAAATATACAGAATTTAAAAGAACAGAAGTATTCGAGTTTTGCGGATCCCAGTTTGCTCCCCCATCTGACGTATGCAGTATTGTGCCAAAATCACCGACTGCCCAACCGGTGTTCGAATCCAAAAAATGTACTGAGGTAAATTCAGTAAAAGGCGGGGCATTTGAAGCATCCTGCTGAATCCAATTTGCCCCTCCATCATTTGTATATAAAATCGTACGATTCCATCCGACTGACCAACCAATATCTGCATCAATAAAGAATACAGAATTCAAGAACCATACTCCTGTACCTGTAAGTCCGGAATTTTGATTATTCCAGGTGGCTCCTCCATCTGTCGTGTTTAGTATTGTTAAGCGACCAACCACCCAGCCGGTATCCGAATCTATAAAATGTACTGAATTGAGATTCTGGACTGTATCTGAATCTTGAGCCAACCAATCATTGCCTCCATTGATGGTTTTTAATATCATACCATCTGTACCAACCGCCCAGCCGGTATTTGCATCAATAAATTGAACTGAACGCATATCTTCAGCTAAGTATTCTCCACCCAATTCAATCGGCTTTTTCCATTCCTGTGCATTGACGTTCTGCGGAGCTGCAAAACCCCAAATAACTGAAAGCGTTATCAGCCAGGTAAATGTGGTCAATAAACTGTGTTCTAATCTGAATGTTTTTTTAATGGTTTCCATAACAAGAAAGTTTAAGGTTAAAAAATGCCAGCCTGAAATTTTATCCCGACTGAATTAATGCCCTAAATATCTGATGGAAAGGCCCTCAATCTGTAACACATATGCGACAATCTGTTGCACTTTTGCGACAAATGGCAGAATTTTGGGCTTTTTTAGGGAGTTTTTAACGATTTTAGGACAATTTTTGACGAAAACCAGCTTATTGCAATCTATGGTTCTGTTTGATATAAAGAACCAAAAAACACCATGCAAATCCATTCGTTTAGTGAGTGAATCAAAAAAAGCAATGAAAATTGGCAAGACTTTTTATTCTGGGGGCTTTGTGCTCTGTATTGGCATCCTGCAACTTTGACAATATGTTTCTATTT
>PWWL01000378.1 GCA_003561515.1 Balneolaceae bacterium
GGGCGTGTTGTGGCGGTGGGGCATGCACTGGTATGGTTTATCGCTTACCAGCGGCCTGGAGAAGGATTTATGACAGCACTTTGGCTTTTGTTTGCAGTAGCACATCAATTGTTGATACTGCTTACCTTACAGCCATCCATGAGTCCGGGTTGGCTGCTTCGCTGGATTGGGCCTCTGAGAATTTGGTTTATGAGCCGCTTTTGGATGCAGATGAGATGGCTGGTGCCGCTTCTTATCAGTATGAACATTCAGTTATTTATTCTTGGGTTCCCAACTCCTTTAAACCAGGCATGGATAATTGCGATATTTCTCCTATCTGCGGCTTTGGGTTCGGCGGTGGGGGTATTGCAGTTAAAAAAAGACATTCAATAAACGACAAATGCTACAGGTAAAACATCTGACCAAACAGTATCGTGCAGGACATCCCATTTTCCAGGATTACTCAGCAGAATTTAAGCCTGGCACGGCAGTTGGTGTAGTGGGCCCAAACGGATCCGGTAAAACTACCTTTTTAAGGATATTGTCTGTAAACTCATTTCCGACCTCGGGCAGCGTAACTTTTAACGATATTGATATCCATGATAACCCATCGTCATATCTCAAGGAAGTAGGACTGGTTCATGATGAAGAGCACCTGCCGCGGCATCTTACGGCGGCCGAACTTTTGGAGTGGGTGATGAAAAGCAGAAATATCTGGGATGAAGAATCATCAGATACAATCGCGACAATTTTTGAGAAACTGGATCTGGATGAGATTCATGAACCGATTGGGACCTTTTCGACAGGAATGAAGAAAAAGACACAGATAGCCGCAGCGATGATTCTGAACCCGGCAATTTTAATCATGGATGAACCACTTCGCGGACTGGACCAGAATACGCGAGAAACTGTAACATCAATGATCGAAGAGTCGAAAAGAAAAAATTCTCTGGTTTTGATGTCATCCCATTCGATGGAAGAAATACGTCATTTATTCGATGAAATGATCGAGTTTCCTCTTTAGTTTTAAGCATTCTAAATAAAACCTATTACGACAAACAAATCTATGTCTGAAATCAAACTTCCGGAAGTTGAACTCAACATCTATTCCAAAAGAAACCCAGTAGAAGTACCTGTAGTCGAGAACTATATTATTACAAAAGAGTCGAGCCCAAATTTTGTAAGGCACATCACTTTCGACGTATCGGGTACGGAACTTGAAAACCGGGTAAGGGTGGGCCAATCTGTCGGTATTCTGCCACCCGGCGAAGACGATAGCGGTAAAGCTCACAAGCTCAGATTGTACTCCGTTTCATCTCCTACAGAGGGTGAACATGGCAAACCGCATCTTGTATCTACTACTGTGAAGAGAACTATCGAAGAGTTTGGGGATAAGCTCTATCTTGGGGTTGCTTCCAACTATCTTGCCGATTTGAAACCCGGAGACAAGGTAAGAATGACGGGTCCAAGCGGTAAACGATTTTTGCTGCCCGAAAACGCTGAGGATTTCAACTATCTGTTCTTTGCCACCGGTACCGGAATTGCACCTTTCAGGGGAATGACTATGGAGCTGTTCAGGAGTGGTTCTTACAAAAACGACTGTGTGTTGATTTTTGGCTGTCCTTATCGCACCGATCTGCTCTATTCTGACTTCCTGGCTGAGATGTCAGAAAAGCATCCGAATTTTCACTATTTACCAAGCATATCCAGAGAAAATCGGCGTCCCGACGGCTCCAAACACTACGTACAAACCAAGCTTGAGGACGAAAGCGAGCTTCTTATTCCAATTCTTCAAAAAGAGAACACTCTGATCTATATTTGCGGGCTTAAGGGAATGGAAACGGGGATCTATATGGAGCTGATGAAAAGGGGGCTCAACAGTTATTTCGAAGCGCGCAAAGAACTCCCTGAAGATCTCAGTGAAATACCGCGTGATGAACTGAAGAAATTCATTAAGCCTTCAGTCAGAATATTCGAAGAGGTGTATTAGATCAGGAAGCTGCTGGCTATTCTTTTTTACCGGTAATATTTTTCAGATTTACAAACTTGTATGGCAAAATCCGGCCGCCAAATTTGTCGGTGTAAACCTGTGTGAAGACCGCACCAAGAAGAATAGTCTGAATATTGTAGTACACCCAGACAATGAAAACGACAAGTGATCCTGCTGCTCTGTAAGTGGCCTCAATTCCTGTAGTCGAGAAGAAAATACCGATCAGGTACTTACCCAATATGAAAAGTACTGTGGTTACAACAGCACCGATTAGAACATCCCGCCACCGTGCATGTACGTCGGGCAATATTTTAAAGATCAGGGTAAAGAACAGAATTGAGAATAAAACGGTACCAAAGCGAGCGGAAACCCTGTAGATATCAATTTCATAAGCCGGAAGAATATCCACAAAAAAACCGGCAACGATCGCCACGGCGGCCTCGGCTATCAGCGTAGAGATCAGCAGAAGGCTGAATAGAATAATCATTCCGAAGGATAGAAGCCTGTTCAGCAGAAAATGCCATATAGAGTTCATTTTTACTTCAGTAACATTCCAGATCCTGTTCAGCGTTGTTTTAAGCTGGCTTATTACGGTTGTAGCTCCAAATATTACGGTTATGAGAGCAATTATCGTGGTTACGATGTTTCCGCCGCCCTGTGTTCGTTCTACAAGGAATCCTGTAAGTGTTTCAAGGGTATCTTCCTCCAGAAAATCTCCAAGCAGCTGCTGTATTTCGTTGGTGATGAGCTCTTCACTCAAAAAGATTCCGCCAAGTGCTACAATCAGTATAAATAAAGGCGCGATCGAAAAAATAGTGTAAAATGCGATTGCCGCACCCTGTGTAATAATATCATCTTCTGCAGCTTTGCTGACTGTGTTTTTAATCAGGTCCCAGATGTCATTTAGAATTGTTTTAATCATCTCTGAGCATTTTACCTAAAGCGATTTCAATATCTTCTGTGGAGTTGTAGTAATGAGGAGAAATCCGAAACAAGCCCTGCCGTGAAGATAGTGTAATTTTTTCCTTCTTCATGTCTGATATAAATCTATCGGTGTCATTTATACCCTCGATTCTAAAAGATAGGATTCCTGAGCGCTCATCGGAACCTGCCGGGCTTATTACGGTTACTTTTTCTTCCGATTCAAGCCTTTTTAGTAATTTTTGGGTAAGATATAAAATGTGTTCACGAATCTTGTCAGTTCCAATTTCATTAAGGTTTCTCAGGGATGCGCCCATTCCGACAATTCCAAGCATGTTCGGTGATCCACCTTCGAGGTGGGATGAAAATGTTTGCCAGTTCTGCTCGAAATTTGAAAGGTCCCAAGGCTCCTCAACCGAAAGCCATCCTGTTTTGAAGGGCCTGAGCTGCGATGCGAGCGATTCTGAGGTGTAGAGAAACCCCAATCCAAGCGGACTCATCAGCCATTTGTGGCTGCCGCAAGCCAAAGCGTCAATCCGACACCGCTCAACGTTGATGGGTGAGAAGCCCAGGCATTGTATAGCGTCTACAACAAAGATAAGATTACGTCGGCTGCATATTTCCCCAATTGCTTCAAGATTGGCCCTGAACCCGCCAAGGTATTGAACGGCACTGATTGAAACCATTCTTGTTGATGGTGTTATGGCATCTTCAATCTGCTGAGGCGTAATTCTGTGATCGTTTGATTTCA
>PWWL01000172.1 GCA_003561515.1 Balneolaceae bacterium
CAATTATTTCCAGGAGAACCGCGAGGAAATTGAAGAGCGTGGAGAAGACAACCTTCTTGATATTTTCGCATTTCAGGGTCGCACTCAATACTCATTCGGATATGCAGCTGGACCGGATACCGCTCGAGTGAACCGACTCCTTGAAAAAGAAGATGTTCAGCGGCTTATTCCAAGAAATACACAGCTGATGTGGGGAGCACGTGAATTCGCATCGGATGCGGGAACCCCACTTTACGAAATCATTGTAGTTCGAAGCCAGGTTGAACTGACGGGTGATGTTATTACGGAAGCCAGAGTAGCGTTCGACCCAACCACCAATGCGGCCGAAGTTTCAATGACCATGGATTCGGAAGGTGCAAGGCGCTGGTCAAGGATTACAGGTGCCAATATTGGCCGGCCTGTGGCTATTGTGCTCGACGGATACGTGGAGTCGTATCCAACCGTACAGAGCCAGATCAACAATGGTCGCTCCTCAATTACAGGTATCGGGGGTGTACGGGATGCAGAAGACCTTGTGAACATTCTGCTTTCCGGTGCGCTGCCTGCACCGCTCGACATCATTGAAGAGCGTACCGTGGGTGCATCGCTCGGTGAGGCATCTATCCGTGCCGGTCTCTACTCCATTCTCTTTGGATTGTCGGTAGTAGCCATCTTTATGATCGTTTACTACCGCACCGGCGGGGGTATCGCCGATCTGGCACTTCTGCTCAATATCATATTCATACTTGGTATTCTGGCAGGTTTCCAGGCAACACTCACGCTGCCCGGTATTGCGGGTATTGTATTGACCATCGGTATGGCGGTGGATGCCAACGTACTGATATTTGACAGGATTCGTGAAGAGATGCGGGGAGGTAAAACATTACGCGCAGCCATCGACAACGGCTACTCGAACGCGATGAGCGCTATTATTGACGCGAACGTAACCACCTTCTTCGTGGCAATTATTCTCTACAGCTTTGGAGTAGGCCCGATTAAAGGGTTTGCCATTACGCTGATGGCGGGTATTGTAGCTTCACTCTTCAGTGCCATTGTGATCACGAGAGTGATTGTAGACTACCTCACACGCGAGAAAACAGCCGTCGTTAGTTTCGGTTAATCACCACGAATCTTAAAAAGTATAAAAGGTATTTATTATGAGATGGTTTGAAACACCAAATTTTGACTTTATCAAAGCGCAAAAGATCGCATACACGTTCTCAGGCGCGTTAATAGTGATGTCCATCGTGGCAATCGTCACCATGGGTTTAAACTATGGCATCGACTTTCGCGGCGGAAAAGAATACGTTTTCGAATTCGATAATCCGGTAAGCGTCATCGATATCCGTAACGAACTCTCGGCTCCGCTCGACGGAGCCCCTGAAGTAAAGCTGTTCGGTTCGAACCGTGAGATACTACTCCGGACCGATGCTGAGGGAGAGGTTTCAGATGTGCGTGATCTGATCATTAGCACGTTTGCCACGATGTACCCCGATTACACCGTTACCGTTCAGAAAACCGATCTCGTGGGTCCGCGCTTCGCGGAAGACCTGAGAAGGGGAGCGATCAACTCGATCTTCTTTGCCCTGGCGGTGGTATTTATTTACATCTTCATCCGCTTCAAGGGGTGGTACTTCTCCGCAGGTGCTATTGCCGCTCTATTTCACGACGTACTTATTGTATTGGGTATTTTCACTATTATGGCTGAAATAGCCCCGTTCGATGTAAGTATCGACCAGGCCATTATCGCGGCTTTCCTAACCATTGTCGGATATTCGCTGAACGATACCGTGGTGGTCTTCGACCGTATCCGGGAGAACTCCATTATTTACAAAACCATGGAATTCCGCGATATGATTAACAAGAGCCTGAACGACACGCTCAGCCGTACGGTGATTACATCCGTTACAACCTTGTTTGTGGTAACCGTGCTGTTTATCTTTGGTGGAGAGGTGCTGAAAGGATTTGCTTTTGCGCTGGTTTTAGGTGTTATTCTGGGAACCTACAGCTCTCTGTTTGTAGCAAGTGCGCTCGTTGTTGAGCTTCAGAAACGAGCTATGAAAAAAGCGAAAGCTTAATTGTAATTCATCTAACTAATAAAAAGGTAATCACTATGAGCTTTAATGTTTCTGAGCGGTACAATTGCGTCGTAATTGGATTCAAGGGTAATGTTATGGGCGGCCCTGATGCGGTAAATCTCAACGAACAGCTTCATGAATTGATAGAACAAGGAAAGAAGAATGTGGTTGTGGATCTGAGCAAGGTAAAGTTCATGAACTCATCTGGGCTTGGAATGCTTATTGGCGCACTTACCACAATGCGAAAAGCCGGAGGCGATCTTCGGATTTGCAACGCGGCAGACAAGATTGAAAGCCTGCTTATCGTAACAAAACTGATTACCGTTTTTAAGCACTACAAATCTTTGGACGAAGCAATCGCATCATTCGAAGAGAAATAATCGTGGTGAACAACTCTTAATCATTGATCAGGGAGGTGTAATCATGCACCTCCTTTTTTTTGGAATCTATGTCTGTACGAATCATTATTGGTGCCCAGTGGGGAGATGAAGGGAAAGGAAAAATCGTAGACCTTCTGAGTTCTAAAACTCATTACGTTGTAAGGTATCAGGGTGGTGCCAATGCCGGCCACACGCTGAAATTTGACGACAAAACCATCGTACTTCACCTCATCCCTTCCGGAATGTTTAACGGAGAGGCTAAGTGTATAATTGGAAACGGCGTGGTAATTGATCCGATTGCTCTGGTTGAGGAAATTGAAAAAGTTACAAGCCTGAATGTTGATCTCACGAAACGTTTTTTCATCAGCAGCTCTGCGCATGTAATATTGCCCTACCATAAGGTGCTCGATCAGTTGAAAGAACAAAGCCGCGGAAAAGATGCCATCGGTACCACAGGCAGGGGAATTGGTCCGGCGTATGTAAGCAAAGTATCCAGGATCGGAATTCGTATGATTGACCTCCTCGACCCGGATTCGCTGCGAAAAAAAATTGACCGTAATCTGCAAGACATTAACAATGCCCTTCGCAATGTGTATGGCCGAGATCCTCTAAAAGCCGATGAAATGATGGATTCTCTCCTTCCGGCCATCGATCAGCTTAAACCATTTATCTGCAATACTACCCATCTTCTCCACAATGCACTAGACAAAGGCGAGTCCATTCTGCTTGAGGGAGCTCAGGGCAGTTTACTTGATGTTGACCATGGCACGTATCCATATGTCACCTCTTCCTCTCCAACTGCCGGCGGAGCCTGTACAGGAAGCGGAATCCCACCCATGGCTATCACTCATGCACTTGGCATTACCAAAGCCTACTGCACAAGGGTGGGTAACGGGCCGTTTCCAACTGAGCTTGATAATGAGGCAGGTGAAAAGCTCCGCAAAAACGGACAGGAATTCGGCGCTACCACCGGGCGGCCTAGAAGGTGCGGCTGGCTCGATCTGCCTGCACTAAAATACGCCGTACGGTTGAATGGAATGAACGAACTTGCGCTCACAAAACTTGATGTTCTCGACGAATTTAACACTATCAAGGTATGTACAGGATATCGCCTTAATGGCGGCGAAACCACTGTATTTCCGCTTGATGCAGGCGAAGTTGAAAAACTGGAACCGATCTACAGGGAATTTC
>PWWL01000122.1 GCA_003561515.1 Balneolaceae bacterium
CACCAACTCCCCAACCGGTGTAAGTGGGTGGGACCATCGTTTTTAATTGAAAAATTTACCATAAATGACAAATTCCTGTTGATCTATAATTTTCACACAGCCTCTCGAGAGGGGATTTAGGCCTGCCTGCCGAAGCTTCGGCGCAGGCAGGGGTGTGTTCGATAGGTGGGTTAGGCACACGATGCCAGCAAAAATTGATTTCGCGCTCGTAGCTCGAAACACACCCCTGTAGTCGAAAGCAGCGCTGCGCACTCTATCTCACTACGGTCCCCTCTTGCCAAAGGCATCCCGTTGGGGCAAGAGGGGATGTTCATTGCCATTCTTTATATTTCCCAAGAACTGAGATCAATCAATTGATCAACCAACAACATACTTCGCCCCCTCACCCTATCTCCCTATCTCCCTCTCCCCCTCACAAAACCCCTCCCTCCCTTATCGAATTCACGCCAACCATTTCCTGTATTCCCAGAAAGCAGGCACAGCAGGTGAATTCTCCGTATAATGCCTTTTGGGAACTCTGCTCATTATCTGTAACCGGATTGCAACATGAAAAAAGCCAACATCCGAACCGTCATCATTACAGGTGCAAATTCGGGAATCGGAAAAGCCGCTGCGCGGAAGTTTGCCGTCGAGGGTCATACCGTTATCATGGCGTGCCGCAATCTGGAGAAAAGCCAATTGGTTCGCAACCAGATTGCCACCGAAACCGGTAATGGCCGCGTGTACCTGGAGCAGGTGGATATGGGATCGTTCGAATCCATCAGGCAATTCTGCAGCCGCTATATTGAAACCTACCGGGCACTCGATATTCTGATTCATAATGCAGCCTACTTCAATCACGGCGCGCCCTATACACAAAGTGCCGACGGTATTGAAATCACCTTTGCCACCAATGTAGCGGGGCCTTTCCTGATGACCATGCTGCTGCGCGGCCTTCTGGCTGAGTCTGACGATGCCCGGATTCTTCATGCGGGCAGCAACATAATCAAGCACTTTCTGAATCCGAAAAAAGAGATCGATTTTGATCATCTGCTGAAAGAACCCGAAAATCCGCGCCATCACAGCGTCTACATCAACTATCGGAATTCGAAAATGGCTCTGTTAATGCTCACTTTCAGGATGGCAGAAGAATTTGCCGGTGATGGAATCAAGCTGTACTCCCTTCAGATCAACGGGGCAACCATGTCGAAAGAAGCGCTGATGAAAGTGAAACCCCACTTTCGCATGATTGCCAGAGTACAGAACCTGTTCTTTCGTCCGCCCGAATTTACGGCGGATCTCTATGTTGAAATCTGTACCTCAGAAAAGTTCAGGAACAGTTCAGGCGCGTATTTCAACCATAAACTGGAGATCATGCAGCCGGCACAAACGGGTGCCGGTATTCTCACTGATATAAAACAGGGAGCGGGTGCCGGTGTATACCCGGCCTATGCCCTTCGCAAGGAGGTGCAAAACAGAATATGGGATTTGTGTGAAGAGTGGACCGGAGATCGTGTTATGAGCCGGTAAGTTATTATTCAGGACATTCGATAGTCAACTAACTAACTGTTATTATTTTAATGACATTGTGACTGGACACCTATAACAAAACCCGCAATGTTTCTTTCTTTTATATCCCGGTAGCAAGTAAATTGGAATATTTTTCTGGGAAAAACATTGCGGGTTTTATAAGGCGCACACCAGAACCACCCTTACTCAATGAAAAAGAAAGCAGCAGCATTAGCCGTACATCTATTCACTGCCATTGGTGTTTTGCTGGCTTTCTGGGCGCTGCTGCTGATTATTCAGGGTGAGCTGCAACATTCACTGTTCGTTATGGCCCTTGCCGTCATCGTTGATTCTCTCGACGGAACCCTTGCCCGGCTTGCCGATGTCTCAACCAACGCACCCTTCATCGACGGTGCCCTGATGGACAATATCAGCGACTACCTCAACTGGGTGTTTATCCCGGTATTCTGGGCCTATATGTTTCTTGACGTCCCTTTTCTCGCGGGGACAGTGGTTTTGATTGCGAGCCTGTTCGGGTTCAGCCACAACGAGGCTAAAACGGAAGATCACTACTTCCGCGGATTTCCCTCCTACTGGAATTTTGTGGTCTTCTACCTCTATCTGCTTGAGGCCGATGTATGGGTCAGCACCACGGTTTTGGTCATCCTTGCCGTTCTTGTTCTTGTGCCGATAAAGTTTATCTATCCCAGCCGCACCACAACGTGGAGAAGAACCACACTGATCCTGGCCGTTCCATTTGCCTGTATAATAATCTTCATGCTCTTCACTCTCAGGGAAACGCCTTTTTGGCTGGTACTTCTGTCGTTTTATTACCCGGTCTATTATATCGCGGTATCCGTGATGGCCAACAATCCCCCCCGGAAAGCAGGAAGAAAATAGTTATGATCGATACAATTCAGGACGAAACATCGAACTCACGTCATCATAATGAAAATCATTACTGATCATATCCTCTGGTGGATTCTGCTCATTGCAGCCACGGTCGTAGTATCGGCCATTACCTCCTACCGGATTACCCTGGGCGGAATGGTATCAAGCATAGCCGGGCATCTTGCCTTTGCAGTAGGCATTTCCATGCTGCCGTGGATTTTGTACAAGCTTCTCGGAAAACCCCTGAACAGTGAAGAGATGATGGCAACCATTACGGTTGGCTGGCTGATATTGGCAGTTGCAAATCTATCCGTTTAAAACCGAAAAGAAAAACCGGTGTAGTTAAACATTCCACCACCCTAACAGATTCCAATGTATCAGCTGTGCCAGGAATATAACAGCGGCAACCGTGAACGCCGCAAAATGAATACGGCTGATGCGGCTCCACCAGCCCTGCCTCACAGACTTTACGGAAGCTGCAACCAAAAACAGTGCCCATGGCACCATAATAACCGGAATTGAAAGAGCGGCGCGTATTGTTGAGGCACCCTCTCCCATCATGAACGACTCCAGGTCGCCAATTCCATTCAGCAGCAGAATCAAGAAAATGAATACCAGCATCACAAAACCCAGTCCCAGCCAGCGGATCCATCTCTCCGGACCGCGGAGTGGTTTTATCTCTTTAAAGCGTCGCTGCAGAAAGTACCTTCTCACCATCATCACCGGCAGTGACAGGAACAAAATCATAGAGAATACAAGAAGGGTGAGATGCAGTGCGTCTGAATCTGCACTGGCAGGTCGTATTGCTGCCATCATCGGCAGGTCACTAACCGAAATTTGATGATATCCCGTTTCCGGATCACCGATAAAAGCCACTTCAAGATGGCCGCCCGCTTTCCGGAAATAACCGGGTTCAATCTCCCTCAAGCGTTCTTGTCCCAGCGGCCAGTTTAAAATTATTTCCCCATCGTCAGCAGCTTCTATTGCGATTCGGCCAATAATCGAACCAAACACCTTTTCAAACGTGGTAAATGAACGCCGAAGCATGATATATGTGTCCTGATAAGCTGCGGCGCGGTCATCCCATCCCGGGGCAGGATCATCAAATTCATGTTCCTGAACATGAAAGTACCGGTCCAGAATCATCCTGCGGAACCCGCCCATTGCCGGTATGCCACCTTGATCGGTGTTGAAGGAGACAAAGATTCCCAGCTTCTTTTCGGCAATTAGCGACATGTCTGTATGGAACCAGGTGGTTGACCCACCATGGCCAACCATCCGAAGGCCGTGGCTGCTTTGCTCATAGAAACCAAGCGCCATATTGTTGACCCGCTCATCGGTTACAAAAGCGCGTTCTCTCATTTCCACTGCAGTTTCTGCATCCAGGATGCGACTTCCATTGTACTCTCCCTCATTCAGCATAGCGATCATAAACCGGCTCATGGATTCGGCTGAAGCACTTATTCCTCCGGCGGGTGCGTGGATCCCAATATTTTCAAAGGCCTGCCTGTCGAAACGCCCCTGCTTAAAGGAATAACCATTGGATAGATAGGGCTCCAGATTACCGGGAACCGGCTGGATACCTGTGGCATACTCCATACCCAATGGGTCCAGAATGTACTGTCGAATATATTCCTCCCAGCTCATCCCGCTGATCTGCTCCACAATATATCCGGCCAGAGTAATGCCGAAATTAGAATACGAAACATATCGGCCGGGCGGGTTAATACGCGCGGGTATGTTTGCCTTGAGCAACTCACCCCGATTCTCTCCGTTCAGCGGAGCAAATATTCCGAATACCCGATCTTCAAAGCCAGCCGTATGCGTAAGCAAATGCCTCAGGGTTATGGTCTCGTCATAGGCCTGCGGGATGGGGAAATCAATGTATTCGTTAACATCGGTATCGAGATCGAGTCTGCCCTGGTCACGAAGCTGCATGACGGCAACCGCAGTAAATAATTTACTTACAGAACCAATCCGGAACAGGGTTGTGCCGCCATCAACCGGTTTTCGCTGCTCTACATCCGCCCAGCCGTATCCCTTTGATAGCACTACTTCCCCGTTATGTACAACAGCAACCGTTGCCCCTGCAGTGTTGTGCGCCGACCGCAGGGATGCCATGAGACCGTCGATGTAGCTTTCAAGATCTTGCGGGTCAATATTCACCCGGATATCCGCTGATGGATCCCCCTTTAGAATCCTCTCTGAGTGAAAGGCAGTTACTTCATCCAATGAACCGAAGCCATTCATGTCTGAATGCCCATACACAGAATCTGTACACAGGCCAATGAATACCAGAAACAAAATGATCGGGTGTAATAAAAAAGTGTGATATAGCCTTCTCGTTCATGATTTTATACTGGTTCTTGTTTCTGATCATTCTGCTCCATCTGAAGCACTAAAGCTTTTCCCATATCCATAGCCCTACAAAAGGCCACACAATCCAGATCAATACAACATAGGGTCCGATCAGGTAAGCCAGCGGTATTGAGAAAAGAAAGGTTAAGCTGAATGCAGCACTTGCCAATATTTCAATACGGCTCATCCGTTCCGTTACATAGGATCGGAGCAGGCCTCTCGATCGTGCGTACATGAATATCACCAAATCAATGGTACCGATCGCTGCAAGCACGGCAGCGAAAACCGCGTAGGATAGCGGCTCCGCGGGATAGGCTGCCAGAACTCCCTGCACAAACGGAAGCAGGGCAACCAGGCCAAGATAAAAGATGTTCATCGCTGTGAGCAGCCCGTTCACTCCCTGCAGCATGGAAAAGAGATGATGATGCGACCACCATGCGCTGCCCACAAACAGGAGGCTAATGGCAAAAGCCCCAAAGTGAGCCTGCCGGGCTATCAGTTCCTGAAAAAGATCTCCACCGGCAGCCCCAATCGGGAGGGCAAGGTCCAGCACAAGAAGCGTCAGGGCAATGGCAAAAACCCCGTCACTCAGGGCAACAATGCGGCCGAATTCGATGGGTTTCAGATCACGGTCAATAAGCTTGGCTGCCGACATTGCTGCTGTCTTTTTGCCCGACTTTTCTTCCGCTTTGTGCGGTGTGTTCTTTTTGGCCATGTCAGTTGTTCGTTATTTCAAGTTTCTCTTCTTCACCCTGAATATGTTTATTCACGGCATCCCTGATGGCCTCCTGTTCCACGGCCATGAGAATGTGGCCACCGGTTTCATAGCTCATCAGCCTTGCGCCGGGAATAGCGGATGCAGCAAATTCAGCGTTGTGGTATAGCTGCAGCAGATCGTCTTTGGCGTGGATGATCAGCACAGGTGCTTTGATGGCAGCAATCCTCCCTCCCGGAAGCGGGGTTTCGTTATCGAAGGCAGCACCGGCCGATCGCGGGGCCGCTGGATTCATGTATTCAATGAAATGTTCAACCTGCTCCCGCTGCCGCGGTGTAAGTCCGGCAATCACCTCCCTGTTTGCACCTATCACTTCCATCATCTGCTTCTTAAAAAATTTCGACATGGCCCAGTAGGTAAAGTCATACCTGAAGATGAATTCCAGCATATTGCCTTTCCGGTCAGCCTGAACCTGGTCTTTCGATACCGATGGCGCCACTCCGCACGACAGGCACGTGAGCGAAGTTACCCGCTCCGGATGGTTTACGGCAAAAAGCAGCGCCGACGGGCCGCCCTGCGACATGGCAATCACGGCTGCCGTATCGATTCCCAGGTGATCGAGCAGGTAAGCGTAGGCATCTGCCTGTTCATCCCATGTGGCACCCTCCGGAAGCGCCGACCCCAGGTACCCGAAACGCGACGGTGCAATCCAGCGAAATCGTTCATCGACCACCGTCTCTGCTATCAACTCACCCTGATCGTATCCTCCCCCTCCGCCGTGGATTACAAGGACGGGAACTCCCGCAGCAGTCCCGCCTTCCCTGTATTCAATGTTTCCGAATGGCGATTCAGTAACGCTGCTTTGACCCGAGATACGCTTATAAGCCTGATTCATATCCCATAGAAACATAGCTGTAAC
The DNA here is from genome assembly GCA_003561515.1 of Balneolaceae bacterium. GTDB lineage: Bacteria > Bacteroidota > Rhodothermia > Balneolales > Balneolaceae > Rhodohalobacter. Next base: position 6,372 of record PWWL01000122.1, read on the forward strand.
AGAAACAGCAAGTATAATCACCACTGCCAGTGTCCACCAGAGAGCGTTCATCGTTATCCCGGAAAATTATTTTGTAAGTGCACAAATTTTTCAGGCCATGCCTTCGATTCATTAATACATGATACCAAACAGTATTCAATACGGATGTAGGTAAACTCCTGATTGTTGGATTTTTCCCCTGCCGTACACTTTCCGTTATCGGTTATTTTGTCATCCCTGAAGTGAGGCAGTGAACAGACAGCTTTAAAAAAATTCCCTTCTTAAAACACAGGAAAACCCCTACATAAATACAGATATCAAATTCATATATTTTAAATAGTTACTTCTTTATCAAGGGAAGTTTGTTCCAGGTAAAGAAACTGACCATTAACAGTAAGGAACTCAAGAATATATTCAGATAAACAGATCAGATTGAGGTCTCAAATGAATAAACGAATTGCAATCACATTTACTTTTTTACTGCTATTTGCCTTTACTCAACAGGCACAAGCTCAGCAGCAAACACTGATGGACAATGGCGTAACTTTCGGGGGATTTGGAGGGCCGACTGTCAAATTCAGTGACGTTGCAGGCGACCTCGGGGTATGGATCGGCGGACGCGGCGGCGGTATCTTGATCGTGGACCGAAATCATGCTATCTCACTCGGGGGCGCAGGGTATGCCCTGGTTACCGAAAACCGGGTACCCGATCCTGATTTCGGTGATGCCGGCACCGATTATTTTGCCTTGAACTTCTACGGCGGTTTCGATGTGGAATACACCAACCGTTCCTGGCAGGTGGTACACTTTACGGTTACTTCACTAATCGGAGGCGGCGGTTTATTAATCAGGGACAGGGACTTTGACGATGTAGATCAATCTCCCAACAGCTATTTCGTTTTTGAACCGGGTGCGAACCTGGAAGTTAATTTCACCCACTTTTTCCGGGTTGCACTGGGACTCAGCTACAGGATGACAAGCGGCATCAACAGGGCCGGGTTTAGCGACGGTGATTTTTCAGGCATCAACGGAACGGTTTCATTTAAATTCGGAAAATTTCAATGAAATCATTGAAGGCGGGCAATGGGGCCTGCCTGGCTAAACGCTTTGGCAGACAGGGATGATTAATCGTTAATTCAAAGCTTAACATAGAGTATCTGTGCTAGATCTTAGCTCAGTGGGTCAACCCGCTTGGCTTTTACGAGCCTTTTCCCCCTTCGAAGTGCGACTTTTTCAGACTTATTTCCATATGTCGAACTCACGTTTTTCCATATGTCGAACTCACGTTCATTAAGTCTCCCGGCTTTGATTTTTTTGAAACAGAGCAGTTATCAACAGAGCCATTGCAATCAGAAATAGAGTAAAAATCAGCCAGCCGGATACTCCCGGGAAAACCGACGTAATGATCAGATAATCACGGGTGACACTCCAGATCAATACAGAAAGTAATATTACGAAAAGTGCAAGCTGCAGAAATTGTGCAGGTGAGTAGTTGATTAAATGAAAATCGAACCGGCGGGCACCCCGAAAGTATTGAAAGGTGATTCGTGCGATTTGGAAACATGCCAGTACCATCATCAAACCGGTCAGTATCCACAAAGCTGAGATTGCTTTGGTGATAATCTCCATACCTACCGGCCCGTATCCAATCGAAGCTGTCCACTCGCCCAGAATGTGAGAGATCAGCGGCCAGCTTCTTGAACTGTTTGTGAGGATCACGATCCCGTCTCCGCTATCCGGTATCATATGAAAATGAGTCATCCATCCGTTGCCTTGACCGCCCACGAATACGGCAACTTTTCCATTGGGTAATATTTCAATGAAATGACCCAGTCCATAATTATCTGCCACCAGCGAATAGATATCCTTTACATCAGTTACCGGTGTGTAGAGCTTCCGGAGACTGCTTTCGGTGAGCACATTGTTTTCTGAATAAAAGGGGCCGGCCATTCCCGAACTGACAAACCGGGCCATATCTTCCACATTCGCAAAAAGACCGCCTGCAGCCTTCTCTGAATAGAGATAAACAGGAACGGACTCTCCGTTTAATTTATGACCATTGGGGACCATAGTGATAAAATTCTCTCGCCACTCAAAGCTTGAATTCTGCATTCCCAGGGGAAGCAATATCTCATCCTCCATAAAATCACTGAAGCTGCGTCCGCTTACATCCTCTATGAGCAGTTCCAGAAGATTGAACCCTACATTTGAGTAGATGAATGATCGCCCGGGATCCTGCACAAAGTTCATTTCACGGGTCAGGCTTTCTCTCAATGATGGTTTGTCTTCCTGCGGGTCATATTCCAACCCTATAGTTCCCAAAGGCAGGCCTGAATAGTGACTCAACAATTGCCTGATTGTAACTCTTTCCGATTCGGATTCAGACCCGGGAAACTCCCAGCTTTCAAGGTATTCGTGAACAGGATCATCCAAACTGATTTTGCCTTGCTCCACCAATTTCATCACACCCCGGGCGGTTACTGATTTTGAGATTGATTCCACCCGGCAAACCGTATCGGATGTCATCTGCCTGCCCTGTTCCAGATCGGCGTAACCGTAGGAATTCAGCCAAACGACTTCACTCTGACGGATCAATGCAATAGAAACACCCGGCACACTATACCGGTTCATCCAGCGGGGAATCTGTTCGTTCATACTCACAATAAACTGCTCCGCTGTATCCTGTCCTGAACTCTCCGTGATAGAACTGCACCATATCAAAATCATTGATATCAGAAACAAGCCTGCTTTCTTGCCCCATCCGGCTCCGGCATGGCTGAAAACGTATGATATTGAAAATTTTCTTGATCGCAACAGAATCATACCGTATTGGATTTCAAAATAACTTCATCGATGGGCCTTCTGGGTGAGCGCGGAAGTTCTTTGGCATATCCAAACCGAATCAAAAGCAGAGGCTGTTCATCGTTATTCAGCCCTAAATGAGCCGACAATTTTTTCCGAACCGTTTCAACTTCGCACGGCATGTTCAAATGTGCATGTACAATCCCGAGTGATGTAGCGGTAAGCACAACCCGCTGAAAACTGCGCCCTGTTTCAATCCAGTGTTTTTTATCATTCTTCTTGCTGATGAACAACATCAGCAGGGATGAACTGCGCAACTGTTTTTCCGCTTTTGATGCTTCACTTTCCGGTTTGGCAAATGTCTTCAGTATGAACCGCCCGAACCACCGGGGGACAAAAGGAAATCCCATCACTTCAGCAGATAGTCCGTCATTTCTTTCGTTCATCTCTTTTCTTGTGAAACGGATCCACGATATCAACTCCTCAACAAAATCCTGATCGCTGAACTGTACCCTGTTTCCTTCTTTCACCAGATCGATGACCGGCTCTGTTACTTTATGATTCGCATCGAAGGTTTTGATTTTCACCGAATCGAATTGGCTGGCTTCTGTCAGTTTCCGGACATAATCTCCGGGGATCTTTTTTTCATTATACAGGCTTCGGTTCGATTGCCGGACCGGAATGACATTGAAAAGTTCGTCATCACCGGGTTCTCCATTTTGGAAAAGGGTTACGCGAATGCACTCTTCTTTTTCATCCGGCGGAAAATATTCGGCCGAACTTTTCAGGCCGTCTTGTTTTGCAGCAATGATCAGATTCTCAAGCGCACATCCAAGGCTGATGTAGAGTGCATGATCATCCGGATCTACCACAGGGAGACTTCGGTTATGGTCCGGATAGATACGAATTTCATGATCTTCGGCTGAAAACTTCCACGGCTGTGTGTTGTGCCCGGAAGGGGCCATTGTTGCGTACTCTATCAGTTTTTCAAAGTTCATGATTATTCTCCCTGATATTCTTTAGTTCATGTTTGATTCGGATAATCTCCCTTGAAAATTTCTCGGGCTCGCCCAAAAAAGGAGTATGAGCTGAGTTCTTAAAAGTGATAAGCTCTTTTACAGGCGCGGCAATCTTTTCGAAATATTCCTTTATAAGTTGGTGAGGGGTATTGTAATCATGCAATCCGGCGAAGAAGAAAACCGGCACTTCAAGCTTCGTAATCTTTTCGGTGTAATTGATATGCTGTGTATACACTTCATCCCACATGGGTCCGCTGCCGCGGTTGGCGCCGTTCAGCCAGCGATAGTAGTCTGCGATGCTGTACTCCGGTGCCCGCATAGCAATACGTGCCAGGCGGCTCATACTGATATCAAAATTACCGCCATATTTTCCCACCATTTGTGCAAAGGCTACATGCTTGCTGTGTTCGGTGTAGGGCGGACTTCCCAGCTCTTCAAGGCCTTTGACATCATCCGGATTTTGGCCTTTTTTGATTTGATCTTGCAGCCACTCATATCCGATTTCATAGGCACGGTGGTTGTCCACAACCTGGCTGACACTGATATAGGCTCTGATATCTTCAGGATATTTTGAAGCAAGTTCAATACCAAGCTGAGTACCCCAGGAATGACCCAGCAGAAAGATATTCTCCTGATCGAACCGCTCCTTCAGATAACTGATCAGTTCGTGCGCGTCTGTTATGTACCGATCAAATCTCATGCTTTGTGCATCAAATCCACGGTGGTTTGATTTACCCGCACCCCGCTGATCCCAATGCACTACAACGAACTCTTTTTCCAGTTCAGCGTCCAAATGGTGAGCCAACGGCATTTGCGCCGCACCGGGTCCGCCATGCAGCCATAACAGCACCGGGTTGGATCTGTCATCGCCGCGGATCAGCACCCACTGTTCCATCCCTCCGATGTCGAGGCTAATGAGTTCAGCGATGCTGCCGGGATTATCAATGGGTGCAGTGTTCGCGGAACACCCGGCCAAAACAGCTATAATTGCCGAATAAATAATCACTTTCACGATATCAAACAACTTGATTTTACGTTTGGCTATTCCTTTATCTATTGCCTCCACGTTCAAAAGAAAGCAGCATGTGAGGATTATACAGTTCTCTGAATGTGCAAGCTGTCAAAATTCACTCCCGCCTATTTATGAAAAGAATCCCGGATCATAGTTGCTTCGCAGAAATCGAAAGCTTACAGTCATCATCTATTCTGCACGGGCAGCACGATAAAAATGAACCGGTTAAATGTCACTCTAACCGGTCCCGCTAACTAACTTTTGTTTTCACGAACAGCATGATAGCACTGACTATCTTTCCGGCTCATGTATAACTACTGCTTTCAGCCGGTACTTTGAAATCTTGTTCGACTCCACTGTAGCTTTAATATTCTCTACCTGTATACCCTGAATATCGCTCACATGTGCATTCGCCTTTTGCAAGGCATTTTCCATGGCTTTATTTCTGGTATTTCCTTCAGCTGTAATCTTTGCTACTTCATTTTCAGACATCTTGAATCTGTTTTCAGCTTTCAACGGTTTCAGTTTAGAACTCCTCTGCGGCCGGTGCGAGGTTATCCCATAGCTTCTGAATATCTTTAGGCATGGTTCCCCGAATATCATCCATTTCTCCGACAGAGGTTTTTTCATACATCACTGTGAGTACAGCTCTCAAAGCCTCCACAGGCGGTACTTCTACGGCCGGACCCATCCGCTTTTTGATTTGATGCATGAACTCTTCAGATTTCATTTTAATGGGCTTACCGGTGGGTTTGTAAGCTTCCAGATAAATACCGCGAATCATCACAGGGAGCTGTGCCGATAGATGGAAGACTTCTTCAAGAGGAGTTCGATCTCTAAGCGTGTGTAAAACGGCTTTCAACACGGTAAGCGCCCAGTCGGTTCGTTCTGGTACACGCATAATTTCCGCAATATCCGTTAGCCATGATTTGGTTTCATTACAATATCTTTCAAAGTTCACTTGTTCGTTCATCTTCATTTCTCCTTTACTTTTCAGAAAGTGTGTATATGATTAAAAATGCCCCGATTAAAGCAGATTATTTGTATCACTCTTCCACACTCTGCGTAATGATATGCCACAAAACCATGTAGGGTTTTTTCAACAGCGAAAGCCGGGTTTTACAGCTGTTATTTGCTAAAATGCGTGCTATCAGTTTTATCACTACATAAGTTGTAGTGCTTCCTTTATTTAGCTGTAGTGCCGAAGCTCATCATTCCATGTAGCCAAATGGTTTACATTTCATCATCAGAAAATGAATGAAGCGGGTGCTTCGTGGCAGCGTTGCTAATAGTTTTCAACGTCTTGCTTAAAGCGGCCTGGCGCGGTGTGAGGAATCTCCGGATGTTTTCAAAGCGGGAACATGATGGTAAACAATCATAAGTTGGAGATTGATCGATTCTATATCAGTTATTGAATCACGTCTCTATTCGTATACCACTTGTCATGTATTGAGTGCCTCCATCGTACAAATCAATTCTGAATAGTGAAGAAACCTGAAAACATAAAAGCATTCGCGTAGGGATGAATGCTTTGGCTTGATGATTCTACCATGTGATTCAGTTTGCTTAATTGAATGGATAAAAAACGGAGTAAGGTTATGGGTTTAAAAGGGACTGACCGATGCCGGATCCTTTCCAGGGCTGTGCTGTTTACAGTACTGATAACTGTCTTATCAACGGATCTGCTTCTGGCTCAAAGCGTGTACCGGACGGACGGTTCTGTGCAAGTATCGGAATCCGACACTCTCTCCAGACAGCTCTTTGCAGCAGGTGAATGGATTGAAATTGCAGGTGTATTGGAGAATGATTTGTTCGCTGCCGGCCGGCAGGTATCGATCGATGGAACCGTTATGGATGATGCATTTATTGCGGGTGAATCCGTAACAGTAAATGGGTTCATTGGCGATATGCTGGCAACCATGGCTGAGTCGCTTGTTTTAGATGGCAATGTAGCCGGCGATGTTTTTGCAATGGGGAGAGTCGTAAGGCTTAACGGAAAGACCACGATCGGGGGGAATCTGTTTATTGGCGCACAGGATGTGCAGATAGATGGTTCTGAAGTGTCTGGCAATGCACTTTTGGCGGCTAATCGTGTACACCTTAACAGCCGATTTGGAGGGCACGTAACCATCTACGGTAGCAATATCACGTTCGGCCCGGATTACTACAGCAGTAAAGAGACGAAAATCGTTAGCAGTGAGCCGATTTATCGTGATAATCTTGGAGAGATACCCGAACGGCTTACCATAGAGGTGCAGCGCCC
>PWWL01000346.1 GCA_003561515.1 Balneolaceae bacterium
CCGCCTCGACGAGCTCCTCGCCCTGATGCGCAAAGACGCCGACCTGCCACCTCCTCGCCTGCGGCGCCGCAAGTACCTCAACGTCGCGCTGCTGGTCATTGATTTATGCCGAGTTCGCGATTATGCCGAAGTCGGGCCGACGGCGGTCACGTTGGGGCGTGGGAGTGCGCAGCTTACGTAGGGATGGCTTTCGTCGGTCGGCATAATGCCGGCTCGTTGTGATGAGACTCTTCTGGTACTGGGATTTCTTCCCCGGTCCAGGAGGCGGCTATGGGTAGTTCGCGGTTGAAGGCTGGTGCGTTGACGCCGGTGGTGGCGTTGTTCCGGAGGCGCTTGGTGGCCCAGGGCTACTCGCCGACGAGCCTACGGACGAAACCGCGGGAGGCGGCGTGGCTCGGCCGTTGGATGGCGCAACAGGGCGTCGCCGTTCAGGACTTGAGCGAGGAGGTCGTGGCTCGGTTCCTTGCAGAAGAGGAAGCTGCGGGTGTTCCGCGTGTGCCGCGGGTTCGGAGCTTCGCTTCGCTGTTGGCGGTGTTGCGGGAGGAAGGGGTGATCGCCGCGCAGGCGCTGCTGCCGGTCTCGCCGTTGGAGGCCTTGTTGGCGAGCTACAGGGCCTGGTTGATGGGGCCGCGAGGCCTGGCGGAGGCGACGGTGCTTCGCTACGTTTCGTTGGCGCGCTCCTTCTTGAGCGAGCGCGTCGCGGCCGTAGGTGAACTCGGTTTGCGTAACTTGAGGGGTTCTGACGTCACGACGTTCTTGGTGCGGGAGTGCGCTCGCCTGAGCGTCGGCTCGGCGAAGGGTCGGGTGGCGGAGTTGCGGTCGATGCTGCGCTTCATGGAGGTCGAAGGGTTGACGGTGGTCGGCCTGGCGGGTTCGGTTCCGCCAGTAGCGGGATGGCGGGACGCTCGTGTGCCGCGATTGATGTCCGCGAGCGACGTGCAGGCGGTGTTGGGGACGTGCGATCGGACGAGTCCTCTGGGCAGGAGGGATTACGCAATGCTGATGCTGATCGCGCGGCTCGGCTTGCGGTCGGTGGAGGTCGCGCGATTGCGACTCGAGGATGTGGCGTGGCGCGACGGCACGATGCTGGTGCGGGGCAAGGGGCAGCAACATGACCGGTTGCCGTTGCCGGTGGAGGTCGGTGAGGCTTTGGCGGCGTACCTGAGCGGCGGCCGGCCACCGAGCATGGCTCGGCACGTGTTCTTGAAGTTCCACGCGCCGGTGACGCCAATCCTTCCGGCGCTCGTCGGTGACGTCGTCGACCGGGCCTGTAAGGTCGCGGACGTCGAGCATGTGGGCGCCCACCAGTTGCGGCACGCCTTCGCGCGTGACCTGCTGCGTTCCGGTGCAAACCTCAAAGAGATTGCCCAACTCCTGCGGCATCGGGATTTGGCGACCACCGCTGTGTACGCGAAGGTCGACCTCACCAGCCTGCGGGTCGTGGCGCGGCCATGGCCCGGAGCGCCAGCGTGACCGCCCTCGGTGACGACCTCTCGGCCTACCTCGCGCTGCGGCGCTCACTCGGCCATGATCTTCGAGATTCCGGCCGGCTGTTACCGCGCTTCGTGGCGTACCTGTATGAGCGCGGAGAGTCAGTCGTGACGATTGAGAATGCGCTCGCCTGGTCGCAGGAGTCAGCGGGACCCCCTGGCACGACAACGCGCTCGCGACGCATGAGCGCCGTTCGTGGCTTCGCCCGCTTCATGGCCGCCCAGGATCCACGAACGCAGGTACCGCCGCTCGGGCTGATACCGTTCAGCGCGAAATGGAAACCGCCATACGTGTATGCTCCTGCCGAGATCGAGGGCCTCATGCGCGCCTGCTACGCGTGCATCCCAACGCGCCACCGGGCCGTGACCTACGCGACGCTGATCGGACTACTCGCGGCTACCGGTTTGCGGATCGGTGAAGCCATTCGGCTTGAGCGGCGCGACGTCGACTGGGCCGACGCAACGCTCCACGTGCGCCGCACCAAGTTCGCCAAGTCCCGCCTTCTGCCGCTCCACACGAGCACGATCGCGGCCCTGAAAACGTTTCATCGCGACCAGGCGAAACTGCACCCGCGATCGACAGCCCTGTTCTCCTCGCTCACGAGTAGGCCGCTCTTGTACGTGACGGTGCGCGAAACCTTTCGAACGCTGACCCTGGCTGCCAACATCGGCCTTGACGCACCACGCCTGCCACGGCTGCACGACCTACGTCACACTTTTGCCGTTCGAACGCTGCAGGCGTGGCAGGAAGCGGGCGACGATGTGCATGCCCGCCTCCCGTGGCTCTCGACCTATATGGGGCACGCGGATCCGGTCTCCACGTACTGGTACCTTTCGGCAGCGCCGGAACTCCTGCAACATGCCGCGCTACGACTCTCGTGGCACGAACGGACACCGTCGTGAGCCACATCGCGCCGACCCTGCAGACGTTCTTCAGCGACCGACTCATGCGCCAACGCGAGGCCAGCCCTCGCACCATCGCTGCGTACCGCGACACCATCCGGCTCCTGCTCAACTACGCCCACGCCCGCCACGGCATCCAGCCTGCCAAGCTCAGCTGGCAGGACCTCGACGCAACCCTGATCAGCGCCTTCCTCGACTACCTCGAGCACGAACGCGGCAATTGCGCTCGGACCCGAAACGCCCGACTCGCCGCCATTCGATCCCTCTACGCCCACGCCGCCCTGCAGCACCCCGAGCACGCCCACCTCATCGCTCGCGTGCTGGCCATCCCACCGAAACGCCACCAGCGGCGCGACGTTCATTACCTCACCCCAGAAGAGGGCAACGCGCTCATCAACGCGCCCGACCGCCGGACCTGGACTGGCCGCCGCGACCACAGCCTCATGCTGCTCGCCATGCAGACCGGCTTGCGCGTCAGCGAACTCATCACCCTCGATTGCAGCGACGTGAGACTTGACAGCGGCGCTCACGTTCGCTGCCACGGCAAGGGGCGCAAGAGTCGAGCAGTGCCCATCACCGCCGCCACCGCAAACCATCTCCGAACCTGGCTGAAAGAGCGCTCTGGTACGCCTCACGAGCCCCTCTTCCCGACGAGCACCGGAAAGCGGCTCAGCCGCGACGCCATCGAGAGGCTCGTGGCAAAGCACGCGGAGCGCGCCGCCGACGAGCATCCCACCCTGCGCGACAAGCAGGTGACACCCCACGTGCTGCGCCACAGCAACGCCATGAACCTCCTCCACGCCGGCGTGGACACCAGCGTCATCGCCCTTTGGCTCGGCCACGCCGACATTCGCTCCACCAATGCGTACCTTCACGCCGACATCACCATCAAGCAACGTGCCCTCGATCGCACCACGGCGCCCAACACCCGCACCGGCACCTACCGCCCACCCGACACGCTGCTCGCCTACCTCGAGAGCCTGTGATTATGCCGACCGCTCGAACCACGAACGCCCAACGGAAGAGTGGCTCAGCGCCCGGCTTCGGCATAATCGCGAACTCGGCATAAGTCGAGCAGCCACACGTCCGCGCGTTGCAGCGTCGCGTGCAGGACGTGCAGGCGGTTCTTCTCGCGCGCCAGCCGCACCTTGTTCACCAAGTCGTGCAGCGTCAGGAAGTACGTGCGGTGCCCGTGCTCGATGGCTTTGAGGGCC
>PWWL01000140.1 GCA_003561515.1 Balneolaceae bacterium
CGTGATGGCGAATGGATCTACTACTCTCGCAGGGTGCGGGGAGAACGCTCATCAATATTGAATGACATTCACCGGCTTAACGTAAACACCGGGCGCGAAGAACGGCTCACTCACAGCCGGAGGGCGAGGTATCCCGTGCCGGGGCCAAATCAGGATGAAATTGCGTACATCGTGAATGAAGCAGGTACCGGCAATCTTTTTTTGCTGAACCTGGAAACAGGGGATGAAACCCGGCTAACGCGGTATGCCGGGGATGTGCAGCTGATTGATCCGGTTTGGGTGGAGCATCAGCAGCAGTGGCTGGTGCATAAGTTCGGTGAGGACGGCAGCCGCCATATGGTGTTGATCGATCCGGCTACGGGCAGAGAACGTGTGCTTGATGAGCCGCTTCACGACAATCGTAGATTTGTGATCAGCCCTGACGGCAGCAGGGTTGCGTTCACTTCCCTGCGCGATGAAGTGCCCAACGTGTTCGTTTACAGTTTTGAAACCGGTGAGGAGACGCGTGTCACCAATCTCTTTACCGGGGGTGAGGTTTTTGGATGGAAGTCTGCCACGGATACGCTGGAAAGCGAGAAACTGCTCATCAAAGCGAGTGAAACCAAACGAAGGGATCACGCCTGGCTGGTAAAAGCCGACAGGGATTATTACAGCGGGGGCATGAATGTGCCGGAAGCATACGCGAGCTGGCGGGCCAAAGAACCGCCAATGGTAATTCCGTACAGCATTGAGCCTGATGAAAGCCTGATTCAGCGTCATTATCGCTACCGTTCGCTTCGAAACATCCGGCACGCGGCCAGCATTGTGCTGCCTTACTACGGAGATGCGGATAACTGGGGCCTGTTTGGCACCACCGGCTGGGTTGAACCGCTTGCCAAGCATATCATCGGCGGAACCGGGATGCTCTCTTTCGGGGACCTGGATCAGTCATACGGCGTGCTGAGCTATGTAAACAATCAGCTCTATCCCAGCATCGTAACCTCACTCTACAAAATACCGGGCAGCGCCTTTTTTTATGGCGACCGGTTCCTGGTTGAAGAACTCATTGGCGGTGACATTGCCATGAACCTGCCTGTGGATGCTTTTGAAGGTCCGTACAGGAATGGAGCGATATTTGCCCGGCTCCGCCATGTGCTGGTGCGACCGTTCGACCGCGACCGTTTTTCGGATACCTTTCTTGCTCCGGCGCCCGAACGTGCCCGGCAAACCGACCTGAGTGCGGGTTTTGCCATCACCAAACAGCGCCCGTGGAGAGACAATTTGATTCATCCTCTCGACGGCTGGGGAGTGAGGGCACTGCTTACTGGGGCGGAAAAAATTCTTGGATCGGATGTGCGATACGCCACGGCCGATCTGAGCGCATACTCTATTCTGCCATCTCTGGGTACGCATCGGCTTTATGCGTACGGCCGGTTCCAGCAGCAGTGGGGAAGGCCGCTGCCGCAGAGCTTTATCGGCTTCTCGCGTCTCGACAACATAAACCTGGTGCTGCCGGGCGAAGTGCCACTCGACCTGTTCAGTGAGGCGGAGCGAGTGCGGGGCTACCGCAGTTTCGTGGCGGGTGACCGCGTAGCCTTCGGAAGCCTTGTGTACCGGATGCCGTTCCTTCCCTCGCTCAATACCACCATCCTTGGTATGGTTTCTCTCGGGTCAACCTCGCTGAGCCTGTTTACGGATGCGGGGGTGGTCTGGAATGCACGGTTCGAAGACGGCACAACCGGAACCGAAGAGCGCTGGGGTGCAGGTGCCGAGATAAAAAACGAACTCAGGCTTTTTGGAATCACTTTTGCCCATGCACTTGGCATTGCCCAGCCGGCCCGGGAGCTGTTCACCGATGTTGATTATGATCTCTATTATCGGGTGAGGGCGGTGGTGCCGTTTTAGTGATTATAGGCTTTGACAGGGCAAACATGGTATTTCTGACAACCAACGGTGAAGATTTTCTAGATCAAAATGAACAACTGCACGAAACTTTGTATTTACCTTATGAGAAATACCATGTCTTTTCAAGACTCAAATCCCTCTTCTAAGTCCCCTTTCGGTAAACCTCCAATCCTCAATCGAGACATTGATCTCACGATTGCTCCATGTGATTTCAGTTTTTCGGTCTTCACGCAGATCGTACATGGTCATTTTTGCCGGACTCCAGAGACGGTCGGATAGCTGCACAAAGTTTTCAGCATCCAGTCGCTTGATTTGCTTGTCGTTTGAGTTGAAGTAGTGAACGCGCTGAAGTGTGTATTTTTCCCTGATGATTTCAAACTTCACATAGGCATACTGGTCGGAGTCGGGTGTTGCTGCGCGAACCAGGTAATAGTCATCGTGTTCCTCGAGCCACTCGAATTCATAGTCATCCGGATCCTGTGATCCAAGGTCTTCATAGGTAAAATCGCTGCCCATAAAGCGGTCGACCCGTTCGGATGAGCCGATGGTTTGTATCCGCCCGACAGACGGAAGGTAAAGCCGCTGAGTAGTATTTCCGTTCTCGGTGGTACTGAGAAAACCTGTGCCCCGTACATTACCGGGATCGGAAAATACAATCAGGCTTTTATTGTTGTCGCCATCGGTCACATTCCACGATTGCATCGTTCGGCTTCGGGTGCGGCCGCGCGGATCGGTTATAACCATCTCCATTTTTGCGGTTTCGGTTTCGATGGAATTCCGGCGGTCATCTACCTCTTCAAAAATAGCCCTTGCCCTTTCCTCGTCGGTGATGCGTTCCTGGGCGATGATGCAGGTAACAGAAATCAGCAGAATTGCTGTGGTGATAGAAAAGATCTTCATATGAATAATTCTGGTTTCTCAGCTAAACAACGGAGAGGTGTCCAGAGTTCGGCTATCTCACGGGTGAGGACGCATCTTTCCCGACAACCGTCATCCATGGCCGCACACTCCAGCTCTTTACGAGTCCGTTTTTGACGTATGGGTCACGCCGGGCGAAGTGTTCGGCTGCGTCGGGTGAGTCGCCTTCAAACAGCAGAAACGCCTGATCGGCGGGATTCTGAAGAGCACCGCCCAGAACAAGATCGCCTGCTCCTGCAGCTTCCCATGCAAGATCGAGGTGTTCCTGCCGGAATTCACCCCGGCGCTCCAGGTAGTCGGGTGAAAGGTCGTATATCAGCAGATAATGCATGATTCGAAATTGATTGTGATTTGGGAACTTTACGTAGTTCTGAATATAATCCTTTTGCCTGAATATGTTCAGGCCTGCTACTCAGCAGCCTCCATTTCAGCATGCTGGTTTTCGGTCATTTCAAAAAGTTCGATGATTTGCTCCCTGTTGAGGGGGCCTGCGGCACTCAGCTCCTTACCGCCGCCGTATGTTTTTATGGCGTAGTCTGCCACATCACCAAAAGCCTCAGTAGGAACGCCTACATCAGAGAGACGCTGGTAAAGGCCGTTTTCCTGAAGCCATGCTTCGAATGCCTGAATAAATGCCATAGCACCTGCTGCATCGTCATTATACTCAATACCGAAAAGCCGGCTGCCAAGAAGAGCCATGCGGTCTGTAACACGGTCGTTTTTCAAGAGCCATCTCAGGTATGCCGGGTAAAGGGTTGCAAGGCCGCGCCCGTGTGCCAGCTCATGATTGTATCCGCTTAGTGCGTGTTCAAGGTTGTGTAGCGTAAAAGGCGCCGGCTTGCGTCCGGCTACCTGCATTCCGTTCAGTGCAAGGGTAGACGCCCACATCAGACGCCCGCGAAGTGCCTCATCTTCCGGGCTTTCTTCGATCTTCGGAAGCGTTGTTATTACGGTTTCCATCACACCTTCACTGTATCGGTCGGCCAGTGGAGAATCATTGCCGCCGAGCAGATAATTCTCAATAACGTGGCTGATGATGTCTGAAGCACCATCGCGAGTTGCCGTGAGTGGAATAGATGTATGGTATGCCGGATTCAACCAAGAGGCCGAGGGTTTCATAAATGGGTAGCTGATCGGAGCCTTACCTTTAACCTCCTTATTCGAAATGACTGCATGGGCTGTTACCTCCGAAGCGGTAGCCGCAGTAGTTGGGATTGCCACCACAGGCAGAGCACCTTTCATGGTTTTGTATCTTGATTCGCCTAGTACGAAGGGCCATATCTCTTTTTCGTCTTCGTGAATGAGTCCCGCAATTGCCTTTGATGCATCCATCACAGAACCGCCTCCCAGCGCGAGCACAAAATCGACTTCCTTGCGGTTGCCAAGCTCAGCGGCCTTATCAATCGTTTGAGCCAATGGGTTTGGTTCGATTCCTTCGAATAGGGTAACAGTGATTTCACGGGTTTCAAGCTCTGAAATTACTTCATCAAGATAGCCGAGACGTTTCACGCTCCCGCCACCAATTACCAACAGCACTTTTGAACCATACTCAGAAAGCTGGTCAAAAAAAGCTTCTGCTTTATTTTTGCCAAAAAAAATTCGTGTTGGAATATGCAGTTCAAAGGGATTCATAAATAGGTATATTTGGTTCGTTAATATTCACTGTCTTAACATAAACCATTTTCTGGGCGTTCTGATATGGCCGGCTACAATACAACAATCAGGGAAAAAGCTGAAGACTACTTCGACTACATGGTGCAAACCCGGCGCTATCTGCATAAAAACCCGGAAGTCAGTTTTAAAGAGTACGATACCACAGAGTATATCATACATGAGCTAAAAAAACTGAACATTGATGTGGAGCAGCCCCTTGAAACAGGCTGCATTGGCATCATTGAGGGTAAACCGTCTGATAAGGTTATTGCGCTACGTGCCGATATTGACGCATTGGCCATGGACGAAGAAGGGGATGCCAAGAAGGAATTCTTTTCTGAACGTCCGGGTGCAGCGCATTGCTGCGGCCACGATGCCCATATGGCCAACCTGCTTGGGGTAGCCCGGATCCTGACCGACATGCAGCAAGAGATCGAAGGAAAAGTTCTTTTGATTTTTCAGCCGGGCGAGGAAAAGCTGCCCGGTGGCGGACGGCTGCTGACCGAATCGGGTTTTCTGCAAAAACAGGGTGTTAAAGAGATCTACGGGCTGCACATGAGCCCGGCCATAGAGCCCGGAAAAATCGCGGTTAAATCAGGCTCGTTTATGGCCCGCCCCGACGAGTTTGAGATAGAGATTATCGGGAAGGGAGGGCACGCGGCTTCGCCTCATCAAACGGTAGATCCGGTTGTTCTGGCAGCGGAAGCTATCACAAAATTCCAAACCATTGTCAGCAGATCTTTGGACCCCACCGAGCCGGCTGTGGTAACCGTAGGAAGGGTCCGTGCCGGATCAACGTACAATGTGATTCCGGGCAGTGCCGAGCTGATCGGTACTGTACGAACATTTTCTAAAGATACGGCCGACCTGATTAAGCAGCGGATGGAGCAAATTCTGAAAGGCATAGCTGAGGGAGCCGGCGCGGCCTATTCGTTTCAGTTCAACGAAGGATATCCCGCAGTTGTGAATGATGAAAACTGTACGGATAAACTTGTGGCTGCTGCTGCAAATGTTATCGGTGAGGCCAACATAATCAGAATGGAAAGGCCTCTGATGGCGGGCGAGGATTTTGCTTTTTACCAGCAGGTGTTTCCCGGAGCGTTTTTCTTTCTTGGAAGCGGCAGCGATGAAGCAGATTCAAAGTGGAGCTGGCATCATCCGCGCTATAACATTGATGAGAAGGCGTTTCTGACCGGTGCTTCAATCATGGCAGGGCTTGTACTTGACAGGTAGCTTGATATAGCTGTTTATGCTATATTGATACGTTGTGAAATTATTATTGTGTGTCTTCATCTGCGGCTCATCAACCCGGCCGATCGATTAATCAATCGCGATTTTATGTCTCTTGATGCTTTAAAATCCCGGCTTATCCACCGTATTCAGGATATCGACAGCGAACAATTGATACAAAAGCTTTTCTCTACAATTGAAAGCCATGATGGCGATATTCCGGACCGTGTACAACTCAGCCAGTCCGATCTGATGGCTATTTTTAAGGCCGAAGAGGATATTACCGAAGGAAGACTAATCCTTGACGAACAGGCAGATCTGCAGGTGAAAAAATGGCTTTGAACGTATATTGGACACATTCTGCACAAAAAGACAGAATCAGGATTTATAAATCATGGAACGAGAAAACCGGCAATACCGGCTATTCAGGAACGCTGAACCAGCTAATTGTGGACAAGCTGTTTCAGGCCCGGTTGTTCCCCGATACTGGACTCGAGACCGATAGAAAAGAGATTCGGGCACTCATTATTGAAAAACAGTACAAGCTATTCTACAGCATCAAAAAAGATGCGATTGTTGTATTAAGGGTTCTTGGAAATTGAAAGCAGGCTTTTGTGAATCAGAAAAATCAATCAATACGTGCACTACCGAATGTTTCAGGTTCTATCTTTTCGCTGACTGAGGATATGATACGCAAAGGACTTGAAGCTTCGAGGGATTCAAAACGGCTCAGGATGATTCTGCCGGTTCACAGGGTGCAGGAAGCTGAAGTACAGCGCATCGTTAATTTTTTGCAGCCGGGAACATATATCCGGCCGCATTTACACCCAATGCCTCACGCCACAGAGTCTATTGTGCTGTTAAAAGGTAGCATTCGGTTTTTTACGTTTGATGATACCGGGGCTGTTATTACAGATACTATTATTTCTGCTTCGCCCATTCCGGGAGTTGTGGACATTGAGCCCGAAACATGGCATACATTTTTGGTGCTTGAGGATGATACGGTCTTGTTTGAATGTAAAAAGGGTCCATATGATGCTGAATCAGATAAAAAGTTTGCAGCGTGGTCTCCCCAAGAAGGTCATGAACAGTGTCATCAGTACATGGAAAAACTCAGAGGCACATGAACAACGCATACAATTCTCAATCGTTTTGGGAGCGTGAAGAGTTGAGCGCCGATTGGGATCTATTGATTGTTGGTGCAGGGATTGTGGGCTCATCGATAGCTCTTTTTTACAAAGAAAAAAATCCCGAAGCTGAAGTCGCAATTCTTGAGAGAGGTTTTCATCCATATGGGGCCAGCACCCGAAATGCCGGTTTTTCATGTATTGGCTCCATGTCGGAGCACCTTGCCGATTTTGGGCTTGCCGGTAAAAACACCGTGCTAAACCGAATCGAGCGCAGATGGAATGGACTGCAGCTTCTGAGGGCAACACTGACGGATGAGGAGAGTGGCTACGAGCATACGGGTGGAATCGAGATCTTTACCAGAAACGATCTGTTTGAAAGATGCGCCGGAAGTATCGGGGAAATGAATCGATTGGTGTATGAAAAAACAGGGCTAAAGGATGTTTACTCTGTAACGGAATATCGGGGTTATAAAGCGATTACAAATCGAGTGGAGGGTGCCCTGAACAGTGGCAGGATGATGAAATCAATTCATCGGAGGCTGAGCAAGGCTGGTGTAACTATCTTCTGGAATTCTGAAGTTATAAAAACATCTGAACACGGGGTTCAGCTTAAAGACGGCTATTACATTAAGGCAAAGAATGTGGTGGTTGCTGCTAATGGATTTACTAAATCGTTGGCTGATGTACCGGTGAAACCGGCTCGGGGATTAATTTTTATAACCAAACCTTTAAAAAAGCTCGGATGGAAGGGAACATTCAATTACAACGAAGGATATGTGTACTTTCGTAATATCGGAAACAGGCTGTTGATGGGCGGAGCGAGAGATATTGCAAGGGATGAAGAGACCACTCACCACTTTGGAGTCAATCCAAAAATCCATGACTACCTTGTCCAATTTACGAATGAAGTA
Source organism: Balneolaceae bacterium (assembly GCA_003561515.1). Lineage (GTDB taxonomy): Bacteria > Bacteroidota > Rhodothermia > Balneolales > Balneolaceae > Rhodohalobacter. The sequence continues at coordinate 7,727 of PWWL01000140.1, forward strand.
GTGCGGCTTGAAGCCGGCTGGGAAATCGAGATGGAGTGGAGCGGAATCATGGGGATGACACCAAATAAGGAGCCGGTTATCGAGAAAACAGATTCTGGTGTATTTGTAGCTGCGGGCCTCAGCGGCATGGGTGTTGCCATAGGTATGCAGGTGGCAAAAGATATGGTTCAGATACTCGAAAATAGTACAGAGGGCGCCTGACCGGATTACCGATTACGGAAATTCGCTCCGTTCTTTATGAAACTATTTGTTAATTTACGGGCCATTTTGCTGTAAATCCGAATATTTCAATCCAGACCTGAATATGTCTGTTACCAAAGATGATGTTTACTACGTAGCCAACCTTGCCAGACTTCAGCTGAGCGATGAGGAGGCAGAAAGCCTGAAAGAAGATATGAACAAGATCCTTGGCTACATGGAAACCCTGAATGAACTCGATACCTCCGGGGTGGAGCCACTTGAGCATGTAACCGAGATTACGGCCACTACCTTCCGCAACGATGAGGCCAAAGAACCGCTTAGTCATGATGATGCTCTGAAGAATGCCCCGGATGCCGATTCCGACTACTTCCGCGTTCCAAGGGTGATCGAATAACGTTCAGGTCAATTCCGGAAAACATCAATCAGTAACCGCCCTGCATGTCTGCCAAAAAGAGACAGAAGTCAAAAAAACAGCTTCCCGATCCGCCCGATTTCTGGGAGAAATTGCCTTCCGGTAAAAAACATGTTTTCGCACTTCTGTTTCTTTTTATCCTGCCGGTAATCCTGTTTCATGCATCGGTTCTCGGCGGACAGCAGTATATGGGGCATGATGTGATTCAGTGGCGGGCCGGTGCAGAATCGCTGATGCAGCACAAGGAGCAGTACGATGAAACCGCTCACTGGGCATCCAATATGTTTTCAGGGATGCCTGCTACAACCATATCTCATCCGCCGCAAATCAGCAACCTCGACAACACGGTTCTGCGCGGCTTGCGCGTCATTTATCCCGCTGCAGAGATGTGGATTTTACTGGCCGGCGCCTACCTGATGTTTATCCTTCTTGGGGCAAGGCCGCTTTCTGCTGTTTTCGGAGCTATTATTATCGGGTTTACAACCTACATCCCGATCATCATCGGGGCCGGGCATAATGCCAAATTTCTGGCCTACATTTACATTCCCTGGCTTTACAGCGGATATCTGCTCTTAACACGCTCAAAGATCAATCCCTGGCTGGCCTTGTTCATCTTTGCATGGGCGCTGACTCTCCACATGCGTGCGTATCACCCACAGGTAACCTATTTCTTTCTCTTTCCGCTGGGTACGCTGTTCGTTTATGACCTGGTTAAAGCGATTAAGGCAGGCAATGCCAAACCTTTTGCCAAACACACGGCCTGGCTCCTCGGTGCCGCGGTAATCGCCGTTCTCATTTCTATACAGCTCTACTGGAGCACCATGGAATATTCACCGTTCAGCATGCGCGGCGGCTCTGAACTGGCCGGAACCGATGGACTGTCGCGAGATTATGCTTTTGCATGGTCGCAGGGCTGGGGCGAATTGCTTACACTTCTCATACCAGGCGCCTATGGCGGCTCAGAGCTGTATTGGGGCCCCAAAACGTTTACCAGCGGCCCGCACTACTTCGGGGCACTGGCTTTCCTCTTTTTCGTGATTGGGGTGATGAAATCGGACCATCGGCTCAAATGGGTATTTCTCGGGCCGGGTATTGCCACGGTATTATTTTCGCTGGGTGAGCATTTCGGCGCGTTAAATAACCTTATGTTCGCTTACTTCCCTTTGTTCGACAAATTTCGGGTACCGGAAATGTGGCTGATGGTCTCCGTTTTCTGTTTCGCTTTTCCTGCCGTACTCGGTGTTGACTGGATGCTAAAGCAGCTTAAATCCAAAAGCGGAGACGCTTGGAGGAGAGTACTCTTTATTCCTGCCGGATTGGCCCTCGGAGCTCTGTTAATCGGATTCACCATGCTCTCATTCGAAAAACCGGGTGAGCGCGAGCAGCTTGCACAGCAGATAGCCCAACAAAACCAGGTGGATGTAAATGATCCGCGGGTTCAGCAAACGGTTGACAGATTCATCCAGAACGAGCTCGTTCCTGATCGTGAAGATCTTGCCAGAGGCGACACTCTTCGATTCGCATTTCTCTTCCTAGTTGGTGGCGGGCTGATCTGGGCTATGGGTTTGAATAAGATACCTGTTTCGGCAGGAGCGATCGCGTTTTGCGTGATTCTTGCCTACGATTTAATCAGCGTTGACAGCCGGTATCTGAGTGAGCGCTCGCTGGTTGATGGAGACATGACCCGTGAAGGCTATATCGAGCGTACAGAGAGAAACCTTGACCGCTTTCTTAGCGAGAATGTTGAGACCGATGAAGGCTGGAAATACCGTGTGCTTCCGCTTCTCGACAACCCCTTCAACAACGCCATTCCGGCTTTCTTTTATCCGTCGGCAGGGGGGTACTCAGGTGCCAAACTGGGATACTACCAGGACCTGATTGACGAGGCGTTTTTCTCCGGATCGATGGGCATCAATACCGGAATTCTTAATATGCTGAACATCCGGTATCTCTCCACACAGTCGCCGGTTGGTATTCCCGGTTTTGAGACCGCTTTTCAGGATGAACGGGGCGTGGTGATTGAAAATACCAATGTACTTCCGAAAGCATGGTTTGTGGGATCGGTTGAAGTGCTCGAAAGCCAGCCGGCAGTTCTCCGCCGCATATCAGATGATTTTGATCCTTCCCAAACTGCATTTACCACATATCGGCCATCTGCTGATATTCAACCGGACCCGAATGCAGAGGCACGTATAACTACGTATAATGCAAACGCTATCTCCATGGAAATTTCGAGAAATGAGCCAGGTTTTATGGTACTTGGTGAAATCTGGTATCCGCCCGGCTGGACGGCCACTTTGAACGGGGAAGAGATTGAGATCATCCGTACCAACTATGTGCTGAGAGGGTTTGAGATACCTGCAGGTGATCACACATTGGAAATGCGGCTTGATCCAGTGTGGTACGTTGCCGGAAACCGTCTCGCCGTAATCGGCACGCTGCTTCTGTTTGCCACGGGAGGCTTTGGACTTTTTCTTCAGTTTCGCCGCCGGGAGCAGACAGATGCTGAAGATGGCGGATCAGAAGAATCATGATCCAGGCCATCCTCAATAAACTCTTCTGGGGATTTCTTCGCCACTTTATGACCGACAGACAGTATGCCAAAACACGCTACTGGCTGAGTACCGGTGAAATCCTCAATCTTGACAGGCCCGAAACCTTCTCTGAAAAAATTAACTGGCTAAAGCTGTACGACCGCAGTGATCTTCGGAAACTCGTTGCCGACCGGGTAAAGGTTCGTGATTTTGTATCAGGCCGGATTGGGGAGGAGTATCTTATTCCGCTGCTTGGTGTGTATAATGAGCTCAATCGAGATGTTTGGGATTCACTGCCCCGTCAATTCGTTCTCAAAGCCAACCATGGTTCAGGAATGATCCGGATCGTCAGCAACAAGGATGAAGAGAATTTTGAAGAAGTTTCCATGCTCACGAAGAAATGGCAAAAAACAGATTATGCTGCGTTCGGGCGGGAATGGGTGTATCGTGGGCTTCGGCGCACCATAATCGCTGAAAAACTGATGCTCACGGAGGATAAAGCCGTTCCGGAAGACTACAAGTTTTTTTGCTATCACGGAAAAGCGATGATTCTGCAGATCGATATTGGCAGATATGACGAACACCGACGTATGCTTTATGATCGCAACCTGAAACCGCTGGAAATGGAACTGCTGTATGATAAACCGGCAAATGAACCGGAAATACCATTACTTATCAAAGAGGCATTTGAGGTTGCTGATAAACTTTCAGAGGGCTTTAATTTTGTGAGAGTGGATCTTTACCTGCTTGAAGACAAGATCCTGTTTGGCGAAATGACCAATTTTCCCGGAAATGGTTTTGAACCGTTTACTCCCGCTCATTACGACCGGTACTTCGGTTCACTGCTTCATCTGCATACCTGAAACTAAGGGATGGTTTAAATAAGGGTTTTTGGTCTCTTTTATTCAGAGGAACAGTTTTCGTGTGATCTCCTTTAGCCGTAAGCCACGCGGCACAGACCGAAACATTTCAAACCAGCCTACCGGCTCACCTTCTGCCAGTTTAATGCGGTAATTCTGGTATTTCTTCTGAGCCTCATTCATCTTCTCTTTATGCTTCTCGAAGCATACATGGTAGCCTGTGGTTTCATCGCCCGAGGTGGAAATACGGTCCCTTTCCGGTTCCATATTCACGACCTGGAGGGTATGAGGTGCAGTCTTTATCGGACCAAAATCATGTACCAGGCGGATCCAAAGATCATAATCCTGGGCTGATGGCAGCGATTCATCGTACCCGCCAACGGCCAGCAGGTACTCTTTTTTTGTAAGTACCTGGTTGCCAACCTGGTTGTAGAAGAGAAGGTCGTTGAGCGTGATGACCGGCTTTTTTTTCCAGACGATCTCTTTTTCTCCAAAATCCATACGGTCGTTCGAGCATACGGCCGAGTATCCCTCTTCAAACTCTTCCATCATCAGTTCAATACGTTTCGGTCGCCAGTAGTCGTCATCATCCAGTCCGGCAATGAACTCTCCGGCAGCGTGCTCAATCGCAATATTCCGGCTTGCCGCTGCCCCCTTTGAATTCTCGTTACGGATTATCCTGACTGAATGCTCTTTTTTGTAACCTGCCAGAACCTCAGGAGTATTATCGGTGGAGGCGTCATCAACCACTACCACTTCGATCGTATCCCATGTCTGCTCCAACACAGAATCGATGGCGCGGGGAAGAAGGTCTGCCCGGTTATGAGTGGGGATGATGGCGGTTACGAGAGGCTTGCTTTCGTTATTCAATGGTCTTATAAGTTCAAATGGTTATATTTGCCGCTGCCTTAAACATATGAACAAACTCCCACTCATAACAATTGCGATCTGCACCTACAACCGGGCCGAATACCTCCGGGATACGCTTAACGATATAGTTGCCCAGACAGCTGATTCGAAAACGTACGAAATTGTTGTTGTTAACAATAATAGCAGCGATCACACAAATGATGTTTGCAGGGATTTTGCAGCGAAATACAAGAACCATCAGTTTAAGGCCGTAAAAGAGGATAAGCAGGGGCTTTCGCATGCCAGAAACCGGGCCGTGACTGAAGCCGGATCAGACAATATTCTTTACATCGATGACGATGTGCACCTGCCGTCCGATTTCGTGGCTGCAGCCCTTAACTACCTTGAAAAATATCCCGATGCGAAGTGTGCGGGCGGGCGCATTTATGTTTCATTTGATGGTTTTGACGAGAGGCCGAACTGGATACCCGGCGAACTGATGCCAATGTTCGGCCTGCACGATCTGGGTGATTCAGACAGAATGTATCCGTCTAACAACTTTCCTCGTGGAGGAAATATGCTGATCCGAAAATCGGTTCTGGAGAACACGGGCATGTTTGAACCGGACCTCGGCAGGAAGGGGGAAGTTTTACTCGGGAGTGAAGAAAAGCAGCTATTTGAAAAAGTACGAGAGAGAAAGATACAGCTTCACTACTGGGCCAACCTTTACCTGTGGCACAGAATCGGGGAAAATAGACTGCAAAAAGCATATCTGAAGGAACAGTCGGCCGGTATCGGAAAAAGTGAACGCATACGC
>PWWL01000252.1 GCA_003561515.1 Balneolaceae bacterium
AAGGGCGATTATCCGCTCTACCCGAACACGGCGCACTCCATTGAGTTGAATGCCGAGGTGTTCGTTCCTGAGTGGAACCGCAACATCCTGATCATGCTCGAGGAAGATGCCATTTTCGACGGCGAAAACGTCTGGTACATCGACGGAAGAGCGGAGGAGTTTTACCTGATTCCGAGGCAGAGGTGAATTTAGGCTCGGGTTCAAGGAGCAGGGAGCTGGGTGAAAGTTCGAAACAACAAGCAACAAGCAGCAAGCAGCAAGCAGCAAGCAGCAAGCACTAAGTTCTAATGTTCTAAATCCAAAAAAGTTGACAGCAGGAAATCTTGTAATCAACTTGCTCCCTGCTCCCTGCTCCCTGCTCCCTGCTCCCTGCTCCTTGAACCTACACATACTCATCCCTACCCGCCACCCAGCCGGTTGCCAGTTTTATGAATGCAATCAGGAGAAGCAGAATCATTGGGTAGAGCCAGTTCAGGGTCAGGTCGAAAATGGCGCCAAACAGGAATGGGCCGGTTGCGGCAAGACTGTAGCCGATGGATTGCGACATGCCAGAAAGCTCATTGGCGGTTTCCGCACTTCGGCTGCGAATTACAATGAAGAGCAGTGCGAGTCCAAAACTGCCGCCAAGGCAGAATCCAATGATGGCCGACCATAGCTCTACAAGGAAAAGAGAAGGCATCATCAATCCGATGATGCTGACTACTTCAAGCACTACCAGGATCATAATCGGGAATCGCTGTCGCTGCCTACGTGCCGCCCAGGTGGGGATAATGAGCGTGCCCAACACCCCGGCGCCCTGTGTTACGGCAAGCATATAGCCTGCATAGGCAGATGAGGCGCCGCGGTCAATCAGAATTTCGGGCAGCCATGCTACGATAGTGTAGAATGAAAATGACTGCAGACCCACAAAAAGGGCCACGTTCCAAGCCAGTTTAGAGGTGCCGAGCTGGCGCAGCGATTCCCGAAGGCCCCGGCGTGCCGTAACCGGCAGATTCTGTTTCATTTGGGGAAGCCAGATGATGAAAGCAATAAACGCAACTGCTGCCCATGCTCCCAGTGCCCATCGCCAGCCAAGGCCGGCACCCTCCGAAAGGGGCACACTCACGGCGGCGCCAATGGTGGCACCCACACCCAGCATGGATGAGTAGATACCGGTAACAAGCCCGTATCGACGGGGAAAGCTTTTCTTGACGATGCCGGGAAGAAGCACGTTGCCGAGCGCAATTCCGATGCCAAGCAGGGCAGTCCCCAAAAAGAGGGGTACGGCGGCCGGCGCAACACGAAGCAGAATGCCGCCCATAAGCAGCACAAGGGCGAGGGCCATGGTGCCCTCGGTTCCAAATCGTCGGGTTATGAGCGGGGTGAGTACCGAAAAGATTCCAAATGCCAGCACCGGCAGCGTAGTAAGCATGCCGAGCAGGGTATTCGAAAGGCCGGTGTCTCCTCGTATTTCGCTGATGAGTGGTCCAACTGCTGTGATAGATGGCCTCAGATTAATGGATATTGCCGCAATGGCAATGATCAGCAGAATTTTACGGGACTGTTCGGGCGACATCGGTTCGGGTTCGAAAAAGAGAATAAAGTAAGGACGCTGAGTTCCAGATGCTTATCATTTCTGAATTGTAAACCATTCCCGTATTGCCTAATTTTGTGCATAAAAATGAGCCGGGATATCCTGTTGGAAGAAGCAAAAATCATGACGGAAGAAGACGTGAAACGCACTTACCTGCGTTTTGCCCACCAGTTTCTTGAGCCGTATGATGATCCCTCCGAGCCGGCCGTGATAGGTATGCAGACGCGAGGCGTTTACATGGGCCGCAGAATTCTTGATATCATTGAAAAAGAACTGGATGTAAAACCCGATTTCGGAGTTCTGGACGTCACTTTCTACCGCGACGACTTTCGCTCTAAACTGAAGATGCCGGAAGTGAAGGTGACTGAAATTCCGTTCGACCTGTTTAATCGTGATGTGATTCTTGTAGATGATGTACTCTACACCGGGCGAACCGTTCGGTCTGCCATGGATGCCCTCATGGCTTATGGACGCCCGAGAAGCATCCGCTTTTGCTGTATGATTGACCGAGGCCATCGTGAGCTGCCTGTTACCGCCGACTATGTTGGTATGACCGTTCCAACGCATGCCGATGAAGAAGTGCGGGTAAAAGTGAAAGAACTGGACGGTGAAGATGCCGTTTACCTGGTAAAAACCGGAGGTTCCAACAATGATTGACCGGGAGTATACCTTCTCACAAAAGCACCTGCTCGGACTGGCCGACTACACCGCCGAAGATATTCTCTACGTGCTGGAGCAGGCCAAAACTTTTCGTGAAGTGCTTGACCGTCCCGTTCCGAAAATCCCAACGCTGCGCGACAAAACCATTGTGAATCTGTTTTACGAAAACAGCACCCGAACCCGGCTCTCGTTCGAGCTGGCGCAAAAGCGCATGGGTGCCGACGTGGTCAACTTCTCGGCCGGCACGTCAAGTGCCAAGAAAGGGGAGTCGCTGAAGGATACCATCCGCAACATCAGCTCGATGAAGATCGATATGGTGGTGAGCCGCCACGAAAGTCCCGGGGTGCCGCATTTTCTCACACGCTGTGTGGATGCAGCTATCATTAATGCGGGTGACGGAGCCCACGAGCATCCGACCCAGGCACTGCTCGATATGTTTACCATGCAGCAAATTCACCCCGATCTTAAGGGTAAGAAAGTGGCCATTATCGGAGATATTTCACACAGCCGCGTGGTGAGGTCCAACATTATCGGGCTTAAGAAAACGGGTGCCGAGGTAGTGGTGTGCGGGCCGAAATCACTGATGCCGGTTTTTGTTGAATCGCTGGGTGCCGACGTATCATACAACCTGGAAGAGACTCTTGGGTGGTGTGATATCGCCATGGCGCTTCGGATTCAGATGGAGCGGATTGGCGGTGGTGTAGACCTTTTCCCCAGCCTGCGCGAGTACCATGAAACGTTCGGCATTAAAATGGAGCATCTCGAAAAATACCCGCAATTCACCGTGATGCATCCCGGCCCGATAAACCGCGGGGTGGAAATGGAAAGCGAAGTAGCCGACAGCGACCGCGCTGTAATCCTGAACCAGGTGACAAACGGGGTGGCCGTTCGGATGGCGGTGCTCTACCTGCTCAGCGGCGGTGCCAGAACGGGTAATTAACATAAGTTCGATAAGACATGGAATTTGGTACTAAGAAAGTCCCCTCCCCCGTAGGATCGGGACCATATATGGCTTTTCAAGGAGGGGCTCATTTTTTGAACGCGTTAGCGATTTAGGAGTGCTTGAAAAGAAGCATTAACATTTTTCCAACTCCAAAGCTTTCTCAAGGAGCATCAACCACCCCCGCCCCCTCCTTGTTGTTGTGTGAAGGAGTTGAGACACGTGTTCATTTTTCTTATCTCAAATTGATATTAAGTCAATCCATCGACTGACACAGCTCAATCAAAACCCCATTACTCTCATTTGGATGAATAAAAGCCACAAGCTTGTTGTCGGCGCCCTTTTTAGGTTTTTCATTCAACAATCTGTAAC